>CAZSTV010000038.1:13867-33047 GCA_964609665.1 uncultured Acidimicrobiaceae bacterium
GTTGGTGGTCGTTGGCGTGAATAGCAGCGAGGTCAGTTGCATGGGTGCTCCGAGCGACAGTTCAAATCGGAAGATCTTAACGTGGGAGTTTTCTTGTCAATCGGGGAACCTTTGCGGGACGCTGTGACTAACACAGTTGATGCTAAGCCTGACGAGAGCCGATCTGCCGCCGCAGAGCATTGACGGGAAGAACATGACCTCGGTGGATTCGGTGACGTTTGAGGCGTTCTGTCGAAGCACCCATCCGTCGATCGTGAACGCCCTCCGTTGGACCCTCGGAGACGCCGACCTAGCGGAGGACGCGGCGAACGAGGCATTCGCCAGGGCCTATGAACGTTGGGACCGTCTTGGGGGCGGAGAGCCGGGAGCGAACATCGCCGGGTGGGTCTACACCACCGGGCTGCACTGGGCCCGGCGTCGCATCAGTCGCAGGAAGCGAGAGCGGGAACTCACGCTGAGCGCCCCGGAGGCAATGCCGGAGATCGGCGTTGATCACCTGGATCTGCAGCGGGCGCTGATGGCGGTGCCGCTGGCGTTTCGGTCGGTGCTGGTCCTTCGGCTACTGCTGCAGCACACCGAGGCCGAAACCGCTGCCGTGCTCGGCGTCGAGGTTGGCACGGTAAAGAGTCGTATGAGTCGAGGGCTGGAGAAGCTCCGAATCGAATTGGCAGGGGAGGGCTTCGATGGTCGGGCCGTCTAGCGGTGAACAGTCCGGCGAGTCCGGCGTTGAGTCAAACGGTCACCCGGACGGCATTGGGCCGGATCTCGATGAGCTTCGAGCGTGGTTGGTCACGGTTGGCGACGCCCGCCCACCTGTCGAACCCGATCTCGACGCCATCGTTGGTCGGGCCGGGCAGCGCGTCTTCCGCCGACGGATCGGTACCGGTCTGGCGCTGCTCGGCCTCATTGTCCCAGGCGCCGCGCTACTGCCGCTGGCGATGGCAGGAGACGACACTGCAGTGGTGGCCGATGGCGGAGTTGTCGAGTTGGACTGCCTCGGCCGGTTGGAGGCTGTTGGTGCCGCCTACGGCCCATGCCGGTTCGAATGATACGTCGTTTCCTGGACCAGCCGGTTCGGCCGCAGGCCCGGCTGGTGGCGATGGGCATGCAGGCGTTGCTGGCGGTCGTTCGTCGGCCCGACGGAAACCGCCCGGACGATGATGTCCCGTGGATGAACCATCGGTAAACATGGTGACACTTCTCTTCGTTTCTATGTGGTGGGACTGGCAGGTCGACTAAGTTGACGTTGTCGCCGCTCCCGTAGCCAGAAAAGCAGTATTGAGGACATAGAAACCACCGAAGGTCACAACGGGCAAGCGGTGACATCGCCGTGTCGCAATCGATAAAGAGAGTCGAGCACGTCCGGCGATCCATCCACCGCCACGAAGGACGCCACTTCAATGCTGACCCGAATACTTGCTGTGCTCTCCGCGCTGATCGCGATGGTCGCTCTGCTGACCGTCGCCCCCGGACGAGCGGGAGCGATTCCAAGTTCTGACCTCCTCTTCACGCAATACATCGAAGGGTCGTCGAACAACAAGGCCGTCGAGATTGCGAACACGACCGGTGTGTCTGTGGACTTGTCGTCCTATGTTCTCGAGCGGTATTCAAACGGTGGCACGACGGCGGTGACCATTGCGCTTTCGGGGTCGGTGGCCGATGGTGATGTTTACGTCATCGCTAATCCGTCGGCTGCGGCCGAGATCCTGGCGGTCGCTGACCTGACCAGCGGGAGCGCAAACTGGAATGGCGATGACGCGATAGTGCTTCGTAATACGGGGTCCGGCGCGGTGATTGACTCTATTGGTCAGGTCGGTTTTGACCCTGGGAGCGAGTGGGGTGACGCGACGGTCGGCACCCAGAATGACACGCTGTGCAGGTTGGGCGACGTGACCGTCGGAGATACCGATGAGACTGACGTGTTCGATCCTGCGGTCGAGTGGGAGGCCACGGGTATCGACAACTTTGACGGTCTCGGAGAAGTTGGTTGTGAGCCGGCGCCGGTGCTGCCGCAGCTGCTCTTCACCCAGTACGTCGAGGGTTCAGGCAACAACAAGGCCATCGAGATTGCGAATCTCGGTAGCGCCGAGGTGGACCTGTCGTCCTATGTTCTCGAGCGGTATTCAAACGGTGGCACGACGGCGGTGACCATTGCGCTTTCGGGGTCGGTGGCCGATGGTGATGTTTACGTCATCGCTAATCCGTCGGCTGCGGCCGAGATCCTGGCGGTCGCTGACCTGACCAGCGGGAGCGCAAACTGGAACGGCGACGACGCCGTTGCGCTGCGGGACCCCGACGGTGCCCTTATCGATGTGATCGGCCAGATTGGCGTTGACCCCGGAAGCGAGTGGGGAACCGCAGATGCTGGCACCCAGAACGACACCCTGTGCCGCAACGAGTCGGTCACTGTCGGTGACCCGGACGGCTCCGACGTGTTCGACCCGGCAATCGAATGGACCGGCCTTGGAAACGACGTCATCAACGGTCTTGGTGAGATCGGCTGTTCGGCGCCGCCAGACATGGTGAAGATCCACAGCGCCCAGGGTTCGGGCTCGACGCCTGCTCTCGATGGCCAAGTCGTGACGGTGCAGGCGGTAGTTACTTCGTTGTTTGAGCGGTCCGATGTGCTCGACGGCTTCTTCATCCAGGAAGAAGACGTCGATGCAGATGCCGACCCCACCACTTCCGAAGGCATCTTTGTCTTCTGCCGCTTCGGCGCCGGATGCCCATCGGGGCTGGCAACCGGTGACCTCGTCACTGTGACCGGCGTTGTCGGCGACTTCTTCGACATGACCCAGCTGGACACCGGGTCCGGATCGATCACTATCGACTCAAGCGGCTCGCCGCTGCCAACCGCAACCACGATCAACCTTCCCGCCGCCAGCCCGACCAATGAGGCGGCGGCGTTCGAAGCGGTCGAGGGCATGCTGATAACCGTTCCGGACAAGCTGGTCGTCAGCGAGTATTTCCAGCTCGCTCGCTATGGTCAGGTGGTTCTCACCGTGAATGAACGGCCGGAGCAGTTCACCGACGCCAACGCCCCGAGCGTTGCGGGCTATGTGGCAAGCCAGGCCGACCTCGCAACCCGGCGCATCATTCTCGATGACGACAACAACGATCAGAACGAGGCCCTGACGTCGCCGACCGGTGATGAACAGTACCCGTTCCCCGCGGGCGGTCTTTCGACAACAAATCGGTTCCGGGGCGGTGACTCGATTACCGGTCTGACCGGCGTCATGCACTGGTCGTTCGCCGGGCAGACGGGGACAGACGCCTGGCGCATTCGCCCGGTCGACGGCGTGAACTACAGCTTCGATGCCGATAACCCTCGCCCTGAGGCGCCAGACCCGGTCGGTGGTTCCCTAACGGTGGCCAGCTTCAACGTGTTGAACTACTTCACCACTTTGGACGAGTCGGGGGCTACCTGCGGACCAAGCGCGCTGGGATGCCGTGGCGCCGATTCCGCAGCCGAACTCGACCGTCAGCGGGCCAAGATCGTCAGTGCCCTTGCGGTCATGGATGCCGATGTTGTCGGTCTCATCGAGATTGAGAACGACGGCGGCGCTTCGGTGGCGGACCTGGTGGCGGCGCTGAACGCCTCGGTCGGTGCTGGCACCTATGACTACGTCGACTCCGGCTCGATCGGTGGCGATGCCATCAAGGTCGCCCTGATCTTCAAGCCCGGTTCGGTCTCGGAGGCCGGCACGTTCGCCGTGCTCGACTCCTCCGTCGACCCGACGTTCATTGATGACAAAAACAGGCCCGTCCTTATCCAGACCTTTGAGGAGGACGCGACCGGCGCCAAGTTCACCGTTGCAGTCAACCACCTCAAGTCAAAGGGCTCGGACTGTGATGACCTTGGCGATCCCGATGCGGGAGACGGCCAGGCCAACTGCAGCGGTATTCGAACCGACGCATCGGTTGCGCTCGCCAACTACTTGGCGACCGACCCGACCGGTGGTGGTACCGACAACGTGCTGATCATCGGCGACCTGAACGCCTACGCCGCTGAGGACCCGATCACGGCGCTGACCGGCGCCGGCTACACCGATCTGGTCAATCAGTTCGAGGGGGCGAACGCCTACAGCTTCGTCTTTGATGGGCAGCTCGGTTACCTGGATCACGCACTGGCAAACGAGGCGCTCGCTCCGCAGGTGACCGGCCTCGACATCTGGCACATCAACGCGGATGAGGTGAACCTCTTCGACTACAACGACGCCGTCCAGGACGGCACCGAAGCCTCGTTCGAGCGGGAGTCAGGTGCCCCAACGCTGTTCGAGCCGGACCCGTACCGATCCTCGGACCACGACCCCGTCATCGTCGGACTGTCATTCACCCCGGAGGGACCGACCTGTAACGGCCTGCCGGCCGACATCGTCGGTACCGAAGGCGACGACCGGTTGTTCGGAACTACCGGTGACGATGTCATCGTTGCCCTAGGCGGCAACGACGCCATCTTCGGGCGAGGTGGCGATGACGTGATCTGTGCCGGAGACGGTAACGATCGTGTGTTCGGCGGCACCGGCGCCGACATGATCTTCGGTGAAGGAGACGACGACAAGATGTTCGGCGGCTCCGGTGGTGATGAGATGGACGGCGGTGACGGCAACGACCGGGTTGTTGGCAACGGCGGCGATGACGAACTCGACGGCGGAGATGGCGATGACCGGATCGTTGGAGGAACCGGGAACGACGTCGCTCGTGGCGGTGCTGACAACGACGTCATTAGCGGAGACGCAGGCTTCGACAACCTGTCCGGTGAAGACGGGAATGACCGACTGTTCGGCGGAGCGAGCGCCGACACCCTCGACGGGGGTCCCGGGGTGGACCGGTTAAACGGGAACGGCGGCAACGACACCTGCACAACGGGGGAGGTGCAGATCTCCTGCTAGGGCCGTTCTGCTGACGGCCGGATCTGGTTTGGCCAGATCCGGTCAGGTCAGGTCAGATATGTTGTGAGGCCTGATCAGGTCGGGCAGAGCACACCGTGAAGTTCGTCTGCAGCCGGGAGACCGTTGGACGGGCCGATCACGGTGAGCTGATCGTCAGGCTGGAGTACGAGATCATCGTTGGTGCGAAGCACCCGCCCATCGCGACGAACCGCCTCGAGGTGGACTTCGTCCGGTGGGGCGAGATCTCCGATCCGGCGACCGATCAACTGCCCGGCCGGGACTTCTGCCAGCAGGGTGTACTGCATGATGTCCAACTCGGGCAGGAGCGCGCTCTTTACTTCACTCTCGAAGGCGGCGTCGATCATGGCCAGACCGGTGTCGCTGTGGAGGTAGGCGGCAAGCTCGCCTGCCAGCCGCAGGGCTCGCCCGGCCTGATCGGTGCAGCCGGCAAGGAAGAACAGTGCGTTGACCGTTTCGTCTCGCCCACCCCAGTGGGCCGGGATACGAATGCCGGTAGCGGTCCGCACGATGACCAAGTGCTCTTCACCGCCATCGAAGAAGGCAATCGGGGTGGCGGTCGGGTGGCGCTCCGACGGTTGGATCCACAGCGAACCGGTTTCCAGGAACTGGTCGGTCACGCTGTCCGGGTCAAGGTCCAGTCGTTCTCCAAGGACCTCCGAAGACCGGCGTGCGGCCTCGCCGAATGACTCACCCTCGGGGAGGCTGACCACGGCAGCGCTGGCTATGAGTCCGGGGTACTCATCCTGGGCTCGCAGACCGTGGCTCTGCATAGCGGCCGATATGTCACGTTCGAGATTCTGATCGGCTCGGCGTCCCCACCGTTCAAAGACGTGATAGATCGCTCCGGACCCGGTGGCCCGAGATCGTCCGTAGACCAGGTACCAGAGCAACGCAACGGCGACGGAAACCCCGACCATGATCAACGCGAGCGCGCCCAGTTCGATGATCAGGAAGATGGCGATGCCGATACCGAGGAACTGCAGGTAGGGGAAGAACGGCGCCTTGAACCCCGGTGCGTAGGAGCGGATGTGGGCCGAACGCAGGACAAGGACCGCCAGATTGACCAGGCCGAGGGTTGCCAACACGAAGGCGCTTGCGAGCTTTGCGATTGCCGCTACATCCAACGCTGCGACCACAAACGCCATGGCGCCGCCGGTTGCGATGATTCCGGCCACCGGCGTGTTGTGGGCGCTGACCTTTTGGAACTGTTTGCCGAGCAGTCCATCACGGCTCATCGCCAACGGGTAGCGACCGGCGGCGAGAATGCCTGCGTTGACAGCGGAGGAGAACGCGGCGATGGCGGCAATCACGACCAGTACAACGCCGGCTGTCGGGAGCACCGCTTCGGCGGCGCTGTGAATCGGCGCGAGATCATCGGTGAGTGTGTCGAGGGGGACGACGGCGACCGTTACCAGCACGGCCGTCGTGTAGATGGTGGTGCTGACAAAAAGCGAGAGCGCCATGCCGAGTGGGATGTTGCGGGAAGGGTCCTCGATCTCCTCGGCGACGCTTGCCACCTTTGTCAGGCCGCCGTAGGAAACGAAGACCAACCCAATCACCGAGACCAGGCCGCCGATGCCAGAAGCGAAGAACGAATCGAAGCCGCCGGCACCGTCGCTGACGCCAGGAAGTCCGGCCAGCAGGAAAATGCCCATCGAGGCAATGACGAAGGCAACCAGTCCAAGCTGGATGGAGGCACTGGTCTTGGAGCCCATGATGTTCAAGCTGGTGAATAGCGCAATCAGACAGAGCGCCAACGGCTTGTTGGGGATGACCGGGAAGACGAGGTTCAGGTACGCGCTCATGCCGATGAGAGCAAAGGCGTCCTTGAGGACCAGCGACATCCACGTGCTCATACCGGCGACGGTGCCAACGGCGGGACCCATGGCCCGTTCGAGGAAGTAGTACGCGCCACCGGCTTTTGGCATGGCGGTGGAGAGTTCAGCAACGCTCAACATGGCCGGGATGGCCATCAGGCCCGCGATGGCGTAGGCGAGGATGGCTGACGGTCCACCCTTGGCAACCGCAAGGCCAGGAAGAAGGAACAGGCCGGAGGAGATCATGGCGCCGCTACTCAGCGCAAAGACGTGTCGAAGCGTCAGCGAACGATGAAGCTGCCCATGCTCTGCCCGACCCATCGTGGAAGGCTACTCGACCGTGTCGTGCAGGGCGCCGTCACTACAAATCGTAACTATCTTGGGATTTGGGTGTATCGACCTAGTGCTGGTCAGTCGGAGAGCGGTCCGAGCAGCGAGAGCGTCTCGATTGCTGCATCTTGAGAAACCGACATACAGCGGACGATGATCTCGTCATAGCCCGCAGCCTCGTAGGCGTTGAGTTGCTCCGCCACTTCATCCGGGCTGCCGACCAGGAGCGAGTCCAGCGCCATGCCCCGGTAACCGTCCGCGACAAGCTCGGCGGCCAACCGGTGAGCGGCCGCACCGTCTTCGAGCACCAGAGCGTCCTTGCGAACGATGGCCCGCTGGCCGCCAGCATTACGGTAGATATCCAGGAGACCCGCATCATCGGTCGGGTTGATCCTCGGCCCGCCGTACCAGGCGTCGCCCATCCTGGCTGCTCGCTCGACCGCCTTCGGAACGCCACCGCCGATCCACCATTCGACCGGTCCGTCCGGAATGAGACCGACTTTGCCTCCGACCAGGCCGAGCACGTCGTTGTCAACGACCTCGCCTGCCAGCATCGCGTTCACCGCGGTGATCGTTTCCTCAAGGACACGTCCGCGGGTGGTCAGATCAGCGCCGAACGCCTGGAACTGGTCGGCTCCGTAGCCAAGGCCGGTCTGCACGATGAACGGCCCACTGTGCATGGCGGCGAGCGTGCCGATGTGCTCGGCCATCAACACCGGGTGCCACAGCGGCACAAGAAACAGACATCCGGCGGGACGGTCCGGCCACTCGGCCAACAGCCGTCCGAGCATTGGCGTGTTCTGGGCGTACGACACACCCATGTTGTGATGATCGCCGATGCTCATTGACGTGAAGCCGGCCTTATGGGCCGCCCGCGCCCGCTCGATCATGAGCTGCGGCCCGCGCTCGGGATGGGTGGAGCTGATCGAGACGCCGAGTCGCATGAGGCCTGAGTCTATTGCCCGAGGTTCATGATGCCGAACCGTCGGTTCCGGGGAGTGCCTTCCAGTGGGAGTCGACCTGGCCGACCATCTGTGCCAGGCCCAATACCGATCGGTCGTAGTTCACTCGCCACCCCATGAATGACTGCCAGGCATCGTCGCGCTCATTCGGCAGGTCACAGCCGCCCGCTTCAAGTTTGTCGAGCACCGCGTCGAAGCTGGCCCGAGTCACTGAAATCTGGTCACGGTCTGCGGGGTCCAACTCGGGCTCGACGTCGAAGAAGTCGGCGATGGATCGAAGGGCGAGGTAGCCGGCCCGAATCATCGTGTCGGCCTGGCCCCCGTCGGCCACCATCCCGGTGGCGGAGATGATGGCAGCGGTGTCGAGTGACGCTTCCGCCGCGCTCAACCAGGATCGGTCGGGGCTCATCGACCGGAAGTAGACCAGCGAGGGAAACGACGTGTGGGTCTCGCCGAGCTCGACGAACCAGTCCTCCCAGTCCGCCCACCTGCGACCCACATCCTGCAGCTGTCCAATTGCGTCGAGCCGGAGAATGAACTCGGCGGGTCGTGGCGGCTCCCCGGCCCGAACCGTGAACCGGCCGACGGCGACCTCCCGGCGAGAGAACGTGCCATACAAACTCGGGGTGAAGCTGATCATCAACGCAACGAGGCCGAGCCCGAGCAAACCTTGCGAAACAGCGATCATGCGCAGCAGGGTGGTGTCGGCCCCTACGAAACCCAGGGTCGTCAGCGACGAGCCCGAGAGTTCGAGGGCGTACAGCAGCGAGCCACCGTCGATTCCCCAGTACACGAGGGCGTAGGCAACCATCGCCCCAAGCGACCACAGCACCGGCAACATCAGCAGCGCCACCGGCCCGAACATGCCAAGCCAACGATCTCGTTGTACCGGGTCGCTCGAAAGGCCAGCGGCCATGTTTGCCGCCACCCGTGCCACCGAGAACGTCACCCGGGTCAACCACACCCGTTCCGGGCGAGGAATCACCACGGTCCGAATGGCTGACGCTAAGATCCAGACCAACATGATCGCGCCGGCAGCGACCGTGGCAAGCCGGAGTGCGATCATTGGTGTAACCGGGTCGGGCCCTGTGGCCGCAGAGTGGTCATCGGTGAGCAGCGTAGGTACCCACCCTGGTTCGGGGCAACAGCCGAGGGCCTCATTGCTAGGCTCAGCGAATGGATCTGACCACTGCTTTGGACTGGGCCGGTAAACGATCGAACGCGGTGCTGATCACCATTCGAGGCGATGGGCGGCCGCAGTCGTCAGACATTTCCTACCAGGTTGACGGAGACACGTTTGTCATCTCGGTCACAGCAGACCGGGCCAAGACCGTCAACATGATGCGGGACCCGCGGGTGGTGCTGCACATCACCGAACCGGGGGAGTGGTCCTATCTGTCGTTCGACGGGGTCGCCGAGTTGATGTCGCCTGCTGCAGACCCGGCCGATGCCACCGTCGACGCCCTCGTCACCTACTACGAGGCGGTGGCCGGAGCGCCCCATCCCGACTGGGACGAGTACCGGGCGGCAATGGTTGCAGAGCAGCGGCTCATCGTCCGACTTCGGCCGGCATCGGTGGTGGGACAGATCAGGTCATGACCCATGAACGGCTGATCGTCGCTTACTTCGATTCGTGCAACACCGGTGACCCGGACCGGATCGCCGCGCACTTCACCGACGATGCCGTCATCTACGACACCAACCATCCACCGGTGCGGACCGCGGCGGAGATCGGTCGGTTCTGGCAGCGCATCCACGGTCAGTGGGCGGGCGCCCGTTGGCAGGTTGATCGGGTGGTGAGCGACGGGCAGACCGCGGCGATCGAGTGGCAGATGGCCGGCACGGCCGATGAGCGGCCCTTTATCTTCCATGGATCTGAGCACTATGCGTTTCAGGGCGAGCTGATCGCCGAGATTCGCCAGTACTGGCATTTTGACCGAGAGAGCATGGAAACCGGCCTGGTGGACTACCCCTACGGCAACGCTGCAGCAGTTGACCATCGAGGCAAGGCTAGTGGAGGAGTGAAGGCAGTGGACGAATGAAGCGAGCCTTCAGCCAGGTTGATGTGTTTGCCGAGCAGGGCCTGCGGGGCAACCCGCTGGCCGTTGTCGCCGACGGGGCGGGCTTGTCGACCGAAGACATGCAGCGGTTCGCCAACTGGACCAATCTGTCGGAGACCACCTTCCTGCTGCCGCCGACCGATCCCGACGCCGACTATTTGGTCCGCATCTTCACACCCGTGTCGGAACTGCCATTCGCCGGCCACCCGACGCTCGGCAGCTGTCGGGTGTGGCTTGACGGCGGTGGTACTCCGAAGGTCGACGGCACCGTGGTGCAGGAATGTGGCGCCGGGCTTGTGCCTATTGCCGTGACCGAGGGGCGGTTGTCATTCCGGGCGCCGCCGATGATCAGGTCCGGCCCGGCCGACGCCGACACGGTGGCTTCGGCGGTGGATCAGGTGGGGCTCGACCCGGCGAACCTGGTCGACTCGGCCTGGATCGACAACGGCCCTGGTTGGCTCGGACTGCTCGTCACCGACGCCGCAACCGTGCTCGGCCTGACCCCAAAGCCGGTATCGATGGACATAGGCGTCATTGGCCCGCACACCGATGGTGGTCCGGCGGCCTTTGAACTCCGGGCGTTCTTTCCAAAGGATGGCTCGACCGTTGAAGATCCGGTAACCGGCAGCCTCAACGCGTCGGCCGCGCAGTGGCTCGTTGCCACAGGTCGGGCCACGCCGCCGTATCTGGCGGTGCAGGGAACAGCGATTGGCCGCAACGGCCAGGTCCACATCACCGCCGATGACGACGGTGAGATCTGGGTCGGTGGCGCGGTGATGACGGTCATCACCGGAACCGTGGACCTGTAGCCGAGCGCTGAAGGCTCGGCGGTTCAGGCCAGCGTTCGTCCTTCGGCTTCGAGGCGACGCTGCAGGACCTGACGGACCCGCAATCCGGCGCCGTCCGCGGCCAGCCCGATCTCGGGTGCGTCCGCCCGTCGTGGATCCTGTTCGATTTGGGCCTGCATGCGCTCGAGTAGATGTTTGTCTTCGTCGAACGCCTGGGTGACGTTGCGACGCGATGTCTCGACCGCTTCGGCTGGAACATCGGCAATGTCGAACGCCGCAGCCCAAAAGTAGTGGGTCCGGCCGCGGAGTCCCGGGGTGACGATGTGACAGCCCCGGACCAGGAACTCCGCACGCTCGCCGGGTTCTGGTTCGGGGTCGGTGACGTGCCAGTCCGAGAACGAGACGGCGAGCGACGGCATGGTGCCAACCTGGGTCCTGGCTACGTGCTTGGTCTCGCTGAACCCCATTGCGTGGCAGAACAGTGGGCTGAGCGGTGCCGGGTCAAAGGACTGGCGGTACGTGATGACGTCGCCTTCAATCGTTGCCTTCGGCACGGTCTCCCAGTCGTTCTGCTTGAACGTGGCGGCGTGCAGATGCGGGATGTGGGTCAGGTCCAAGACGTTCTCTCGAATCAGCACCCAGTTGCAGGCAACGTCGTAGTAGCCGTTGACGACCGACCACTCGGGGTCCGCCGTGTATGCCAGATCAACCGGCGGTTCGTGGTTGTCGATCTCGGCCGGATCGCCCATCCAGATCCACACGAACGCGCCACTTTCTCGCAGCGGGTAGCTGGCCACCGCGGCGCCGGGAGGCACATTGGTCTGGGTTGGCACCAGCGTGCACGCGCCGTCGGTGCCGAAACGCATGCCGTGGTAGGGGCAGCGAAGCTCTTCGCCCTCGACCTGCCCCTCGGAAAGCGGTGCCCAACGGTGTGGGCAGCGATCATCCAGCGCCACCGGTTCGCCGCTCTCGGTTCGGTAGAGGACCACCGGCATCTCCAGGATCCAGCGAGCGAGAGGCGTGGTTGTCAGCTCATCGGTTCGGGCGGCCACCCACCACATGTTGCGAGGGTAGTTGTCGCCGAGAAACCCGTTTGGCGTCCGCTGGCTCATGGCCGGTCCTCCAATGCTGCTGCAAGCGCCGCAGCTTCATCCTGGTCCATACCGTAGCTGTGGTCGTCATCTGGGAACACGCCGGCTGCCACGTCGGCGACATAGTCGGCGAGGGCTGCCGTGGCGACCTCGTTGACGTTGCCGTAGCGCTTGGCGAACTTCGGCTTGAACGTATCGAACGAGCCGATGAGGTCATAGGCGTTCAGCAGTTGACCGGTGGCAGCGGACCCGGCGCCGATTGAGAAGGTGAAGATGGAAACAGCGTCGTCGACCGCCTGACCCACCTCACGGGGCACCGCTTCGATCTCCATCCCGATACCTCCCGCTTCCTCAATGGCTCTGGCGTGGTCGATGATTTCCAGCGCGGCGCTCGCCGTTCGACCCTGGGTTTTGAACCCACCCATTCTGTGCACCTGGTGAGGGATCAACCCGACGTGACCCATGATCGGAACGCCGGCGTCTGCCACCGCCCTGATGATGGCGAACTTGTCCCGACCGCCCTGGAGTTTGAGCGCGTCGGTCCCAGACTCCTTCATGATCCTCAGCGCGTTGACGACAGCGATTTCCTCGGTGGCATACGAGCCATATGGCATCGCCGTGATGCAAAAGGTGTCTGGCGCGCCACGGCGAACGGCCTTTGTGTGGTCGATCATCTGGTCGAGCGTGATTTCAAGCGTGTTCTCGTGGCCGTACATGGTCATGCCCATGCTGTCGCCAACACCGACGATGTCAATGCCCGCCCTGTGAGCCCAGGTGGCGGTCATGAAGTCGGCGATGGCCACCATCGACAACCGTTCCCCTGCCGCCTTCTTCTTTGCAAGGTCGGGGATGGTGAGCTTCGGCTTTGGCGTGGGCTCGTCGGTCATCGGTCCTCCTCGCGGAACGGGATTGCCGTGAGCCTGGCGTTCACCAAGGTGTTGCCCTTGACGACTTGCACCTCATCGCCGATCTGGCAGTCGACCGACACCAGGCCGAACCCGATGTTGCGTTGCAGCTTGTAGCTCCAAACCCCGTTGGTCATGTCGCCGGCCTTTATCCCGTTGACCCTGATGTCGTACCAGTGTTCGTGGCCAGGCTGCGGATCATCGCCGTCGAGGATCACGCCGAGCTGGTGCCGCCTGGGTCCATCAGCGGCGATCCGGCGAAGGGCTTCGATGCCGACAACATCGTCCGGAACGTCGAGGTCGACGAATCGGCCGAGCCGCACCTCGAACGGGTTTGTGGTCTTGTCGACGTCGCCGCCCCACGACAGCAGGCCGTTCTCAATTCGCTCGCTCGGGTTCGGGCAGCCGGGCCCGATGCCCCATGGCTGTCCCGCTTCCTTCACGAGGTTCCAAAGTTCGAGCCCTCGTTTGCTGTCCATCAGGTAGAGCTCGAAACCGCCCTGCTTCGACCATCCGGACCGGGCCAACTTCAACGGGATGCCGTCGACCTCGGCGTCACGGAACCAGAAGTAGCGCAGGTCCCGGACCCAGTCCCCGAAGATCGTGGCCACCACATCGTCTGCCATCGGACCCTGAACAGCCAGCGGTGAGACGTCCAGCTCGGTGATGTCCACGTTCATGCGTCGCTCGGCGGCCACGCAGCTTGCCCAGAGCCGCACATCGGAGTCGGCGATGGAAAACCAGAAACGGTTGTCGTCCACCTTCATGACAATGGGGTCATTGATGATCGTCCCGGCGTGATCACACAGCGCGGTGTACTTGCCCTGCCCCAACGCCGACGTGCTCAGGTCACGGGTGCACAGGACCTGGGTCAGGCGTTCGGCGTCTGGGCCTGCGAGCTGAATCTGGCGTTGGCCGCCAACATCCCACATCGCAACGCCGTCGACGAGCCTTCGGTACTCCGCTTCCGGGTCGCCGTAGCCCAGCGGGATGAGCATCTGGTTGTAGGGGTGGAACGTCGTGACCCCCTCGGCGAGAGTCGCCTCGTAGTAGGGCGATCGGCGCAACCGGGTGTGGGGAAAGATCTCTGCCATGGTCGTTCAATGGCTCCCTTGCTTGGCTAGGTGGGACCGGGGGCCACCTGAGGAGGGGGCCGATACCAGACTGCTCACAATGGCGTGTCGCACGTCGTCGCTGGAATCTACCGGCCCCGGCTGGCTCTTGCTTGCCCGGGGCGTTCGGTGTTGGATGGACTGGTCCAAAGACGGTAGAGCTAGGGTGTCACAGCGGTGGAGGCGGGCCTTGGCATACGGCGATGATGCAATCGGAACAGTCCCGACGGGTGAGTTGAAGCTACGCGTCCGTGATTCGGTTGGTGGGGGCGTCGGTGACTTTGACGCGCTGTACCGCGAGTGTCGGCCCGAGCTTGTCCTCTACGCCGAGCGCCGCAATGCCCGTGATGCTGAGCTGATGGCCGACCTTGCGCTGTTCGACGTCTTTCGAGCCCTGGGTCGACTCCGCAGCGATCATCCGAAGGTCATCTGGGCGTACCTCTACCGGGCGATGGACAATCACCTGCGGCGCGAGGGGTCCAAGCGTCTGCCTGAATTGCGCGCCGATCTTGAGTACCTCGGCGGCACCCACAGCTTCGAAGACGAGGTCATCGGTGGACTCAGTCTCGATGAAATGTTGCAACTGCTCTCGTCGAATCAGCAGCTGGCGCTTCGCCCCAAGCTGGAGCGGGGCCTGACCGCTGAGCAGATCGGTACCGAGATCGGCAAGAGCCCGGATGCGGTCAGACAGCTGCAACACCAGGCGATCCGTCGTCTGCGTCGCGTCCTGTTCGTTGCGGTGACCGCCGTTCTGGTGGTGCTTGCAGCGGTGATGAGCGACCGCGACGTGGTCGTCGATCAAACGCCTGCGACCTCAGGGACCGAGCAGCCATCAGACAACACGGTCCCCAGCCCCACAACGTCGGTGGCGCCCACAGGCCAGACCTCTGAAGGGCCGGCATCCGATGAGCGGTCCAGTGGGAGCGAGTCGGCGAGACTGGCCGCATCACTGTCGGAGTCGAGCACGGCGTCCGTCGACGACCCATCGGTGGCCGACGCCGTGCCCGAGACTGCCGCCGTACCTGAGACCAACGGGGTGGCCGAGACCACCGTGCTGCCAGCTCCCGAGACCGCCGTGCCCCAGACCACAGTGCCTCTAGCTGCAGTGCCTCTAACCACAGTGCCCCTAACCACCGTGCCTGTAACCACGCCGCCGCCGGCCGTGACGGCGGAGGCGGGGACACCCGGCCTGCTCGCTGGCTCATTTGCGTTGGTCAACGTTGGTTCCGGTGAGTGCGTCGACCAGCCAAACTCCCAAGAGGACGGGGGCAGGGTCATTCAGTGGCGTTGCGCCGGCCACACTGCGGTCAACCAGATCTTCAACGCCACCGCCGGTAACGGCGGTGTGCTTTTGGCGTTTGCTCATTCGGGCAGGTGCTTGGACGAGTCCAATCAGAGTCTCACTCAGTTCGCTTGCCACGGTGGCGACAATCAACTGTTCAACTGGAACGGTTTGCAGCTGCAGTCCAAGGCATCGGGCCTCTGCGTGACAGTGGTGGACGACTCGGTGTTGGACGGAGCAACCGTGCACACCGCTCCGTGCGTGAACAGCCCGTTCCAACAGTTCCGCCTGGAACGGTACGGAGCCCTTTTGCCGACTGGGTGAATTCACCCAAATTCGTAGAGCGGCTCACGAAACGCGCAGTCCGGTGACCTGAGGGGAGATACCGGGCGGATGTGTGCTGCCCAGAATCGGGCATCCAAGCGGCCCCGAAATGGAGCAAGCGTGTTGCGGCGGAGCGGTAAAGCGAAACTGAGTGTTGCCCAGATTGATGGCGCTGAATCACGCGACCGGCGAGGTGACCGTCTCGGCTCCTCAATTCAGCGTGCAAGAGGCAGGGTCGGGTTCGCGATGTGCGTTGCGGCCCTGGCAGCAGTCGTCGGCCTTGGTGTCATCGGAACCACCAGCGGTGACGCCGCTGACCCCGACACCGCTGACCCCGACACCGCAGAAGCGGCCGCCGGCAGCGTGGCCCCGGTGCAGGCGACCTATCACGGCGTCAAGCCCTATGACACCATCTCGGTCGGGACGTTGCAGTACGACGCGTGGACCTACGGCGACATCGCCTTCTACTCGCCACCCGCCATGGTGACCCAGGACATGGCCAACCAGTGGTTGGCGTGGTACGCCACGACCGACCAGATCCTGCGGACCCTCATCGACGACGACGAGCATTTCGAAGGCCGCTTCCGGCGAAACGACCGGAACTTTGGCAAGGTGAAGGTGATCGGCACACCAACGGATTCGTGTGGAGCCGGCTGTGGCAACAAACAGATTGCCGAGGGGGTTGGCATCATCGACAAGATGGTGGCCGAGCCGGACAACTACGACCATCACTGGATCCTGTTCTACGAACAGGCTCGTGGCGGAGTGGACGAATCGTTCGATCTCGCCGCATCGTGGCCCCGAGAGGCCTATCACCTGCCGCACCTAATCGCCGCGCTCACCTACTACGAGATCGACGGGATGGCAGGTCTTGAACGAGGCGTGCCGGCCGACATCTACCGAGGACTCCAGAAGTGGACCGACCTGGACCGCCAGTACGTCGACCAGTTCGTGGAGCGAGAGCAACGCTGGTTCGACGACCCGTACCCCGACGGCGGCTACATCTATCCGCCGCAGACCTCGATGCTGTTGCACATAGCGCTCGACAACGGCAACGACACCCTGGCCAAAGTGCTGCGCAACGTGGGCCAGTACCCCGATAACTTCATGTACGACAATTCCACCGACGCCCTCTGTGACTGGCAGGCAGCGGTCAACGACGCCACCGGAAACCAGTACGTCGAGCGGATGGCAAACGACTGGGGTCTGCCAGCGAACTGTGGCAATGATCTCGGCGGCGCGCAGTCACCTGACCACCACCCCAACGATCTGCGGTTCGAAGGGAGCGGGTTGTGTGCAGAGCCGGACTACAAGCCGAACTCCGGTTTGATCGGGCACTTCCCGTGCGATGGATCGGCCGGTCAGCAGATGGGCATCGTCAACGAGCGGGAGGACGGCACGTTCTCGGTGTCGCTCGGCGCCCCCGATCGCTGCCTGGATGCCAGCGGCGTGCGGATGGTCGTGTGGAGCTGCCACGGAGCCAGCAATCAGATGTGGCAGTGGAACGGCGATCAGCTGCAGCAGCCATACAGCGGTCTCTGCCTGACGGCCACAGTCGCCACCCGGTGGGGCGGGGGCTTGCTGACCATGGAGCCGTGCACCGACAGCCCACACCAGCGCATCAACACAAACGGTCCCGCGGTGATAGCGATAACGACCACGACGTCGCCGGTCGAACCTGAAGCGCCGACAACCGAGGCGCCGACCACCGACGCTCCGGCCGAGCCACCGACGACGCAAGCGCCTACCACAACTGACGCACCGGCCGAGCCGACGACAACTGAAGCGCCAACGACAACCGAAGCGCCAACGACAACCGAAGCACCAACGACGACGACAACTGCGCCAACCCCGGCCGTGCCGGAGGGGCCGTTCTCCCTGGCAAACCTTGGGTCCGGAAAGTGCGTCGATCAGCCCTCATCGCAGGAGGAGCTTGGCGAGGTCTTCCAATGGCGCTGTCACGGCGGTAGCAACCAGATCCTCACCGCGACCGAAGGCAACGGCGGGTTCATGCTGGCGTTCGGTCACTCAGGCAAATGCCTGGACATGTGGCTACGAGACTTCTACCAGTACACCTGCAACGGTGGTGACAACCAGTTGTTCAACTGGGACGGACTGCAGCTGCGACTCAGGGATTCGGGTCAATGCTTGACCGTCGAGGAGGACTCGCTCGAGGACCGGGCGAACATTCACCTTGCACTGTGCGCCAACCGTCCGGGACAGCAGTTCCGGGCAGAGCTTCACCAGATGCCGCTGCCGTACTGGTAACCGGTCGGACCGGTCCCGCATACCTAGCCGCCCCGGCGCGGGGCCGGTCTCGAACTAACCGAGTTCCGGGTCGATGGCCACCGGACGTAGATGGCGAATGAGTGCCTCCTGGGTCATGGAGGCGACCAGGCGTCCGTCTTCGCTGTGGATGGTCCCTCGAATCAAACCGCGGGAGTTCTGATTGCTGATCGATTGCAGGTCGTAGTACAGCCACTGGTCCACCTTGACCGGACGGTGAAACCGGACCGCATGGTCCAGGCTGGCGGACATGACCTTGCCCGCAACCGTTGACCAATCGCCACCGAACACCGGCACCGCCGCGCCGGATACCGCTCCCATGTCGGTGGCGTAGGTCAGCGCGCAGGCATGGAGCAACGGATTGTCGGGCATGGCCGACTTTGCCCGCATCCAGACCCGGCGGGTGGAACTGTAGAAGCCGTGGTCGTCCACCTTGCCAGGACCGATTTCCTTGGACTGGAACGGTGACTGTGCAATCCAGCGCGCATGTAGTTCGTCCCTGGGCTGGCGGTCCGCCACCTCGCTCGGCGGCGGCAGGTCCGAAGGGAGTGCCGACTGATAGTCGGTCTCGTCTTCCTCGAAGCGCTGGAAGCTGGCGGTCATGTTGAAGATCGCCTCGCCGTACTGCATGGCGACAACTCGACGGGTGGTGAAGGACTTGCCGTCTCGAATGCGATCAACGTGATACACGATCGGACGTCCCGGCTTTCCGCCCCGGAGAAAATAGCCGTGCAGGGAGTGGGGATGATGATCGGTCTCGACCGTCAGCGTTGCTGCCCGTAGGGCCTGGGCCGCAACCAGGCCGCCAAAGACCCGCTGGTTGTGTCGCTCGCCCGGATTGTGGCCCCGGAACAGGTTCACATCCAGCTCTTCGAGGTCGAGCTGGTCGAGCCACGCCCCTACCGGTGGCTGCTCGTTTGGCGTTTGGTCGTCGCTCATCGGGATTGGAGTTCCTTGCTGTCGGTCGTCTGCCCAGGCGCGGCCTGTTACGTCGGTAAGGCCATGCGTGCGCTAGCTGTCATCGTAGAGCGGCTCACCGATCGCTTGATCGGCACGGCGCTGACCCGACACCGAATGTTGGGTAAATTCGCCCAAAAGCTCGAGGCCCGTAACGGCAGCGCTTGCTCGGTGCACCTCTCCAATGGTTCATAGCGAACCTGAAGGTGGGATGCGAGCAGAACGGCGGCTTGCTCCTCTGACGGACGGAGATGGCATCACTATGGGACGACGTGCTGAAAAGAGGTCGCGTTCGGTTCGGACCTGGCGGCGTCACCCTCTGTCCGGCGTCGGCATCTGCATGCTGCTGGTGG
>CAZSTV010000039.1:0-12903 GCA_964609665.1 uncultured Acidimicrobiaceae bacterium
CGGAAAGGATGAGAAGGTCGTCGCCTTCGATGGTGATCTCGGTGCCGCCGTACTTGGAGTAGACGACGGTGTCACCTTGGCTCACATCCATGGGGATCAGGTCACCACCGTCGGAGCGGCGACCCGTTCCAACGGCGAGAACCTCACCCTGCTGGGGCTTTTCTTTGGCGGTATCAGGAATAACTAGACCGCTGGCCGTGGTGGCCTCGGCGTCTTGTGGTTTGACGACGATACGGTCCTCAAGGGGTTGCAGATTCATGCAGATGGCTCCGTGTTGGGCGTTAGCACTCTCAATGGACGAGTGCTAATGCTAAGGCCAAGGATCAAAACCGCCAACCTCTGAGACCAACAGTTTCCGCTGTGGCTACGGCCGAGCCGCTACATCCAACTGCGGCGGTCAGACTCGGCCGCAAACAACGCCCGATCTCGCACCGCGTGCGCCTCTTCAACGGTGATCAGTGGCACCGCCAAATACCCTTCGGCGGTACCGATTCGCACGGTCGCCAGGCCTCGTCGACGCTCGAAGAAGCTTCGGGTCACCGAGACGGTTTGCGCCTTGATCAGGTCGATCTCCGCGGTGTGGGAGTTGACCAGCTCGTAGGACTCCGCAATGTGATGCGGCGTCAGGCTCCAGCGACGGAGCCGCCACTGACGACGGGCGATCAACCACTGGAAGGGCACCCAGGCCAGCACGACGAGTGACCACCAGAGCTTGGTTGCCAGCGCCAGCACCACGAGCAGCAGCACCGCAACGACCACGGCGTTGCGAACGGCGAGGAAAATCATCAGCCGGGAGATCATCCGATCGTTTGCCGGTGGCGGGACCGAGGCCTG
This sequence comes from uncultured Acidimicrobiaceae bacterium, assembly GCA_964609665.1. Classification (GTDB taxonomy): domain Bacteria; phylum Actinomycetota; class Acidimicrobiia; order Acidimicrobiales; family SZUA-35; genus JAHELU01. Next base: position 835 of record CAZSTV010000039.1, read on the forward strand.
TTCGCCCTGATGACCAGCCGGTCCCCCAGCAAAAACCAGGTTCCGAATCACCGTTAGTTCGTCTTCGGTGGCTCCGGGAACCCCGATGTCGCCCTCACCGATGGTCGGAAGGGTCAGCTTTTGGATGCCGAAAATTCGCTGGGCGGGCGTCTGGTCGGTTTGCACCGCCTGGATTCGGTTGAGCGTCGATGCCTTGCTCGTCGTGCTGAACAGACCTGCGGTTCGCCGCAAACCGGTCTCGGTCTTGATCAGCTTCATATCCCAGTTGGACACAACGGACCGGGCGATCTGCAGCGCCATGCCCAGAATCGCGCCGAACACCAACACCGCCAGAGCGATCGCCACCAACGTCAAGATCAGACTGGCGCCAAACTCCGACGGCAGGTTCCCCGGCAACAGCTCCTCGCCGTCTTCCACCCCGAAGGGGAGAAAGTCCAGCAGGTCATCGAGCACGGCAAACAGCGGTGCGAGGGCGACGAGGCCCGCCCACGGCCACCGGCTGGCACCAATTCTGACCAGCTCCATCGGCGTGCGATTAATGATGATCTCGTCTTCGACCACGGGAGCGGCGGTGGCCACACCGTCGGCGTCAACTCCCCCACCGACCGGGTCGGCCCGCCGTTGGTGACCGGCAACCAGCCGTTGCAGCGCCTCGGCCCGAGGCCGGTCGACTGCGTCGATCTGAAACTCGGCGGCGGATGAACCAGCGGTATCGACCGCGGCGGAAACCACGCCGATGAACCGGTGCAGGAAACTCTGATTGATCGAGACGCTCTGGACCCGGTCAAGCGGGATGGTGAGCCGCTCCTGAGCGAGCACACCCTTGTTGACCACCAGTTCGTCGCCCTCGACCACAAACGTGAAGCGCCACCACGACAACACCATCAAGGCACCGCCGATCACCGCCGCCACCATGCCGGCAACGAGGAGGCCACCAGGGACCCGGCCGCTGATGAGGAAGACGGCGAACACACCGATCTGCACCGCTCCAAGGCCGCGGATGAACCGCAGAGCGATGAACACCACGGCAATGATTGCCTGGCGGGCCGGCTCACCGAGCAGCGCCCGGTCCGCCTGCAGTCCGTGGCCGACCGAGGCGGCCTCTGGCGGACCCGGACTCGAACCCAAACCCGGACCCGGACCCGGAGCCGTCGCGCCAACGGCGTCTACCGGTGCTGGTGGGTCGGGGATCGTCGAGTCGGGAAGACCTGCCGCGGTGTCGTCCGAAGGTCCGGGGAACACTCCGCCGGGCGGTCCAGGGGATATTCCCTCGGGTGGCCCCTGGGTCATAGGGCGCTCGGGTCCTCGGCCAACTCTTCGTCGGCCAGCGCACCGGATCGGTCGACGACGAGAGACTTGAGCCGTGTCGCCACCTCATGGTTCATCCCCGGGATGGTCAACCCGTCGCCGGCGGTACGGAGCTGGAGAGTGGCAAGTCCAAAGTAGCGAGCAAGGGGGCCACGGTCGATGCTCACGTGCTGCACCCTGGCAAAGGGAACCGTCGTCACGTTTCGGCTGATCACCCCGCTACGGAACGAGAAGTCCTGCTCCCGGACCAGATAGCCGATGTGGTCAACCTCCAACCGCTGGATCCACGCCGTCAGGGCGGTCAGGGCGAGCAGCCCCGCACCAATCGCAAGTGGAATCCACGGTGGCACAAGAAACGCCACAACCACCGAGACGATCACCACGATTGCGGCAAAGATCGCGTCTCCGATCCAGCGGATGCGCAAAAAGCTTGGGTCGAGCGGCTCAAAGGTGTGCTCGTGAAGCTGCGGTAGACCCGAGACGTCGAGGGGCTCATTAAAGAACACCTTCGGCTGGTCAGCCGTTTGCTCATCGGGCCTATCGTTCATCGTTCCGTCCGGCAGCTCAGTGATACCTCTATTCTGCCCGCTCGAGACCACTTTGACCGATCGTCGGCGGGGAATGACGTTCCATGGACAGTGACGATCGGCCACACTGGGCAGGTGACGTTCAGCCCTGAGACCGTGGAAGCAGCCGTATTCGACATCGGAGGGGTCTTCACCTACCCCGATTACCAACCGGTTGCGGCCGAAATGGACGCCCTCGGCATCGGTCGGCCGGATGACATCATCGCCTTTCGACGGGCCCATCACGCCGGCGTCCGGGCGCTGAGCGATGCCGAGCGCCCCACCCGTGAGGATCTGCCGGACTTCTGGTCGGTCTATGACGCGGCGTATGCGACAACCCTTGGCGCAGGCGACGAGCACCTCGAGCGGTTTCGTATTGCCATTCGTGGTGGTTGGAGCTGGCTCCACGAAGAGAACATTGCGTCGTTCCATCGCCTCGCTGAGACAGGGCTGCCGCTGGCGATTGTCAGCAACAACGACGGCACGGCCCCGCAACAGATGACCGACTACGGCGTCTGCCAGGTCGGCGATGGACCGCTGCCCACGGTTGCCGCCATCGTCGACTCCACCCTGGCCGGGGTGGCCAAGCCGGATCCGGCCATCTTCACCCCGGCGCTCGACGCGCTGAACATCGACCCCGCCAAGGTGGTCTACATCGGGGACACCGTCCACGCCGATGTTGTTGGCGCCACCAACGCCGGTATGCAGGTGGTGCAACTCGACCCGTTCGATCAGCACACCGACTTTGATCATGCGCGGATGCGGGACCTCGACGAGCTTGTGGCGGCGCTGGCCTAGGGCTGCTTCATTTCGTGGCGCCCTAGGACCCTCAGCTGGCCCAGAACCAGAGTTCTTTGATGTTGGCGTCTTCGAGTTGGTACTCGGTGGTCTCCGCCAGCTCAGTCAACGTCTCGTAGATACCGACGGGGCCTCCGAATTGGCCGATAGCCACCAGGACCGAGACCGTGCCATCACCACCTCCACCAGCGCCGCCAGCGCCGGTGCCATCGGCGAACGATGCGAACTCCCGTCCCTCAGGGCCGAAGGTGAATGTCGGTTCGCCGTGTAAAGCGATGGCGTCGTCCAGGCCGGTACCGGGCTTCAGCCCACTGTCCAAACCGACGCGAGGGTGCTGGGTCATAAAGATGGTGATGATGCCGTCCTCTTCGATGGCGAAGAACAGCACCTCGCCCTCTCGTGAGATGGAGTAGCCCGCCGGAAAATCGACCCGAATCGACGGTTCCGGGGTGACCGTATATGCGGGACCGAGCGCGGCGGTTATCTCGACGATGGTGCTTCCGAGACGGGCCGGTCCAAGCGCTCCGTCGACGAAAGCAAGCTCCAGTCCGTCGGCTCGGATCTCCGGCTCGACAGCTTTGGTTTCGGGTCCGAGGACAGTGTCATCGGAGTCAGCACTGTCATCGGAGTCAGCACTGTCATCGGAGTCAGCACTGTCATCGGAGTCACTACTGTCGTCCTCGGTGGAACCGGAGGAGCGATTGGAATTCTCGACCTCGGCCTGGCCGGCATCATCGTCACCCGAACCGCCGCACGCGCTCAACAAGATGGCGAGGGCGAGCATCACCGCGAACGACAGCGACAGCGACGGCATCAGCCGACGGGGCGCCCCCACGCCGAATCGAGATCGATTCGGAGTGCGCTGATCAGCCATAACGCAAACCTAGCAAGCGCCTGTGACGCTATGTGGTCGCCCCACCACGGCCCCTCATGTACCGAGCGAGTGCCGAATTCGTTAGGCGGTACATGAGGTGATGTAGGAGACCTGGCGATAACTGCGGTTGCTCCACTGGTGCGCACCCCACCTGGAGACGACCCCCAATGCACCAAGCAGCGGCAATTCGGACACGACATCTATCACCACCCGCTACGGCGGCACCCCCTAGCGCTGCGCCGCCGGTATCGACGTATCGAAGCGGAACCCTGGTCGATGTGGATGGCTGGCGGCGATGGTGGCAGAGCCGGTCGGCTCAGCAGCGCTGGCGGCGGTGGGCGGTGCGAGAACCCGCGTTGCTCGGCTGGACCGTAGATGACCTGGCCCACCCTGTTGGTTCGCAACGGACCGATGCCATGCAAGCGGCGTTGGTCGCCATGGCCCAGCAGGGCAATGGCGACGCCGCTACCACCCTCTTGGTCCAGCTCCGTCCGGGTCTGATCCGGCTTGCGCCCCCCCGGCCCCTCTCCCTGCCTGGGGGGGGGGGGCGCCGGGCCCCTCGTGTTCTGGGCCCACGCCGCTACCACCCTCTTGGTCCAGCTCCGTCCGGGTCTGATCCGGCTTGCGCGCTGGGTTGCGGTGGCGGCCGACCTCGCCTGGCCCGATGCCATCGACGAGGTTCGGGCCGTGTTTTTCGAAACGCTCTACCGACACCCGCTTGAGCGCCGTCCACACAGCATCGCCGCCAACCTGCTTCTAGACACCCGGCAACGGGTGATACGGTCCCACCGCAGAACCTCGCAACGGGTTGGCCTGGCTGCAATTGGCCCACAGCCCCCATCCGGGTCCGAGGTTGGCGCTGGGGGCGACGTCGACCCGATCTCGCGGCTGCTCGTGACCCAGGTCTTGCGGGCTGGCCTCGATCAGCTCCCCGGTTCCGACGAGTCCAGGGCGCTCACCGCCACCATTGCCTACCGGGCCTGGGTGCTGGATCAGTCCCGTTCCGACATTGCCCGGGACCTCGGAATAAACCCGGAGGTGGTCACCAGCAGGCTCCATCGTCTGAAGACCAACATTGCGCAGCAAAAATCGGCCTAGCGAACCAAAAGGCCGCACGACGCACCCGGTGGTGGATGCGCCATGCGGCCGTGATGGCGGGGGATCTCGATGTCTGGTTAGCCGGAGATGGCGTCCAGCACGTTCAGCTTGCTGGCCCGTCGAGCGGGACCGAAGGCTGCGACCAGCCCGGCTGCACCGGCAACGCCGACCAGAACGAGGATCCGGGTTACCGGCACCGACAGCGTCGAGGTGACCGAGGCCGGGAGTGCGACCACCGCCGCCCAGCCGAACAACACGCCGAGCCCAACGCCGAGGATCGCACCGAACAGGGCGACCAACGCCGCTTCGAGGCGAACCATCCGACGAAGCTGGCGCCGGGTCATGCCGACCGCCCGCAGCAAACCGAGTTCCCTGGTCCGCTCGAAGACCGACAGGGCCAGCGTGTTGGCAATACCGATCAGGGCGATGATGACCGCCAGCGCAACCATGACGTTCACGGTGGCGAGCGCCTGGTCGATGGAGGCAGCGGCCCGTTCGACGTAGGCGTTGGCGGTACTGATCTCGACCTGGGGGAAGTCCGTGCCGATCGGGGCAAAGGCTGCATCGGCCTGGTCACCGGTGACACCCTCCGCCAGTGCGATCGCCAACCACATGTCGGTTGGAGCGGCGCCGACCTCGTTCCAGGTGTGCAGATCAACCATGAACGGCTCCTCGGCAACGATGTCATCGGTGTAGATGGCAATGACCGTCATGTCCCGAGCCTCACCACTTGCAAAGGTCATGGCGACGACGTCGCCGACCTCAATGCCGGAAGCGAGTGCCTCTTCGTCCGAGACCATCAGGGGATGCTCCACGGTTGGGTCAACGCCAACCCCCTGGTCAATGCCGAGGTCGAAGAGAACGTCGGTCGCTGCAAAGTCGGTGCCGAGCGCATCACGGATCTCACCGTCGACCATGACATCGTCGTAGCGGAAGCTGGTGACCACATCGGTCGCCGAGGATGCCACGAAGCGGTCCTTGACCTCGGTGGGAAACGGGGAGCCGCCGCCGCTGTCATCAATGGCGAGGTAGTCGGCCTTGACCGAACTTTCGAGCGTCGAGCGCAGCTGCGCTTTGACCGACTCGCCGACGGTGAACGTCATGGCGACAAGGGCCAGGCCGATCATGAGGGCAGCAGCGGTAGTTGCGGTTCGTTGTGGGTTGCGACCGGCATTTTGCTGGGCAAGCTGGCCCGACATGCCCATGGTTGACCGGAGCGGCCAACCCATCAGGCCGGTCAGCGGCGTGGCGACAACCGGGCTGAGCATGGTCACACCGACGAATACCGAGATGGAACCGACGGCGAGCATCAAGATGATGTTGGCGGTACCCGACGCCACGAACAGGCCGACCGCACCGGCCCCAAGACCGACGATGGTCAGGAGAGAACCAAGCAGCATCCGCAGTCGGCCGCTGACCGCACCGGCGTCAACGCCGTCTCGAAGCGCAGCGATCGGCGAGACCTTTGCGGCTTTGCGAGCGGGGCCGACAGCGGAGATCAGCGTGACGCCGATGCCGACCGCTGCCGCCACGAGCACCGTGCGGAGCGAGATGACAATTGGTGATTCCGGAAGTTCCGCACCGAGCAGTCCGAACAGTTCTCGGAGGCCGAGCGCAACACCGATACCGGCGATGATGCCGACGGCAGATGCGACGATGCCGATCATCAACGCTTCAATCCTGACCGAACGGCGGAGTTGCACCGGGTCGGCGCCAACGGTTCGCAGCAGCGCCAGTTCCCTGGTCCGCTGGCCGAGCACGATCGAGAAGGTGTTGTAGATGATGAAGGTGGAGACGAACAGCGAGATGCCGGCGAAGCCGAGCAGGATGTTGCCGATGATGTCGATGCCTTCGTTGAAGCTGGCCCGCTGCTCGGACTCCAGCGTCGCTTGATCGACTACCTCGGTGGCGGGGCTGATGGCGAGCATCGCCGCTTCGACGGCAGCCTTGTCGGCGTCGGAAGTCAGAGCAACCGCAATCGAGTCGTAGCCTTCCTCGCCGACCATCGCCTGCAGGTCGGCCAGGTTGAACTGCATCAGCGTGGCACCGAGTGTGTCGTTGTTCTCGCCGAACCGGGTGAGACCGGTCAGCGTTGCCTCGGTGCGACCGGTGGGGGTCACGATGTTGTAGGTCTCGCCGACCGCAAAGCCATGAGAGGCCGCGGCGTCCAGGTCCATAGAGAATTCTCCGGCCGACGCCGGTGGCTCCCCCTCAACGACAGTGAAGGTGTTGAGCCTCGCATCGTCGACCCACCCGAATGAGATCTGTGGAGGGCCGCTGGACGAGATCTCCTGGCCCTCCGAGTTGATGGGACGGATGCTGTTCTCGGCAACGTAGACCGGAGCGGCGGCCGCGACGCCGTCGATGGCGGCAACGTCGTCGAGCACCGGCTCCGGAAGGAGCCCGGCTTCGCCGAACTCCTCGACGGGGCGCAACTCCAGGTCGGTGCCTGCGACGATGTCTTGGGACAGGTCACCGAAGCTGGACCGCAGCCCGTCGGTGAGAACGAATGATGAGACCACGAACGCCACCGCAAGGATGACGGCGAAGGTGGTCATGGCGAGCCTGATTCGGTTGGCCGCAAGGTTCTTGAGCGTGAGACGCAGCATTGGATTCTTCCCTCTGATTCGGTGTGGTCGCTTCGACTCAGTCACCGAGACCGCGCATGCGGTCCAGCACTGAGTCGGCGGTCGGGTTGTTGATCTCGCCTGCGATGCGACCGTCGGCCAGGAAGACCACACGATCGGCGTAGGAGGCGGCGACAGGATCGTGGGTGACCATCACGATGGTCTGGCCGAGGTCGACGACGGCCGAGGCCATGAACGCCAGGATCTCGCCCCCGGTTCGGGAGTCGAGGTTGCCGGTCGGTTCGTCGGCGAAGATGATCTCCGGCTGGCTGGCAAGCGCCCGGGCCACGGCGACACGCTGCTGCTGGCCGCCGGAGAGTTCGCTCGGGCGGTGTCGGAGGCGATCACCGAGGCCAACGGTGCCGATGACGTGATCGAGCCACTGCTTGTCGGGCTTGGTTCCGGCCAGATCCATCGGGAGCGTGATGTTCTCGATGGCGCTGAGGGTGGGGATCAGGTTGAAGGCCTGGAAGATGAAGCCGACCCTGTCCCGACGGAGCCGGGTCAGCTCACGCTCGTTGAGCGAGGAGAGGTCGGTGCCACCGATGTGGACTTGGCCGGAGGAGAGTCGGTCGAGTCCCGCCATGCACTGCATGAGCGTTGACTTGCCGGAGCCGGACGGCCCCATGATGGCGGTCATCCGACCGACGTCGAAGCGGACGTCGACGTTGGCCAGAGCGGTAACTTCGGTGTCGCCACTGCCATAGATCTTGGTTGCCCCGCTGGCGGCTGCTGCCGCGGCCACCATCGGCTGGGGTTTGGTTTCCATCAGAACTGTCATTTGCTGCACCATCGCTTGGTTGAGTCGGCTGTGATTTCGTTCGTGTCTTGAACGTAAAACAGCGCAATGGCGCGGCCCATCGGGCCTTGTCCTGATTCAACCCCGGTGCACCCCCGAGACGGGCTCAGGGTTCTGCCGCCTCATCGGGGCAGAACTCAGGGCAGTTCTCGGGGTTCGACCTCGGGGTTGATCTCGGCGTTTGATCTAACGGTGTGATTCCCGGGGCGACGCCAGGGTCGCTCAGGAAGCGGAAATCGGCAGTTTCAGTGACGGATCGGCACCGCCGTCGAGGCCGGTCGGGCCATCGGTGGCCAAACGCCAATGACCGGCAGCCGCAATCATCGCCGCATTGTCGGTGCAGAACGCCCGGTCCGGTACAAGGTGTGCAAGACCGACGGCCTCAGCTGTAGCCGCGAACTCCGAACGCAGTTGCGAGTTGGCGGCAACCCCGCCGCCGAGGCAAACGGTTTTGGCGCCAACCTGCTGGGCGGCCCGGATGGTCTTGGTCACCAGAACGTCCACAACCGCTTCCTGGAACGACGCGGCAATGTCGGCGTTGCGGACCTCGGGGTGGCGACGGACGTAGTTGACAACGGCTGTCTTCACACCGCTGAAGGAGAAGTCCAAGCCGTCGTCCATCATCGCCCGGGGGAACCGGACCGTCGCGGCGTCGCCTTCGGTCGCCAACTTGTCGATGATGGGCCCGCCGGGATAGCCGAGGCCCAGATAGCGGGCCACCTTGTCGAAAGCCTCGCCGGCTGCGTCGTCGATGGTCGACCCGAGGTACCGATACCGCCCGCGCTCTCGGACCTCGACAATCATCGTATGACCGCCCGACACGAGCAGAACGACGAGCGGCAGTTCGAGGTCCGGGTTCTCCAAAAAGGTGGCGAAGAGGTGGCCCTCCATGTGATTCACGCCGACGTACGGCAGGTCCCAGGCCATCGCCATGGCCTTTGCGGCGCTCACTCCTATAAGTAGTGCGCCGATAAGCCCCGGGCCGCAGGTGGCGGCAACGCCGTGCAGGTCGGCCGGGGTGACCCCGGCTTGGGTCATCGCCTCGGCGGTGACCGACTCAAGGTTTTCGAGATGGGCCCGGCTCGCCACCTCCGGCACCACACCGCCAAATGTCGCATGAAGCTCGATCTGGCTGGACACCACGTTGGACAGCACGCGGGTGCCGTCGGCCACGATCGCTACCGAGGTCTCGTCGCAGCTGGTTTCGATCGCCAATATCAATTGTTCGGTCATCGGGTTCTGCTCTCGGGTGTCATGGGCCGGTGCGTCCAAGGGCGACCAGGTGTTCTCGGTAGGCGAGTTCGTAGATCCTGTGAGCCCACATGATGACGGCATCTTCGCCATCGGGATAATAGCGAGGCCGACGACCGGCTTCGGAAAACCCGAACCGTCCGTACAGCGACAGGGCCGGACCATTCGAGGCTCGCACTTCCAAGGTGGCCCCTGTGGCACCCCGGTCTCCTGCCAGCGTCAACAACTGAGACAGCAGATGGGCGGCGATGCCCTTGCGCTGGTGGGCCGGGTCGACCGCCAGATTCATAACATGCGCTTCGTCGGCAATGAACAGCAGACCGCCAAACCCAATGGGCGAGCCGCCCGGCTGATCGGCGGCAACCAACCACAGCCGATCCGAACCGTCGCCACGCAATTCGTCGGCAAAGAGCGACGCGCTCCACGGGTCCGGTCCGACGGCCACCTCAATGCGGTGGACCGCGTCAACGTCCTCAGCGGCAAACGGCCGCAGCTCAACCGTCATCGGCCGGTCACGACGTCGGCCGTGTCTTGATGTTCGGCTTGGCGTCCGGGTCCCGCAGATACAGCGGCTGGATCTCGGTCCCCGGTACTCCAGGAAGGCTCTGACTCATCGACAACATCACCGCTGCCCGTGGGTGCCGCTCGGTCAGCACCGCTACGCCGGAATTCGCAGCCGCTGCCTGGTAGATGTCGAGGTAGCGATCAACGCCATCACCGGCCACCGCCCCGGCCGAGGCTGTCCTGGCTGACCCGGTATCCGATGATGCTGCACCGACCGATGTTGGAGCCAGGTCTTCGGGGCGACCGACGACGGCCTCGGTGACCGGCAGTCCCCCGTCGAATGTCTGCTGGAAAACCTCGTTGCGCCGAGCGTCGATCACCGCGGTCACCGCCCCGGCGTCCACCTCGGTGCTTGCGGCAACCACCGCCAGACTGGTCAGACCAATAAGCGGAATGTCGAGGGCGAAGCCGAGGGCCCGCACCGAAGCGAGGCCGACCCGAAGCCCGGTGAATCGGCCGGGTCCGACGTCGATGACAAGCCGGTCGAGGTCGCCGATGGCGACACCGGCCGTGGCCAACAGTTCCTGGAGTCGGGGGCTGATCTCTTCGGCATGTCGTCGGTCGGTGAAGACTTCAATGTCGCAACAGGAGGTGACGTCTCCGTCGGACACCTTGCCAAGAGCGAGGCCCATGACCCCGGTCGACGACGTCACCGCGAGGGTCCACTGGCCGCTCATGACGCGACCTTCCACGGTGAAAGCGCCTCGGCCACGCCACGCTTCGCCCACCGATCGGCACCCGCAGCAGACACGCAGCGAACCTCGATCTCTCGTTCGTCGACAGCCAGAAAGGCATCGTCGGTCACCGCATCAACAGAGTTGTCTGGATCAACAGAGTCATCTGGCTGGCTCGGTTCGGGGTAGCGGAGGGTGATCACCAGCCGGTCTTCGGGCAGCGCATCCTCGATTTTGTCTCCCCATTCGATGACGGTCACGCCGTCCTCGAACAGCTCGTCCAACCCCAGGTCCAGGGTCTCCGCTGCCGATTCGAGCCGGTAGACGTCGAGGTGATGCAGCGTCAGCCTGCCGTGATAGCGGTTGGCCAGGGTAAAGGTCGGGCTGGTGATGCGGTCATCGATGCCGAGTCCGCGTCCGAGGCCCTGGGTAAAGCAGGTCTTGCCCGCTCCGAGATCGCCGGTCAGCACCAGCAGGTCGCCATCGACCAAGACAGCGGCCAACGCCGCTGCAAAATCGTGGGTGTGTTCCGGCCCAGCGGTCTGAAACCGCAGGCCGACGGCGAGCTCCTGTGTCACCCCCTCAAGGCTATGGCCCACAGCCATGTTCGGGCGCGTGAACGGCCGTCCCACACGACAGGATGACCGGCCGCCCCATACGGCGGGGTGACCGGCCGCCCCACACGGCGGGGCAATGCTGCGGTGGTGAATTTCTGGTGGCCTACACAAGTACGGTGACCCGATGCCTGAACTCACGGTGCAACGGTCAGACATCGAGAACGCCGCCGAGCGTTTGAACGGGCCGGTCCGCGAGACGCCGGTGATGACCATCGACGGCGCCGAGTTCGGGACCGAGGGACCGATCAGCCTCAAGTTGGAGTACCTCCAGCACAGCGGCACCTTCAAGGCCCGCGGGGCGATGAACTTCATGCTCAGCAACGACATCGGCGATGCCGGGGTGGCTGCAGCATCGGGCGGCAACCACGGTGCCGCGGTGGCGTGGGCCGCGAAACAGCTCGGGCATCGGGCGTCGATCTTCGTGCCGACCATCTCCGCGCCAGCCAAGGTGGCCCGACTACAAAGTTACGGCGCCGAGGTTTTCCAGGTCGGCGAGGTCTATGCGGAGTCGCTGGAGGCGTGTGTACAGCACCAAGAAACCACCGGCGCCACCGGAATCCACGCATTCGAGGCTCCCGACGTCTTCGCCGGGGCAGCCACCACGGGTCGCGAATTTGCGCACCAGGTCGAAGCGGCCGGGCAACCACCTCTGGATGCGGTGCTCGTCGCCTGCGGAGGTGGCGGCCTCGTTGGTGGCATCGCCACCTGGCTCGGCGCCGCCACGGCGGTCGTTGCCTGCGAGACCTTCAGCACCGCTGCCTACGCGGAGGCCAAGGCCGCCGGAGAGCCGGTGCGGGTTGACGTTGGTGGCATCGCCGCTGACGCGCTCGGCGCGTCGATGATCGGCAGCCTTGCCTTCGACGCTTTGGAAGCAGCGGGGGCCACGAGCGTCC
>CAZSTV010000039.1:12913-32204 GCA_964609665.1 uncultured Acidimicrobiaceae bacterium
TCCTCATCGACGATGCCGCTGTGGTCGAAGCCCAGCACATTCTGTGGGACCGGTTCCGCATCGTCGTCGAACCCTCGGCCGCGGTGTCGCTCGCCGCCGTAACCTCCGGCGCTTGGATTCCGGAACCGGGCCAACACACCGGCATTGTCATCTGCGGCGCCAACACCTCGCTGGACAGCATCGAGCAACGGAGCTGACGTTAGGTCTGGGCGGTCACCGGCTCGGCCACTACCACCGGAACCTCCCGTAGCTCTTCCGGTCCGAGGTGGCAGCGGATCTGATGGTCCGGTCCGAGCGACACCAGTTCGGGCTCGATCTGGTCACACGTTCCCGGAATCACCCGATGGCAGCGAGTGTGAAAGACGCAGCCAGACGGCGGATTGCTCGGACTTGGAATCTCGCCGCTGACAGGGATTCGCTGGGCCGGTTGGCCATCCAGCGCCGGTACGGCGGACAACAGCGCCTCGGTGTAGGGGTGGTTGAGCCCGCCAAACATTCGATCCGTCGGTGCCAGTTCCATGATCCGGCCGAGGTACATCACCGCCACCCGATCGGCCAGGTAGCGGACAACCCCGATGTCGTGAGTAATAAAGAGGTAGCTGGTTCGGTTGTCTTTCTGCAGCGTGCCGAGCAGGTTCAAGATGGCGGCCTGCACAGACACGTCGAGGGCGCTTGTCGGTTCGTCACAGACAACGATGCGTGGGTCGCCTGCGAAGGCTCGGGCGATGGCAACCCGTTGCTTGAGGCCGCCCGAAAGTTGGCGAGGCATCATGTCGAGATGTCGGGGTGAGAGCCGCATCGCCGCCGCAACCGCCTCGGCTTTTTCTCGGGCGTCGGCCCGCTTCGCCCCGGTTAGCTTGATGATCGACCGTTCCAGAATCCGCCGGACCGTCCACACCCGGTTGAGTGCCGAGTCTGGATTCTGGAACACCATCTGCATCGAGCGGGCTGCCTCGGGGCGGCGGTCGGTGGCTCGGGCCGCAAGTTCTCGCCCGTCGAGCACCAGTTCGCCGCCAGCGTCGGGGGGATGAACACCGAGCATGGTTTTGGCCAACGTGCTCTTCCCGGAACCGGACTCGCCGACCAGGCCGAGCGTTTCGCCCTCGGCGATACCAAGGTCGATGGCGGTCAGCGCTGGCACGTCATGGCCCCGCTGGCGGAATGTCTTGGCCACCGACCGGATGTCAAGGATGGTCTCGGCCGCTTCCCCCGGCTCGACGGCGTCGGCTTCGGGCAGCGTCATCGTGTCGACGAGGTCGCTGTGGTGACACCATGTTTGATGTGCGAACGCCGTTTGATGTGCGGACGCCGTTTGATGTGCGTACGCCGTTTGATGTGCGGACGCCGTCTCATGGGCCGATGCGAGGGTCACCGCAGGTGGAGCCTCACTTGAACAGATGTCGGTCGCCAAACCACAACGGTCAACGTAAACACACGTCGGAAGGTCGGAACCGATGGCCGGCAGGTTCCCGGGGATCGTATAGAGCGCCCGTTCGGTCTTGCGAAGGCCACCTCGGGGGATGGCGTTCAGCAAGCCAACGGTGTACGGGTGGCGTGGCCGATCAAAGACGTCTGCGGCCGGGCCCTCTTCAACCACTCGCCCGGCGTACATCACCCCGACCCGGTCACACATCGTCCGGATCACGCCAAGGTTGTGAGCGATCAGCAGCACCGCGGCGCCGGTTTCAGCCCGCAGACCCCGGATCAGGTCCAGCACTTCGGCTTCGACGGTGGCGTCCAGGCCGGTGGTCGGCTCATCCAGTACGAGCAGCTCCGGCGATGACGCTAGGGCCATGGCGATCACCACCCGCTGCAACATGCCACCGGACAGCTGGTGGGGGTAGCGGTCCATGACCCGAGCCGGGTCAGCGATGCGGACCTGGCCAAGCGCCTCGAAGGCGGCGTCCCCAGCGCTGGGCCGGTCCATGCCGAGCAGCCGGAAACACTCTGCGACCTGACGACCGATCCGCTGCGAAGGGTTGAGGGCCGCCACCGGGTCTTGGTACACCATCGACGCCCGGCTGGCCCGAAAGGTCCGCAGCTCTCGGGGGCTCATGTCGGTAACGTCCACCCCGGCCGACCGAATGCGACCGTCGGTGATCCGCCCGTTCGACGGGAGGTAGCGCAGCGCGGCGTATGCGGTTGTCGACTTGCCACAGCCTGATTCGCCGACCAGGCCGTAGGCCTCCCCCGCGTCGATGCGCAGGTTCACGCCCCGCAGCACCTCGCGAGGTATGCCCCGCACGATGTAGGACATCCGCAGATTCTCGATGTCCAGCGCGGCATGCCCGTTGCTGGCAGGCGGTTCGGTCGCTTGAGTGGTCACTGCCTTGTCACCTCCTCGATCGAGTCGGCGACAAGGTTGACGCCGATGACCAACGTGGCGATGGCGATCGCCGGGAAGACCGACGGCCACCACTGGTCGGCGACGATCAACCGGTAGGAGTTTGCGATGTCCTGACCCCAGTCGGCCGTGGTTGCATCCGCTGCGGTCAAGCCCAGGAACGCAAGGGTGGAGATGGTGAAGATGGCGTAGCCGACCCGGACGGTCAGCTCGACGACAAAGACGCCGCTGATGTTCGGCAGAATTTCTCTCGTCATGATGTACCAGCCACTTTCGCCCCGCAGCGTGGCGGAGGTGACGTAGTCCAGCTCGGTCTCGCCGATGACGGCGGCCCGAACGGTCCTGGTCACGACAGGGGCGAACAGCGACGCAACCGTCGCCACGATCACCGGCCGAGAGTTCCCGAAGATGACCAGCACCATGAGAGCGAGCAGGATGACCGGCAGCGACAGGATAGCCTCAATGATTCTGGACAGAATCTCATCGAGCCATCCCCGGAAGTACCCCATCAGCAGACCGAGCAGCGCGCCAACAATCACAGCGAGCAACGCGGCGAGGGGAGCCATGATGAGGACGTTTCTGGCGCCGTAGATCACCCGGGTGTACACGTCGTTTCCGATGGCATCGGTACCGAACCAGGCGTCCGCCCCCGGCCCCTGACGGGGGATCACCGATCCGTCCACCCTGACCGCTTCGTTTGGCGCCCGGTTGGTCAGCAGCGATGGCACCAGCGCGGCCAGCACCCAAAAGGACGTGATGCACATGCCGACGATGAACCCCGGCGAGGTGAGGAGCTGCCTGCGCTGCTCGGCCCGGACCTGCTTCAATCCACTCCCCGACCCGGCGCTCATCGGTCGGCTCCCAGTCTGGCTCGAGGGTTCATCCAGGCGATGATCAGATCGGCGGCGAGCGTTGAGATCATGAAGATGATGGCCACCAGCAGCACCCCGGCTTGCAGCAGCGGGAAGTCCGGTGCTTTCGCGGCCCGCAGAATCAGTCCGCCAAGGCCGGGATAGTTGAACACGAATTCCAGGGCGATCAACCCGCCGAACAGAAAGCCCATCTGTGTGCCGGTCACCGCAACCGTCGGTTGCAGGCTGTTGCGGAGGATGTGGCGGACAACGACCATCGGGGTGGACAGCCCCTTCATGACCGCGGTCCGTGCGTAGTCCGAGGCGAACGCCTCGATCGAGCCTGCCCGTGTCACCCTGGCGATGTAGCCGAAGTACACAAAGGCGATCGCGATCGCCGGTAACAAGATGTACTGGAACCCCGAGAAGAAGCCGGTGCCGTCCGGGGCGTTTGATGTGGCAGGAAGCCAACCGAGGCGAACCCCGATCACGTACTGAAGCAGAATGCCGGACACAAAGTCAGGGATGGATGCCGTGGCCAGACCGACGGTCACCACCGAACGGTCGAGGGCGCCGTCCTTGCGGTACGCCGCAAGCACGCCCGAAAAGATGCTGATCGGCATTGTCAGCAGGAGTGCGAGCACGACAAGCTTCGCTGAATTCCCGAGCGCCGGACGGATCAGGTCCACCACCTGAACGCCGGGCTGCGAGAACGACTCGCCGAAGTCGAGCGTGACAACTTCTCGCACGAGGCGACCGAGTTGTTGGAGCTGCGGGTCGGTCAGACCCAGATCTTCGTTGAGCCGGTCCACCCGCTCCTGTGGAGCGAACGGCCCGGCCAGTTGCCGAGCCGGATCGCTCGGAAAGACCCTCGTCAAGAGGAACACCACGATGATCAGCAGAAACAGGGTGAGGAGGGAGAGCGCGAGCCGCCGGAGAATGAATCGACCCACTGCTCAGCCCTCCTTCCTGTTCCTCACCGCGTGTGTCACCCTTTCGACGCGGCGGAGGTGATGATGTGACCGAGTGCGGTCACGTTGACACCCGAGACGGAGTTCGAGTGGCCGGACAGGTAGTTGTAGAAGTAGGCGTAACACGCCGGGGTGTCCTCGTGGAGAATCTTCTGCATCTCCCCGATCGCCTTCTTCTGCCCGTCGACGTCAACCGCGGTCCGGTAGTTCGAGAGCTGGGTGTCGAAGTCTGGGTTTGCGTAGTTGCTGGCATTCCAGACCGCCCCGGTGCCCAGCGCGGAGCCGAGGTAGATGTCAGGCACGGGCCGGTGTCCCCAGTCGACAATGCCGAACTCGTCGGCGTCTGCGCAGGGCCGGTCATCGGTGCCACCAGGGCACCAGGAGTCTCCGTAGAACGTCGAGTTGTCCTGGGTGTTGACGGTGAGTTCAATCCCGGCTTCGGCGGCGTTCTGTTGAATGATGGCGGCCAGCTGCGGTACCTCGCCGAGGTTGCCGGTCTCGATCGTGGCGGAGAGGCCGTCTACCCCGGCCTCAGCCAACAGGCTCTTTGCCATGTCGATGTCACGGGTTCGCTGCGGTGTTGCATCGGCATCGAAGAACGGGAGCGATGACAGGATCGGATGGTCGTTGGCGACTTCGGCCCGACCGCTGAACAGGGTGCTGACCATCTGTTCCCGATCAAGCGTGTAGGCCAACGCCCGTCTGACCAGTTTGTCGGTGAACTGGCCACGTTCGGTGTGGAACCAGATTTGACGGTGGGTGGCCGCCGGAGGCGTCAACAGGGTGAAGTCCGGGTCATCGAGGAGTCCTTCGCCGCCGATCACAGCGAAGGATTGAATGACGTCGACCTCTCGGGCCTGCATTGCGGTCACCGCAGTTGCCACATCCACGAAGCCCCGCATCTCCATGGAATCCAGGTTGACCGGGCCGCCCCACCAATTCGGATTGGGAGTGAATTTGGCGGTGAAATTGGTCGGATCGAACTCATCGAGGAGCCATGCGCCGGTGCCTTCTGGGCGACCATCGAGAGTGGTTCCATCAGAATAATCGGCAGGCGTG
Organism: uncultured Acidimicrobiaceae bacterium; assembly: GCA_964609665.1. Taxonomy (GTDB): domain Bacteria; phylum Actinomycetota; class Acidimicrobiia; order Acidimicrobiales; family SZUA-35; genus JAHELU01. The sequence continues at coordinate 18,139 of CAZSTV010000039.1, forward strand.
ATCATCGATTGGGCGTTGAAAAGCGACACCAGCACCGGGAAGTTGCCGTTTGGCTCTTCCAGGGTGATCACGGCCCTTGTGGGATCGCTCGAATCGACCGCCCCTTCGGTGATGACGCCGGCCAGTCCGGCGTTGCCCTGGGCGGCGAGGCGATCCATCGTTGCGGCAACATCGGCCGATGTCAGCTCCGCCCCCGACGCCCAGGTCACACCCGGCCGCAGATCGAAGGTCCATGTTGCGCCATCGGGGCTTGGCGACCATCCGGTGGCCAACGCGGTCGACGCTATGTTGCCGTCTGGCCCCAGTCCGACGAGATACTCGAACGACTGTGAGACCAGGCCATACGTGCCCAAATCTAGCATGTTTACCGGGTCCAGCCCGGTGTTGGCGTCACCTTCCTGCACGGCAACAATCAAGTTGCCGCCCGTGGCTCCGCTTGAAGCGGTCCCTCCGGCCCCTTCGGTGGAAGAGTCGCCGTCGCCCCCAGCGACACCATCGCCCTCACCATCCTCGGAGCCACAGGCGGCGATGATTCCCGTCATAAACGGGACCGACAGCCCGACAATCGTGCCCTTTCTCAGAAAGTCACGTCTGCCAATGCGGCGCTGAGCGTAGGCCTCGACGAGGTCCAACTCGACAGGGCCGACCGAGCGACGAAACCCGTCGAACAGTTTCCAATCCATGATGATTCTCCCCCGGGCACCACGAAATAGACCGCCTGTCGATCAGAAACGAACGAAAGAGAGCCCGCGCAAAGTCACCTTTTGCGTGTAATGCCGTTTGTTGTTTATTTAAAATGGTTTCCCAAAACCGACCGCTAGGACGGTTTTGGAGAAGCTAGCAAACAGCCGCGGTCAACGCAAGCAGAACGACGCATCCAGGCGACAGGAAGCTCACGGCAAGACAGCAGCGGGCACCGATGTGTGGCGGTCGCCAAGGGCGCGACGACACCAAAAAACCGCCGGTACATGTTCACTCACCGATGATGCGCTACTGCTGGGGAGCGCTACTTTGGTCGAGCTCGGCTTGGATGAGCTGTTCGACCAGATCGATGAGTGCGCCCCGCTGCTCGACGTCTAACGGGGCGAGGCGGAACGAATCCATCAGCCACAACCCATCGCTGGCCACACGGACCAGTAGCGCCAATGCTTCGCTGAGACCGTCATCCAAAATCTGCTGCTGCCACCGTTGAAACCGCAGGTCGGTCTCTTCAAGCAGGTTCTTGTCCAGCGCCGCGGCGGCCAAGATGGACGACGCTATGTCGCCGTCACCGGTTGCCTCATACGGGCGCCGCATGAACTCGAGGTACGCCGTGGCGAACGCCCCCTGCCCCTCCCCGAGAGGCGCAGCACGCGCTTCAAGATTTGACCCTGCGGTCTGCAACGTGCGGTTGAGCAGCGCGGTGATGAGGTCGTTTTTGGAGCTGAAGTGATAGAGCAGACCGCCCTTGCTCACGTTCGCTTCCACCGCCACCTTGTCCAGGGTCAACCTGGCCGCGCCCTCACGTTTGATGACGGCCACCGCGGCGTCCAACAACTTTGCTCGGGTCCGAACGGCCCGGTTCTGCATCTGCGGTCCACTGGATGAAGCACTCATGGCGCAAGTTCCCCTCAGGCTGGGACTGCCACTTCCGACTCCGGAAACTCTACCCGCCTGCAGAAGCTGCGTTGCCACCTCGACAGAGCGATTGGTCACAGGTGGCTGACACTGAGCCTGTTGACCCACCATGGAGGACCGAGACAGTGCTTCGGCTGAGTATGGTCTGACCCATGAGCGTTGAACCCCGATCGCCGGCTCTACCGGCCCTCGACATCGACTTCGTCAGAGCCCAGTTTCCCGCCTTCAGCCACCCCGAAGTTGGCGACTGGGTGCACTTTGAGAATGCGGGCGGCAGTTACGTTCCGCGACAGGTGATCGACCTGCTGACCCACTTCTACACCGCTACAAAGGTGCAGCCGTACGGCCTGGCCGGACCGTCGCGAGCGGCCGGCGAGGCAATGGACCGGGCGAGGGAACTGCTGCCTGCAACCTTCAACGCCGCCGCGGACGAGACGCACATCGGACCGTCCACTTCGCAGAACACCTACGTTCTGGCCCGGGCCATCCGCCCGGCATTGTCGATCGGTGACGAGGTAGTGGTGACCAACCAGGATCACGAGGCAAACATCGGTTCCTGGCGACGCATGGCCGATACGGGATTGGTGATCCGGGAGTGGTCGGTGAACTCCGATTCCGGTCTACTCGACCTGGCGGACCTGGAAAGCCAGCTCACCGACCGCACAAAGCTTGTCTGCGTCACCCACGCTTCCAACCTCGCTGCCACCATCAACCCGATCCGCCAGATAGCAGATCTCGTGCACAGCTACGGTGCGCTACTTCTGGTCGACGGCGTGTCCTGGGCTCCCCATGATGCGATCGACGTTCAGGCGCTCGGGTGCGACTTTTACCTCTACAGCACCTACAAAACCTATGGCCCACACCTTGGCCTGATGTATGTGCGTCGAGAGGTCCTCGACAACTTGGCGAACCAGGGCCACTACTTCAACGAGTCCAACCCCATCGCCCGGTTGACGCCGGCCGGCCCGGACCACGCCGCCGTTGGTGCCGCAGCCGGCATCGTTGACTACTACGAAGACCTGTATCGCCACCACTTCGGCTCGGCCAACGACGGGGCGGGCGACCAGACGCCCGGCCAGACGCTGGCGCAGCGCATCGGGGCGGTCTATCAACTCGTCGCACGCCACGAAGAAGATCTGATGGTGCCCCTCTTCGACTTCCTGGCAACCAAAGAGGTGAAGATTGTCGGATCGGCCGACCCGTCACGGGCAGTCCGGGCACCGACAATTGCGTTCACCTCGGCCCGCAGCACCCCGGCCGAGGTTGCCGAGGCCCTCGCTGCGGCCCAGGTCGGCGTTGGCAGTGGGGACTTCTACGCCCGCCGTCTTGCCAACGCGCTCCATCTGCCGGACGGCGTTGTCCGGTTGTCGATGGTGCACTACAACACCATCGACGAGGTCACCCGAGCAACCGAGGCGCTCGACGCGGTGCTGTAGTCCCAGTGCGCTAGTTCACTGGTGGGCTCGTGCTCTGGGCGCTGCTGACAGTCGGTCGCTGACCGTTTGAAGCCGGCTGTCGTAGAGGGGGGCGATGTTGGCCCAGTCGAAGCGGCGCATGCTCTGTGGCAAACCGACGGTCTCATGACGCAGCTCATCGATGCGCTTGACGGCATCGACTAGCCGGGTGCCAAACGTCCCGGGCTCGTACAGCACGGCGGAATGCCACGGTGGGCGAATCAGCTCGGGGTAACTCAGGGCGTTCGGCAGCAGCGGTATGCAGCCGCTCGCCACCGCCTCAACTACCGCCACCCCGAAGAACTCGTGCTTTGCGCAGCTGACGACCAGATCGGACTGTGCCACGTATTCGAGGTACTCATCGCGTTCGAAGTCTCCCGACGCCACGATGTGATCTGCGAACTCTTCCTCGACCGCCGCCCGCTCATCGGCTGCGACCGTGCTCCCGCTCGGCGGATCCTGACCGGCCAACACCAGCCCGAAGTCCAACGCGGCGTCCTTCACTTTGCGCAGCGCCGCGAGGAATGCGGCCGGGTCCTTGTCACGCTCCCAGCGATGCGGCCACAGGATGACCGGTCGGCCGCGACGCTCGGCTTCGGGCTCAACGTCGGGGTGGGCCGGGCGGTAGGCCGCACCGTTCAACCCCAAGTCCGCAGCATCGATATCTGCATCGGGGAGGTCCAGCTCGTCGCCATCGACGTCTTCGTCGCCGCCTAGGAACGAGAAGCTGCTCGGGTGTTGTGACGCAGGAGGGAACGGCTCACGTTCGGGGATTTCTTGCAGACCGACCCCGACGGGGAACACCTCGAACCGGGAGATGACCGAGTCGAGCATCGGCACGTGCGTAGCGTCCGGCATGGATCCGACAAACCCCGGCAGCGCCGCCTCGACCGAACGCATGTGGTGATAACTGTTGAACAGCACGAGGTCGGCAACGCACCACGACATCCAGTTCCGCAGCGCGGCGCCGTTGTCATAGTTTCCGTCCGCCACCGGGTAGACCAGCTGGCTCTCGTGCTGAAAGATCACGATGCCGACATCCGGTGATAGGTTGCGCCTGGCCAGGCCGAGCAGCTCTGCCACATCGACCAGGCCAGAGATCAGAAGCAGGTCCGGTTGGCCGTTTCGATCGATCCAGTCGGTGACTTTCTCGGCCAGGGGCAGCGCTCCGCCTCTCAGGCGCCAGCGCCATAATTCGCCGGGCAACCCGACGATGTGAACGTCGTGTTCACTCCCGGCCTGGAAGCCCTCGGCCCAGGCTTGATGCGAACCCGTCTGCCACGGTTCCACCAGCAAGATCCTCATTGTTAACTCCAATGATCATCCGCCGACGAACGTTGACGACTTTCGCCGCCCTCAAATTGTAGACGCCGCCGACAGACCAATCGGAGACCAACGCCGTCTTTCATCGGCGGGAAAGCAGATCGGCGATGAGCTCCGGCAGGTCGTGCGCCGTCAAGCCGACCGGGCGCCCGTTTGCCGAAGCCTGGCCATGCAGTTCTGCTCCAACCGCTGCGGCCACGAGAGGATCGAGCCCGCCGGCCAAGCCTGCGGCGATCACCCCGGCGAGCACATCGCCGGTGCCCGCTGTTGCCAAGCGGGCATCGCCTGCGGTGCTCAGCAACACCTGACCATCTGGTTGCGCGACCACCGTCGTCGGGCCTTTGAGCAACACGACAACCCCGAGCCTGGCGGCGAGGCGTCGAGTCGCTGCGATGCGGTCCGCCCCCGGCGCCTCGCCAGCCAAGACGGCAAACTCGCCGTCGTGCGGAGTCAAAACCACCGGGGCCGCGGTCTGGCGCAGCACCTGCTCAAGGTTCGGAAGCGCCGCCAGCGACGTCAACGCCCCGGCGTCCAGGACGGTTGGCGTGGTCGCACCGTCAAGATAGTGGGCCAGCTCTTCGCCCTGGTTCGGGGCTAGGCCGGGGCCGATCACCACCGCGCCGAAACGTTCGAGGTCGGCCAGGACCGGCGCGGCCCACGAGTTCGGCACCGGGCGTTGCACCGCTTCGACCGGACCCGAAGGAGGGGTGGATAGGCCAGCGTCAGTGTCGGTACCGATGCCAGTGCCAACGCTCCCCGGTATCGACTGCGCCACGTAGCCAGCACCCGATCGCAGCGCCGCCGCCGATGTCAGCGCCGGCGCTCCGGTCATGCCGGGGCTACCGCCAATGACCGCCACCGCCTGGCGCCACTTGTGGGCCTGGGCCGTCCGGCGGGGCCAGTGCGCTCCGATGTCGGAAGGTTCGACGTGGCCGATAGTCGCCCTCGAACAGTCAAGCCCGATGTCGGCTATGACAATCTCTCCGGCATAGCCGCTACCTGGCTCCAACAACAGCCCCGGCTTCTCGGCCGCAAAGGTCACCGTCCGGGCCGCCCGATGGGGATGGCCTCGAACCTGTCCGGTCTCACCGTCGACCCCTGAGGCGATGTCCACGGCCAGCACCGGCGTCCCCGCTTCGACCGACGCGGCCACCGCTTCGATGGTGTTGGCATCGTAGTCACGGCGAAGTCCGGTCCCGAAGGCGGCATCTACCACCAGGTCAAACCGGTGGTGGCCTCCGATGTGGTCGTCAGGGGCAGCCCCCGAACCGACGTCGAACACGGTGCAGCGAGCACCGCGACGGTCAAGGTGAGGTACGGCGTAGCGACCGTCGGCTCCGTTGTTCCCGGGCCCGGCAACAACCGCAATTCGTTTGCCATACAGCGTATGTCCGAGGAGATCGGCGGCTTCTCGTGCCCCCCCCCCCGCCGCCCGCGGGATCAGTTCGGCAACGGGCTCTGGGGCCTCGTCATCGATGGCGGCCATCTCGGCCGGGGTGACGACTGGCCGCATCAGACCAACCGGTCGAGAACCTCGCCGAGCACGCCGTCGTCGAGGTGGGTGCCGCCGATGAGCACGAGACCGTTGAGTACGGTGTCGCTGCGAGCCCATCCCAGAACCTGAGATGCCTCGTCGGCCTTGCCCTCCCAGGCCGGTCCGTCGACACCGTCGATGACCATCGTGGCGAGGTGGGCGGCGCCCGGCCCGTCGAGCTCCGCCAACCACGGTTCGAACCAGCGAACCATCGGAGCACCGTAGGAGACGAGAATTCCGAGCACCGTGTCCGGGGTGAGGGGCTGGCGATGCTCACCGGGACTCGCCATCAGCGTTTCGAGCCACCACGCGTCGAGCACGTCTTCGATCGCACGCCGTTGCCCGTCGCTCCACGACCCACCGCCAAGCCTGACCATGACGTCGACAGCGGAGACCACCGACAGCTGCTCTCCCACCATCAGTTCGAGCAGTCGTGGGGTTGCGGTTGCCAACTCCCCGCGGTCGGCTCGAGCCAGCACCGCGTCGAGGGCGAGGTCTGGCAGCAAGCCGTAGTCGCTCGACAGTATCTGCCACGCCTGCTGCAGTCCGTTGCGGACACCAATGCTGCGACCGGCAAGCAGGTCATCAGTGGCAGCATCATGGATCACAGAGTCGTCAGTTACAGCATCATCGGTCACGAAGGACCCTCCGGACCGAGACCGGCAACGAAGACCTGGGCGATGTGATCGCTGTGGCTCATGGTGATCAACCACCGCTCAATGCCAAGCTCGGTCGCTTTGGCCAGGGCGCGGCCGGTCACCTGCAACTCGGGTTTGCCGCTGTCGAGTTTGATGACCTCGATATCGGAGAAGTCGCCACCGCCAAGTCCGGTACCCAACGCTTTCAGCACCGCTTCCTTTGCCGCAAAGCGAGCCGCGTACCGTTCCGCCGGGTCGTTGCGCTTGTCGCAGTACGCCCGCTCGGTCTCGGTGAAGACCCGTTCCACAAAACTCGGTTGCCGTTCGATGACGGTCCGCATGCGGTCGATGTCGACAAGATCTGCCCCGATCGCCACCACCACCTGACCGATGGTGTCGGAGAGGCCGAGATCCGCGGCCAGATCGGCCGCGGAGTCGGGTCTCAGGTTCAGTTCTGGTTCCACCGGGCGGCAACATCGGAGATGGGAGCGGTCAGCAGATCGACGGTGGAGACGTCGGCCAGGATGTCCTCACGGAAGCTCGGCTCCCGCTCGGTGATGACGTCCACCAGCTGGCGGTAGCGGTTGCGGTAGCCCTGGAGCACGGTGCGGGCCACCGTTGCGCCAAGGTCCTCGTTGAGCCGAACGTGGCAGAGCGTCAGACCGGTGGTCTGCGCATCCTTGACCTCGGGCACAATCAGCACCACCCGACCGTCGGTTCCAACGGTCACGAAGGGCTCTCGCTCCACGGCGACCCGGTGTTTGGTACCACGAAGCGTCGGGTCCTTTTCCACCCGGGAAGACAGCGAGGCGGCAATGCCGCCCTTGTCGATGACGTGGAGTTGGCCGCCGTCGTCGGGGTCGCCCTCCAGCCGGTATCGGGTGTAGCCAACAACTTCTGCGACCGCCGGGGTGATGGCGGCGAGGGAGCGAAGCGAGCGGTAGCTGAGTCGGTCCCGGGGGCAACCGGTGGCCAACACGTCCTGGATGAGCGGGGCCTGCAGGAGGCTCTCATCGGCCCGGCTGATGCCAACGGTCACCGTCTTGGCCTGATGTTTGATGGCATCGACCGGCCTGGTGAGCTCTTCAATGGCAGACGTCAACGCCAGCGCAAGGTCTTCGACCACCACGCCCGGTGTGCCGACCTTGCCAAATTCGGTCTGGTAGGACTCGATGGGGACCGCTCCGGTGGCGAAGCGCAGCAACGCTGACAGCTTCGAGGCGGTGGATGCTTCCAAATGGCCGTTGTAGGAACCGGAGCGGAGGCTGTCGAAGTAGCGGCCGGCGTACGGGGCCAGTTCCCGCCCGAAACGCTCAAACCAGTCGGTCGTGGTCTGGCCGACGTAGCTCTCGATCACGCCCCGGGCCTCGCGCAACGGGCGGGCCGATGAGTCGATGGCGAGCGCCGCCTCGTAGCCGAAGAGGTGCCCCACAATGGTGGAGAGCACGTAGGCCAACTTGGGGCTGACGTCGGGAACCGCGATGACTTCCAGGGCGGCGGAGAACCGATTCTCGCCTTCGGTGGCAATGACGATTGGCGTGGCCTTGTGGGCCCGGAAGATGGCCACTTCCTTCGCAACATCGTCGGCATTCGAGCCGACGAGGCCGGCGGCGCAGACCAAAATCATCGGCTCGGACGAGAGGTCGATGTGTTTCTTGTCTTCGGTGACGTCGCAAGCGATGGACTTGTAGCAGAGCTCGGACAACTTGATCCGCAGTTCCTTGGCAGCAACGTGGTTCGGCCCGTTGCCAACGATGGCCCAGTAACGTCTGCTCGGAGCGTGCCGTGCCGCGGCCGTGGCAATCTCCGGTCGGCGCTCAAGCGTTGCCGCCATTGCGTCCGGCAGGTCCCGGAGACCGGCCAGGGTGGCCTGGCGCTCCGATTCGTGCACGGTCACCCCGGGGATGAGCTGCGCAAGGCCGTCGGCCAGCAGCAACCCGGCGGCGATCTGGGCGTAGAACGCTTTAGTTGACGCCACGCTCATCTCAACGTCTCGCCCATCGGAGGTGTAGAGCACGCCATCAGACTTATCGACGAGGTCGCTCCCCCGCCGGTTGACGATGGCGACAACCGACGCGCCGCGTGAGCGGCACAGGTCAACCGTTCGGTTGGTGTCGGTCGTTGTGCCAGACTGGCTCACCGCAACGATCAGCGTGTCTGACATGTCATCTCGGAGTTTGAACCCGGAGAGCTCGGTTGCAGTGATCGCACCGACTACAACCTCAGACCCGACGAGCGCATCCTCTATGGACGCGGCGATCGCCTGGCCGGCAACGGCGGCAGTACCTTGGCCGATGACCTGGATCTTCGAGACCTCACCGGCGGAGAGCCGCTTGGCCACCGCTTCGGAGATGGTGTCGGTCGGCAGGTTTACCGACAGCGTTCCGTCTGACTCGACCAACCGGCCCCGCAGAGTCTTGCGGAACGACGTTGGCGACTCGCTGATTTCCTTCAGCAGGAAATGTGGTGCGTCGCCCCGATCGATGTCTCGGGTGGTAACCGAGGGCTGCTTCCACTCATCGGTGCTGAGCGGCAACTGCGTGCCGTTGTAGCTGATCCGGGACACGCCGTCCCGGTCGCCGGCCTGTCCGCCGCTGAGGCGAATAATCTGGCCCTGACTGGCGGTGGGGTTGTCCGGATCGGCCGGGGTTTCGCCGTCCATCCGGAAGTACACGTCGGAGTCCTCGACAACACCGTACGGCTCAGACGCCACAACGAAACAGTCCTCGGCGAGGCCGACGTACACGCCCTGACCGCTCCCTCGCAGCGCCAGGTGCACGTCTTCGGGATGCTCAGCGGTGCTGATGCCGATGGCAACCGAACCCTCGAACTGGGCAACCGCGGAACGTACCGCCTCATCGACGTCATGGCCTGCGGCCAGCCCGCGGCTGACCATGGTGGGGATGACCTTGGCGTCGGTGGTGATCTCGGCGGCGATCGAAAGACCGTCGGCGGCGATCAGGTCTGCGAAGTTGTCGACGTCACCGTTCAGGGTTGCGGTGACGTACGGTCCGGCGGCAGCGTCCAGCTCCTCGGAGTTGACCGGGTGGGCGTTTGGCTCGCTGATAATGCCAACCGACGCCCAGCGGGTGTGGGCCAGGACGGTCGCTTCTGCGCTGTCTGCTGCCAGGGCCTTGTGCAGCAGTTCGTCTGCGGCGATGGCCTGTCGCATCGAGGCGGTGTTGTCGCCGAGTTCGCCGATCTCCGCCGCCGCCTTGTAGACGAAGCCGATGTGGCCGTTAACAACGCGGACCGCTCGGTCGACAAACAGCAGGTCATCGGTGCGACCCTCCAAGAGGCGCTCCATGGCCGGGGAGTCAAGGTCGAGCCCGTGGCCGCGAACAAGAATGTGGATGCCTGCGGAGTCTCGACCTCGGACCTCAAGACGGTCGAGGTTACTCAGCGCCTGCTGGATGCTGAAGATGGCGGCAAGATGGGCACCTGCGACGTCTCGGCCCGCAAGGTCTGTGACCTCTCGTACCGCCCGGAGCCGGTCACGCTCGATGGCCCATACGGCGTCTTTCAAGTTGATCAGTGCGCCGTTGACCGCTTCCAGTGCGTCGAAACCCTCGCCTTCGCGCTCCAGGAACGCCTCGACGGCTTCGATCTCGGCGTTGATATCGGACAGCAGGTCCTGCATGGTCTCGACGAAGTTCTTGCTGGCGATCATGGCGGACAGACCGGCCTCGCCGCGCAGCTGACTATCGACGCTGTCAAGCACGTCGGCCGCGGATTGCAGCCGTGGCGGCAGGTCCTTGCCGTTTGGGGAGAGCGGACCACCGGTGACCTGACGGACCTGTTCAGCGAGCTGCCCAACATCGGGGAGCGGCCGACTGGTGCGGCGTCTGACGATGGCGATGATTCCACACATGAGTTGCTGATCCCTCCAGAGGGAGCCTTGCCCGCAGGACGTGCGTTCGGACAAATCGAGAGTCTTATAGAGGCTACCGGATCACTCCGAGCCGTTTGGACCGCCCCCGACCGTTGACGGGATCAGCCGAAGCGCTTGTTTGCTGCAGCGACCAGACGATCGACCGCTTCGGCGGCGACGGCATCATCGACGTGCTCCACCATGATTCGTAGCAACGGTTCGGTTCCCGACGCCCGCACCAGTACACGACCATCCTGGCCGAACTCTGCGGTGACTTGGTCGATGTCCGCCTGCAGTTCTGCCGCAGGGTTTTCTTCCCGCTGTTTCAAACGAACGTTGACCAGGACCTGGGGAACCCGCTCCATGATTTCGGCTGCCAACGACGACAGTGACCTGTCGGAGCGACCGACAACGTCCAGCAGTTGCACACCGGTCAGCACACCGTCGCCGGTGGATGCCAAGTCTCGGCAGATCACGTGACCGGACTGCTCGCCGCCCAGTGAGAAGCTGCCGTCGTCAAGGGCCGCCAGCACGTTGCGGTCACCAACTGCGGTGGAGATCACCGAGATTCCCCGCTGCTCCATCGAGCGGTGGAACCCCAGGTTGGACATGACCGTCACCACGACGGTGTTCGAGCGGAGCCGTCCGGTAGCGGACCAGTCTGCGGCCATGATGGCGAGCACACGGTCGCCGTCAACCACCGCCCCGGTGTCATCGACGGCGATAAGCCGGTCGGCGTCGCCGTCGAAGGCGAGCCCAGCGTCAGCACCGAGCGATACCACCTTGGCCTGCAATGCCTCGGTGCTGGTCGAGCCAAATCCGTCGTTGATGTTTGTGCCATTCGGCGTGTCGCCGATGACAACGACTTCGGCGCCGAGTCGACGGAACGGTTCGGGGCCGTGTTCGAACGCAGCGCCATTCGCGCAATCGATGACCAGCGTTGTACCGGCCAGAGCGTTTGGGGCCACCGACCCGGTGATCAGGTCTATCCAACCGTCGACGCCCTGCGACGGACGGGAGGTCCCCACCGTCAGTGCAGACGGACCTGATGAGGCCGACGCGCTCGGCGCGCCCGACGCGCCATTGGTGGTGTCCGGTTCATTGACGGTGTCCGGTTCGTCGAGGTAGGCCAGGTAGCGCTTTTCGATGTCGGCCTCGACGTCATCACGCAGCTTTAACCCGCCGGGGGCGAAGAGCTTGATGCCGTTGTCCTGGTAAGGGTTGTGCGAGGCGGAGATCATTGCCGCTGCCGCGCCTCGATCTGCTGCGGCCCAGGCCACAGCCGGGGTGGGAACGATGCCGAGGTACTCAACGTCAGCACCCGCCATACAGATGCCAGCCCGCAGCGCTTCTTCGAGCATGGGACCAGATTCTCGGGTGTCGGCGCCGATAACGAAAAGGCCGCCGCCGAGAACCTCGACCGCGGCTCTTCCGAGCGCATGAGCGACCGCTGGGGTCAGCTCAGTGTTTGCGACTCCGCGGATTCCATCGGTGCCAAATTGCAGGGCCATTGGGCGGAGCTATGTACGGCGAGGCCGGTTTAGCGCTTGCTGTACTGCGGAGCCTTACGAGCCTTCTTGAGGCCGTACTTCTTGGACTCCTTCTTGCGAGGATCTCGGGTCAGGAGCCCGGCCGACTTCACGTTGGCCCGATCCTCGGGGTTGATCTCCACGAGCGCCCGGGTGATACCCAAGCGGAACGCACCGGCCTGGCCAGACAGACCGCCACCGCAAAGGGTGACCGCAATGTCATAGGACTCTTCGGTGCTGGTGAGCCGGAGCGGCTCGGTGATCAGGGTGCGGTGCACCGCAGACGGGAAGTAGTCGTCAAAGGCGCGGCCATTGGCGGTGATTTCGCCGGACCCGGGGGTCAGGCGAACTCTTGCGATGGCTTGCTTGCGACGGCCGGTTGCTTGCACGGTTGACACGTTGATCAGGTCCTTCTCTAATTCCTAGTGCTCAAGCCTTGAGGCCTTAGGCCTCGCGGCGGGCGCCGGCGATCTCCATCGGCTTTGGCTGTTGGGCGGCGTGGGGGTGGGTGTCGCCTGCGTAGATCTTGAGCTTGGTGGCCTGCTGACGGCCGAGGCGATTCTTGGGGAGCATCCCGACGATCGACTGGCGAACGGCATCGGCCGGACGACGGTCAAGCATTTCGGCGTAGGTCTGCGTCTTGAGACCACCGGGGTAACCGGAGTGGTTGTGCACGTACTTGCGGTCCGCCTTGTTCGACGTCAACACCACCTTGGAAGCGTTGATGACGATGACGTGGTCACCGGTGTCGATGTAGGGAGCGAACGTGGGCTTGTGCTTGCCCCGCAGAACCCGGGCGATCTCGGTGGCCATACGACCAAGGGTGAGACCCTCGGCGTCGACGACGAACCAGTCGCGCTGTATCTCTGATGCTTTTGGTGCGTACGTCTTCACGGTGATCCTTCGAGACTCTTCGAATTCTGCCTGTTAGCCAGGTCATGGCTGACCGGACCCTAATAAGGCCGACCCGCTAGTGTACGGGCGTTTCCCAGCCCGCTCCAACGTTGCTGTCCGGGAAAGAACCCCGTTCGACACAACCCGTCAAAGCACACTGCGGACCCACACAGCATACCGCCCCACCTTTCGGCTCCATCGGGGTCGGTTACGGTGGTTGAGATGGCAACCGATCAGCAGTCACCATTGGCGCTGCAGCTTGCGGCACGGGTCGAAAAAGTCAATCCGCCAGGCGTCTCAGCGATTTGTGCCGCGGCGGCGCTGGCCACCATCACCTTGCTCGATGATGAGCGGTCCGGGCCCGGCGGGGTGTGGTTCGACGAGGTTGAAGCGTGGAATGGGGCCCGGATTCGCAAGATCGTTCGCCGAGGCCGGGGGTCGGCCTGGGAGCGGGCCCAAGAACCGGACGGGGTGACGGTCGAACGGGATGGGGCCGAGGTCCGGGCGTTCGTGCCGGGCCCGCTGGATCAGGCCCCAAAAGCGTTGGCCAAACTCCAGATCCAGTCGTCAGAACTGGAGCCGGCGCCTCAGGACGAGGTTGTGCCCGATGGCGACGGCCTTGTCATCGCCATTACCCCAGACGTCACGATGACCTGGGGCAAGCGAGCGGCCCAGTGCGCTCATGCGGCCCAACGGGCGTGGATGCGGGCCGACCAAGATGTGGTGGACGCGTGGGACGCCGCTGGTCGGCCGATCACCATCGTGCACCCCACACCGACGCTGTGGGCTTCGCTTCACCCGATCGCATCGGTACGCATACACGACGGCGGCCACACCGAGATTCCGGCCGGCACCAACACCACGATCGCCTACTGGTCCGGTCTCGGCGCCGAAGCCCCGACCGATCGGGCGAGCGGCGCTGAAGCGCCGGAACGCAGACCCGGACTGATTCGGCGCCTGCTGTCCCGGGACGCGTGACCTAGCTGGGTGAGTAGTTGCATGGGTTTGGCGTGTTGCTGTCGCCACAGCAACCCATAGTTGAGGCGCAGACTCACGTCTCATGTTCGGTCGCTTTCGGTTCGCGCTGGGGACGCCAGCGATGTGGGGTTGGGACTGTCTTGTGGTGGGTGTTGTCGGGTTTGTGGATTCTCAGGGTCCGGTCCGGCAGCATTTTGATGGTCCATTGGCCTTCGTGTACTCGGTGGT
>CAZSTV010000040.1:0-342 GCA_964609665.1 uncultured Acidimicrobiaceae bacterium
GGTCCCACAGCTCGGACTCGACCGTCTTTTCGTACAGCTCCAAGATGAGCTTTCCAGGACCGTACGCGTCCTTCACTTCCACGCCGTGCTCAAGAGAGATGCGGCGCAGCTCTTCAATGTCCATGGACAAACCGACGCCAACCCCAATCTTCTCCTCGATGAGGTCAGTCATCGAGGCTCGACGCCAGGGTGCGCTCAGGTCCATCTCCCGACCGTCATAGGTGATGGTGGTCGAGCCGTGAATCTCGGTTGCCAGGTGGGCAACCATCTCTTCGACCAGCACCATGATGTCGTCGTAGTCGGCGTAGGCCTGATACAGCTCCAGCATGGTGAACTCAGGGT
>CAZSTV010000040.1:352-23599 GCA_964609665.1 uncultured Acidimicrobiaceae bacterium
CTCCTGATCCAGCGCGTTGTGGTGCGTGACAAACGGTCGAGCTGCTGCACCGCCAGGAATCGGATGAAAGATGGGGGTTTCGACCTCCATAAAGCGGCGATCTTCCAGCCACCGTCGAATCATCGAAACGATCCGGGACCGCAGCACAAAGACCTCCCGGCTTTCCGGGGTGACCCACAGGTCCATGTAGCGCTGCCGGTACCGCATGTCCTGGTCGGAGATGCCGTGGTACTTGTCGGGGAACTGACGGCGGGCCTCGGCGAGCAGCTCCCACTGCTCCACCTTGACCGACAGTTCGCCCTTGCGGGTCTTCATGATCTCGCCGGAGACCCCGATCCAGTCACCGAGCGACAGGTCGCAGAACTCGGCAAAGTCCGGTGTGACCTTGCCGGGAGCGAACAGCTGGATGCGGCCCCCGGAATCCTGCATGGTCCCAAACGCGAGCTTTCCCTGGACTCGCCGCAGCATCAATCGACCGGCGATCGTTGCCTGCTTGCCGGTCTCGACGCCGTCCTCGATCGAATCGAACTCGGCCCGGATCTCGGCCGAGGTGGTTGTCGGCTCGAACCGGTACGGGATGGTCCTGTTCGTTGGCTCGCTTGTTGGCTCGCTGGTCATGGCTAACTACGTCGTTTCGCGGTGGTTGGTTCGGTCTAGGTTCGAGAGGATCGGATCAGGTGGTGATGGGCACTACGTCGAGGCCGATGTCGAGCACCGGCGCCGAGTTGGTGATGGACCCCGACGAGACGAGGTCAACCCCGGTGTCGGCATAGCCATCGAGGGTGTCCAAAGTAATACCACCGGACGCTTCGAGCAGCGGGCGCTTTTTCCCGGTCGTGGTGACCCACTCCCCCACCTTTTGCACCAGCACGGTGAGCTCGGCGGGGGAAAAGTTGTCGAGGAGGATGATGTCCGCCCCAGCTTCGAGCGCCTCGAACATGAGGTCTTCCCGATCGGCCTCTACGTGCACCGTCCGTCCCGGCCAACGCTCCCTGGCCAATGCCACCGATGCTTCAATGGTGGTGCCGATCAGATGGTTGTCCTTCATCATGAGCCAGTCCGACAGGTTGCCTCGGTGGTTGGAGGCACCACCGGCCCGCACCGCCGCCTTCTGCAGTGAGCGGTACCCGGGCGTGGTCTTTCTGGTGTCCCACACCGTCACCCGACCGGCCGCCAGGTCAACCCAGCGAGCAGCGTTGGTGGCAATGCCGGAGAGGTGGCTCAAGAAGTTCAGTGCCGTCCGCTCGGCGGTCAGCAACGTGGCGAACGGGCCGCGGGCAATCCCGAAGACCTCGCCTGCTTCCACACGGCCGCCGTCGCTCTTTGACCACTCGACGGTCAGCGACGGGTCGACGGCGTTAAAGGTCTCCTCGACGCAGCGGCACCCGGCGATCACGCCGGGGAAGCGAGCGCCAAACTGGGCGGTGGCCTGCAGCGTTGGATCGAGCAGCGACGACGTCAGATCGCCGAAGGGCGTCAGGTCCTCTGCAAGTGCTCGTTCCACCAGAAACCGGATGTCGGCGATGGGGGGATGCAAATCGGTACGCAAAGCTGATCAATCCTGTGTCGTGTAGCGCCTGCAAGCATACGGCCCAGGCCCCGCAGTCCCTTGGGGTGAGAGGCTCAGGCTTGGTTCTGCTGTGTTCGCTTCACGAACTCTGCGATGACCGGGGCGGCAACCAAAAGCCGTCGAAACTCGCCCCGAACGCTCGGATCGACGGACATCACGTAGTGGTTCAGTGACACAAAGGGCGAGGTGCTTGCTCTGAACGACCGGATGGCACCGACCTGGTTGCGGTCCTGGTCAAGGATCTCCAGCCGCGAACTGCCCAGGCCTCGAAACGACGGGCCTCGGACGGAGCCGTAGCGCTCGTTGTTTGCCTCGATCAGCAGTTCCTTGCCGCCGATGGTCGCACCGCCGTAGGCGCCCTCGGAAACGCCGGTCACTTCATAGGAGTAGTTGAAGAACGACGTCTTGCGAAGAATGTGCAGGATTCGGGTGCCGGCATGGTCGAACACCGTTGTGGGGCCAGCGGACTGGAAGCTTCGGCGGGTTTGCATGCGCACCGCGCCGAGAGGCTTGCCAACGTGATCGGTGATATCAGCATCGGGCCACATCTTCTTGCTTGGCTTGGCCATGTAGACCAGCACCGACTCATCGAATACCGAGTTGCCGCCCTCGTAGAGCACAAAACCGGACCGGGCAACGAGTTGCTGGGCCTTGCCAGGAGGCGGTGGCGGCGCCCCACCCGACGACGGCAGCGGCGGTTCGTAACCCGGAGGCGGAGACATTACAGCGGACCGATGTTGCGGACGTCGCCAATGGCGGTGGCCGGGTCATACCCCTTGACGTCCAGTTCCGGTGCGAGGTCCAGGAGCGGCGCCATCACAAAGTTGCGGTCGGCCATCCGCGGATGTGGCACCGTCAGTTCTTCGGTGTTGACGATCAGGTCGCCGGCAAGCAACACGTCGACGTCCAGGGTCCGCGGCCCCCATCGGATAACCCTGACCCGACCCGCGGCCAGCTCAAGCTCTCGACAGAGCGCGAGCAGTTCATGGGGGGTGAGGTTGGTCTCCAACTCGACCACGATGTTGTAGTACGGGTCCTGTTCGGGTCCGCCGACCGGGTCGGTCTCATAGACCGGGGAGACGGCGACGAGGTCCGGGATTGCCGCCACCGCCGCTCGAAGCGTTGCCCGTCGATCACCGATGTTGGAGCCGAGGCCAAGGAACGATCTCATGTGGTAGCCAACCGTCAGGGACGGGTCCGGTGGATCCTCACCCCGGTGGTGTCCACGTGGGAAGCAACGGGCGGCCGAAGCTTGCGGGCCGTGACAGTCAGCTCGACGACGCTCGCGGCATGCTGGAATACCAGTTCGGCGACCCGGGCCGCCATCCGCTCCAGCAGTGCAAACCGCTCGTCGTTCAAGGTGGCGTGCAACAGATCGATGATCGCTCCGTAATTCGCAGTGTCATCCAGATTGTCGCTGGCACCAGCGACCGACAGGTCCATGTACAGGTCCAGATCAAACAGGAACGGCTGTTTCCTGGCCTGCTCCTCGGGTAGTACGCCGCAGTACACGAGCAGTTCAAGCCCGCGCACCTCTATCCGGTCTGCGATTACCTCTCCCACTACACCGATCCGATCATCGCCGCTGCCAGGTGCACGGAAGGCACCGTATCAGGCCTCGCAGGCGGGCCTCGTACCGGCGCTCTCTGCCGCAGTGACGATCGAGCGGCCTGCGGGCCCCATCTGGCGTTCCAAAATCCGCTCCATGACCATGATGGCGTCGAAGGTGACTGGAATCATGCCGGTCCACCGGAGGTACCCGGCCATCAGGCCGGCGAGGCGGTCCCCGACTTCCTCCATGTGGAGCAGCAGACGTTTGCCGTCGCCGAGAAGGACCTGAAGCTCGCCGTAGAGCTGCGGTAGGGCCGTATCAAGGTCAAGAGAGGGAGAGAACGGCCAGTGCTTCCAGGGCATGCCCTGCTCGTCGTAGCTGTGCAGATTGTGATCGGAGGGAATCAACGACACCACAAAGGCAAAGTCGTTCTCTCGTACCCAAATCACTTCCTCTTGGCGGCGGACGCGACGGTGATTCGTGCCGTATCCACCGGGACGCTCACAAATCGCCAGCTGGTCTTGAATAACCCAGTGAAATCCTCGGGGCTTGATTCCCTGTGCCCACTTTCCCTTGGCCATATCACCTTTCCCCTGCGACAACCGTCGCAGCTTGTTTGGCCGCCTTCACATCGTGTACTCGTATCAGCGCAACGCCATGCAGCATGGCATAGGTAGCCGTCGTGACAGAGCCTACTAGCCGATCTTCTGGGGGTGTTTGTTGATCTGCCCCATCTGAACGAGCTATCAGCTGTCCCAACATGGACTTCCGACTGGTGCCGATGGCCACGGGCCATCCCGTTTCCACAAACCTGTCGATGTTGGCCAAGAGTTGCAAATTGTGATCGAGAGTCTTGCCGAACCCGAAACCGGGGTCGATCCAGATTTCGGTGACGCCTGCCGCCGCGGCGGACTTGGCCTTCTCGGTCAGGAACCAGCACACTTCCGAGACCACGTCGTCATAGGTGGGGTTCTGCTGCATCGACGCGGGAGTGCCCTGCATATGCATGGCAATCCAGCCGACGCCCAGGTCTGCCGCCACTTCGCCGAGGGATGCGCTGATGTCGTTGATGATCGATGCTCCGGCGGCCACAGCGGCCGAAGCCACCTCGGCGTTGCGGGTGTCCACCGAAACCCGGCAAAGCGGGCTCAGCGCTTCGATGACCGGGATGATGCGCTCACGCTCAACGTCTGGTGGCAGGTCGGAGGCGCCAGGTCTGGTCGACTCGCCCCCGACATCAATAATGTCGGCCCCGTTGGCCAACATGTCCTTTGCGTGGGCGATCGCCGCGTCGGGGAGGACATAGTTACCGCCGTCGGAGAATGAATCTGGCGCGACATTGAGAACGCCAAGGATCTTCGTTGCCGAACTCGAAGCGGTGCTCGAGTTCGAAGGAGGCACGCCCAGCTGACCCACGACGAGGTTGAGTGTAGGCGAATGTCCGCCTCGCACTCTCAACTACGTCAACTCGCCCACCTCTCGATCGCTAACCGAGATACGTACGCCACCATTCAGCCACATTGCGTACGGGGGTCGGCCTATCGGGACGGTCACTCAAGAAACGGCAAGCACCCCATCGCTGCGGATCACCCGGCGCCCACCGGAGAGCTCACAGGCGGTGACCTCGTGACGGACCACCGCCATGACCCGGTCAATCTCCGCCGCTGATGGCGGGTGGCCGAGGTCATCGGTCAGCCATGTCCGGAGTGCCTGATGGGCCACGGTGACGGGTCGGTTCATCAAGTCCCGGGTGTCGGTCGGGTCGAGCTCGGCGGCGAGGGCCTCAATATCGGACCTGGTCTCCCGGGCCAGGTCGGCCGTCCGACCGAGCAGCGGGACCGGGTCTCGCTCGCTGATCTCGGCCATGAGCGGCAGCAGTTCATGACGGACCCGGTTGCGCACGAAGCGAGGGTCGAGGTTTGACGGGTCCTCCACCGGCTGCAGCTCCAGACTGGCGCAGAGCGCAACGGTCTCAGACCGGCGGAGCGACAGGATCGGATGGCTAGGTCCTGGCTGCATTGCCGCCAACCCGGAAATGCCGGCACCCCGCATCAGGTTGATCAGCAGGGTCTCAGCCTGATCGTCGGCGGTGTGCCCGGTCATGGCCTCTGGACCGAGGACGGCCCTGCGAGCCAACCGTGCCCGCTGCTCAAGGTCGGGTCCGGGTGCAACGTCAACCCGCTCGGCGACGAAGGTTGCACCCCAGCGCTCTGCGACAGCAGCAACCACATCGGCTTCGGCCGCCGACCCGTCTCGCAGACCGTGGTCCACGTGGACTGCGGTGAGGTCCAACCCTGCAGCGCAGGCCAAGACCAGCAGCGCCAGCGAATCTGCCCCGCCGGACACCGCGGCAATCGCCGTGGTTCCCGGTGGCGGAAACGTGCACCGCCACAGGAGGTTCGACTGCTCGTCAGGACCGCCGGAGGGTGCCACCGGCTCTACGCTCAGGCGCTGGCGGGAGCGCCGACCCGCTCAATCCACAGATCGGGTTGGCGGATTTCGGCGATGGTCGGTAGCGCCTCGGGAGCGCTCCACACCTGGTCGAACAGGTCCTTGCCACCGGCAGCCTCAACGGCCCGGACAAAGTCCTCGCCCTCCTGGTACTGCGCAAGCTTGGCTTCCATGCCGGTGAGGCGCTGCACCACTTTGCTAACGCCGGAGGCGTTCTTTCGGCGCTGGCTCATGACCCGGGCGAACCGAGGCTGGCTTGGGATCAGGTGCTGAGCGGCCCGGTCCATGGTGATGTCACCGTGGCCTTCGAGCAGGCTCATCAAACCGGTGACCTTGTCCATGGTGGCCCGCTGTTCCGGGCTGGCGAGCAGGGCCGAAAGACCACCGTCTTTGAGCGACGGTGCGTTGTCGTCTTTGCGGGACTCTCGGATGGCGTCGATGAGCCGCTTCGGATCGGGCTCAACCTCGTCGAGCAGTTCGTTGACGAGCGACAGGAAGTACGGGCGCAACCAGGGAACCCCGGTGAACTGGGCCCGGTGGGTGCACTCATGCACGGCGATCCACAACCGAAACTCACGGGGCGGGAAGCCGTAGCGCTTCTCCAACGACAACACGTTCGGTCCGACGTAGTACACCCAGTCCTGATCCTCGGGACGCTCGTCCTCGATGATGAGCAGGTCGTACTGACCAAGAACCCGGCCGGACATCCAGCCGAGCAGGGCGCCAACTTCGGCTCCGGCAAACTTCGGGCCAACTACGCCACTGACCTGCCCAAAGGCGTCGCCAACAGCGGAACCAACCGGAGCGAGAATCTCGCCAACCGGAGCTAACGCCCGGCCGAGCGCACTGTCGGCAAAGGGATTCTCGCCGGTGGCGTCTTCCGCTTCGGCCGCGGCCTCATCGATACGGCCGAGCAGCGGCCGCAGCAGGCGGTCAAAGCTTGCGAGGTTGGCATCGATCCAACCCATTCGGTCCGTTACCTTGGCCTTGGCGGTGCCGGCCTGAGAGACCAGGCCGGTCTCTATCTGGACCAGTTCTTCGGCTTGGACGGTCAGCTCAAGCAGGTCTGCTTCAAGCGACTCTCCGTGGTAGCTGTCAGCGAACGGCTCACGACCGGCGATCCGGCCCGCAACCGTTCTGGCAAAATCCCAATCGACTTCGGCATTCACGCTGATCCGCTCGTTTCATTCGTCGTGCGCCACTCGTTGTGCGCTGTTGCAGCAGAGATCAGGGCTTGCGCGGGTAACGGGGATTCTGGACTTTCATCAGATACCCGGCCAACAGACCGAGAACGCCCAAAACTCCCCCGATTGCGAGGAAGAATCCGAGCCACCAATGCCATACCACTCCACTGATCATGGCCATCAGTGTACGGGATCGGGCCCGTGGAACCTTGATCCAACAGCGGACCAAACGGCAGGCCAAGCATCGAATCGAACGGCGGGCTCAGGTCTCATACACACGCTTGAGTTCTCGGGTGGCGAGGCGAACGGCGCTGTCGATGGTTTCGGTGCCGTCGGCGACCCGGGCGAACATCCGCACGATCGTGCCGTTTTGGTACGCAAGGTCAGCCTCCTTGCCCGACGGGCCGGGCCAGCCGGGTAGGTGGCCGGTTTCGCCGGTGTCACCGATGCCCTGCAGCTCCGGTGTGGTGTTCCACGGCATCTCGGCGTCGTGGATGTAATCCCGCAGCGGCGGGATGAAGAATGCCTGGGCGACCATCGACCGGCTGCGAAGCTGCTGTGGATCGGTGAGAAAGCGAATGAAGTCCAGCGCCGCCTCTTTGTTACGCGAGTGATCGAAGATGGCGAGGGCGTTCATCTCCAACAGCTGGTGACCGCCGCGTGGACCGGACGGGTACCGGGTGTGGCCCATGTCCAGCGCAATATCGGGGAACTCGTTTCTGGCTCGCCAGAAGATGGACGAGGCGTTTTGGGTGATCGAGATCTCGCCGTTCAGAAACGCATCGTTGTTCTGACCCTCACCGTAGGTTGCACCTGCCGGGTCGGTCACAGCGCTCAGGTCACGAAAGTACGCAAGCGCATCCCTGGTGGCATGGGAGTCGAGCGCCACCAACCCGGTCTCCTCGTCCACTTCCTGGCCACCGAATGACCACAGCATTGAGTACGCAAGGTTGGCGGAGTCGTTTGGTCCGGCATCCGACATGGAAAACCCGGCAAGCGGCAGCTGTTGCTCGTACAGAGCGGTCGCCACTTCGAGGAGATCGTCGTAGGTGTCTGGGGGTCGCACCCCGGCAGCGTCGAGCACGCTGACTCGGTAGTTGATGGCATGCGTGGTGTACGCCCACGGGATTGCCCGCCATATGCCGTCGACCACGGCCGTCGCCTTTGCAGCGGGCACCCAACCCCCGCATGCTTCGCCCACCTCCTCGGCCAACTCCGAAACGTCGACAAGGCGGTCGCCGAAGTCCTGAGGCGCAATGCTGAACAGCTCCGCGATGTCCTCACCCCGGCGGAGCGCCGCCACCTCTTTATAACGTTCCCGCCAGTCGTCACTGAACGAGAAATCAATGCTGGCGTTCGCCCCGAGCGACCAGGCGAGACCCTGCTCGGCCGTGACATCGTTGACGAGCGGAATGAACGAGTTGCGCATGATTACCGAAAGTCGTGCACCCGCAAGGTCACTCGGGACATACCCGAGGGCGTCGGGAGGCCCCGAGCTTGCACCGCAACCCGCCAGTGCGACGCTGCCTGCAGTACCGGCAAGCAATGCGAGCGTGCGACGACGCGACAATCGAGAGGTACCGGCGGAGCTCGGCACGCCAACACCGGCACTGTTCATTGATTTACCGGACCTCATGACGGTCCTATCGGTCGGTTTGAGATCCCGCTAAACCGCCGCTTCTAAAGTGGGCCGCGGAACCAGTCGACTAACCGGTATGGCTGTCAAGGTTCGGACGCGGCTGCTGCTCTGGCTGCTCTTGGCGACCCTGCCAATATTCGCGGTTGGCATCGTCATCGTTGACCAGGTCACCGACGGCCTGTCCAACAGCATCGAACGCAACCTGGAGAACCTGGTGCAGCTCGAGGCGGCACGGATCAACCGAGCGTTGGTCTCCCAGGAGATTTCTGCTGCGGCGATGGTCGCCCGGCCAGAACTGATCTCTGCGCTGGAGACCGCAGCGGCCCAGGAAAACTTGGCGGCAGGTCAACTCGATGTGGTGGCTGACGGTCTGGTCGCGGCGGAGGCCGACGTGGCCCAGACCATCGAGGACGTCCGTATTCTCGACCGCGACGGTGTCCAACTTGGCGAGTCGTCGACGTTCTCCTGGGAACCCGACCCTCGACTGGCCCTGCGAGCGATGGAACAGCGAGTGCCCATATTTGGCGACGCGTTCCTGTCCGGGATCGGCGACGAGCGCATCGGCCTGGCGGTTCCCGTGGTAACGGCGGACGGGTCCGTGGTCGGTGCAGTCCTGGTGGAGAATCAGCTGGGACCGATCGTCGAGCTGGCGATCCAACACGAGTCCTTCGGCGAGACCAGCGAGGCAATCCTGGTTCAGGCCGACACAAACGGCAACGCAACACTCATCACCAACCGCCGGTTCGAGCGAGACTCGGCGTTCCGGGCGGTGCTGCCCGGAGATGCGTTGTCTCCGAGCGCACGAAGCCTGGTGGCCACCGAGACCGAGGTGGTCCGCCTCATTGACTATCGGGGCCAGGAGACAATCGCCGCCATCCAGCCAATCGATGCCACCGGTTGGGGGCTCGCGATCAAGATCGACTCGGCGGAGGCGTTCGCCCTGTCGAACCGGCTGAGCATGTACATCATCATTGCGTGCTCGATGTCGGTACTGGTGGTGGCGCTCGGTTGGTTTGCCCAGCTCCAGCCACTCGGCCGACGGCTGCAGAAGACCGCGACCGCCTCGGAGCGACTTGCCGGCGGTGACCACGATTCGCTTATCGGGGATACGGCACGGGACGAGATCGGCGAATTGGCACGGGGTATCGACCGGCTGGCCACCGACCTCAAGGCTGACATCGCGGCCAGGCGAGCAGCCGAGAACCAACTTCGATACCAGGCCAACCACGACCAGCTGACCGAGCTGATCAACCGGCAGCGGGCGACCGCCGTGATCGAAGACCTCGGTCCCGATGCCATCTACTCGGTGCTCTTCATCGACCTCGACGGTTTCAAACAGACCAACGACACCTACGGCCACGCCGTCGGGGACCAGGTACTCATCGCCGTTGCCAGCAGGCTGTCCTCACGCCTCGACCCAAGCGCGACGCTGGCCCGCTGGGGTGGCGACGAGTTTGTGGTCATTCTCCCCGGGGTCAACAAGACCGCGGCGGCGAAGGTCGCCACGAAATTGGGCAAGGTGTTTGACGAGCCGGTGGCCAGCAAAGTCGGTAAGCACAACGTCGGCGCCAGCATCGGCGTGGCGTCATCGGGAGATGAGCGTCCGGCAAGCCAGGTGTTGCTCGAGGCGGATGCCGCCATGTTCAAGGCAAAACACAAGCGGGCGACGTACCGACAGATCTCTCCCGCCACCGTGCGGATGGTGGAAGAAGCCCTCCTCGAAGATCGGGTAGAGGCGTTCTTCCAACCGGTCGTGAAGTTTGACGAGACCGGCGAGTTCCGCATCTACGGCGCAGAGGCGCTGGCCAGAATCCGGGCCCAGGACGGCTCCATCGTCCCGCCGGGAGACTTCATCCCGTCGCTCGGGGCAAGCGAACTGTCCGCCCTCCTCGACGCCCGAATCGCCGAGAAGGCCTTCGCAAACGTTGGCCGGTGGCTGCGCCGAGGCGTTGTCTCACCAAACTTCCGGATCGCCCTGAACGCGGGACCCGCATCGATTGAAGACCCCGGCCTGCTGCCGCGGTTGGTCGACGCCATGGCCACCAACGGCATCGACGCTCAACATGTCGTCATCGAGATTCCCGAGAGCGTCGAGGTGGTTGGCGAGGCGGTACTCGAAGGCTTCCGCTCGACCGGGTTTGCGATCGCCATTGACGACGTTGGCGTGCAGTACTCGAACCTGGAACGAATGATGGACTTGAAGGCCGACATCGCCAAGCTCGATCGTCGCTGGATTCCCGACCTCGCAACGTCGGAGAGCCCGAAGTCCGAGGTGCTACGAGGGCTTATCGGCCAGTGTCAGACGCTCAAGCTCGACGTCATCGCCGAGGGCGTCGAAACCGAGCATCAGCTGACCATGCTCCGAGAGCTGGACGTCGAGGTCTTCCAGGGCTTTCTGTTTGGGAAGCCCGTGTCACACATCGAGTTCGAGCAGACCTGGGGTCACGCCATCTCGAACGTCGGAGCGGCGTCCGCGTCAGCGTAGAGGGTTGTCGGTGATGGACCGGAACACCCGTTCCGAGAGGTCCTGAGGCAACTCGCTCTGGCACTTGCTGCCAATGAGCTTCTGCAGCCCGGTGTGAAAGTGCAGAAAGTCATCGCAGCCCGGACAGTCAACCATGTGCTGGCGCACCATCGACTGGCGCTCGGGTTCCATCACACCGTCCATGTAGCGGTACAGATCTTCAAGCGACGGAGCGCAACCCCATGACGTCGGGGCACCGTCGCCCTGGTTCGGCTGATTTTGCTGCTGCGACTCACCCTCGTGGGCGCCGTGCTCGTTCGATTGTATTGGACCGTCACTCATGGCGTACTCGGCTGGTTCTGCTCAACTGATCAGGCGGCGGGAACGGCCGCACTCGTGTTACTTGCTTGGCACAGAAAACACCGACGAAACACCGGTGTCAATGGGTGAGGGGCCTACTCGGCCGGTGTCGAAACCAGACCGCGAGCCTCTGCAAACTCGTACAACTCCTTTTGCAGCGACTTTCTTCCCCGATGCAGCCTGCTCATTACGGTTCCGACCGGAATATCCAGGATTTCGGCGATTTCTTTGTAACTGAACCCCTCGACATCGGCCAGCAAAACCGCCATTCGGTAGGCGTCGGGGAGGGCCTCAACGGCGCTCACCACCTCTGCTTCGGAGAAGATCTCCATCAGCTGATCTTCTGCGCTTTGGCCGTACCGGGTCTGGTCCCGAAGCCGCCGGTAGAGGTACAGATCCTCGACGTCGTCGAGTTCGGATTCTTCGGGCCGACGCTTCTTGGCCCGGTACCGATTGATGTGGGCATTGGTCAAAATGCGGAACAACCAGGCTCTCAGGTTGGTTCCGACGGTAAATCCCTCGTACGAGCGGTACGCCCGGAGGTACGTCTCCTGGACCAGATCCTCGGCATCGGTGGGGTTGCCCGTGAGCCGGACCGCCGTCGAATACAGCGACCGCATGAACGGTTCGGTGTCTTCGACGAACGTGGCTTGATCGGCCATCGCTTCACCGTATCGACAACCGGCCCGCTGGTCGGTGTCGCGATGGCAGGCACCAAGGTGACATATGACCGGCAGAGCCTCCCTGGGTAATGTTACAACTTACGTTACAGAATCAAGTCATCCTCTATAGGCTTGTTGAAGTGGAATCCAGTCCCACGCTCCTTGTCGGGGCCGAGCAATCGGGCACGACGCTCCTCAGGCTCATGCTTGACTCGCACCCCGAAGTCGCGTTCGCTGAGGAATTTGAGTACGCCGTAGAGCCGATCTCGGCAACCGGCAACCCGCCGAGCCTCCCCGCGTTTCGCCGCTTCCTTGAGACCAACCGCAGCTTTGCGACCAGCGGCTTCCAGATCGATGAGTCACTTGGCTTCCAGGAACTGATCGAGGGGTTCCTGCAGTCCAGGCGTGACCAGAAAAACGCGTTGGTCACCGGAGCAACGCTGCACTACGGCTTTGCAAAAGCACTCATGCTGTGGCCGGACGCCAAGTTCATCCACCTCATCAGGGACCCTCGCGACGTCGCACCTGCTCGCATGTCCGATGGCCTTGCCGGAAACGTCTGGCACGGACTCGACGGTTGGCTTCGGACCGAAGACGAGTGGGCGGCTGTCGAGCCGCTGATAGATCCTCGTCGGGTGCTGACCGTGCGCTTCTCCGACCTCATCAGAGACTATGACTCGG
Organism: uncultured Acidimicrobiaceae bacterium; assembly: GCA_964609665.1. Lineage (GTDB taxonomy): Bacteria > Actinomycetota > Acidimicrobiia > Acidimicrobiales > SZUA-35 > JAHELU01. The sequence goes on from CAZSTV010000040.1 coordinate 12,916, forward strand.
CACTGACCTCAATCTGCCACTTCATGGGCGTTGAGTACACATCGCAGATGCTCGACTACTCGGTCGACACCGATTATCAGGAACCGAGCATGAGCCTGGCCGGAGATTGGCGGCGGTCGCTGTCCACCGATCAGGTCCGCTTGATCGAAGCAAAGGTCGGTGACCGTTTGACCAGACTGGGGTTTGAGCCGTCCGGCTTGGGCCGAGCCACCGTCGGCGAACGACAGGAACTGCTGCTGGCGTGGGAAGACCGGGCCGGGCGAATCGCCAATCGGCTGCAGGTCTTCGGCGTCCGGCTGACCGTTGCCGACATGGTGGCCCGAGGTCTCAACATCGACTCCATGCAACGCTCGCTGCGGCTTCGGCTCAACGAGACCGAGATCGCTCAGCGCAAGAAGAGCTGGTCAGAAACCGCCAAGTACCGCACTTCTCGCTAGGAACGGCAAAGGGGTATCGTCGGGATCCGTGTCCCGTTCCCCCTGCGTCTCGACAAGCGCTCCTCCGGCCCGACCAGCGCGCCGCCGGATCGGCGCAGCGTGAGCAAGCTGCCAGGGATCCTCTCCGGGGCCACCGCACGCATCCGCAGCGACGAGCGTCTGCTCGTGATCTGCGGGTCGACCGTTCTGGTGATGGCGGGCCAAGGTGTAGTCGGCCCGGTGCTGCCGCTGTTTGCCAGAGACTTCAATGTGTCCGCAGCGGTGGTCGGCCTGACGTTTACCGCGTTTGGCCTTGCCAGGCTGCTGCTCAACATTCCAGCCGGCATTTGGGCTGACCGCCGAGGGCGACGGTTCCTCCTGGTCGGCGGCCCGGTCGTCACCGCCATTGGCATGATCGGGTCCGGCCTTGCGCCGTCGATCTGGGTGTTGCTCGGCTGGCGGTTTGTGGCGGGGGCCGGATCCGCGCTGTACATGACGGGCGCCCAGATCTACCTGATCGACATTGCGGGGCCGGAGGAGCGTGGCCGCTACATCGCAACCAACCAGGGAGCGCTCCTGGTCGGCGTCAGCGCAGGACCGGCCATCGGCGGCATCCTCGCCGACGCGTTCGGGCTGCGGACACCGTTTCTGGTGGTTGGAGCGACCGCCATCCTCACCGCGATCTACGGCTGGTATCGACTGCCGGAAACAAGGGACCGGGCAACCGCTGAGGCGGCAGAGGACCCAACGTCTGGTCCGGCGGCGGTGAGTCGGGGCTTCTTCCGATCCCGCCAGTTCGTCGCAGTAGGCCTGTTCAGCATGGCCATCTTCTCAATCCGAGGGTCACGCCAAACGCTGGTTCCGCTCTACGCGAACGAGGTCTTCGGTCTGAGCAGCGGACAGATCGGTTTGATCTTTGCCGGGCTCGGCATCGTCGGGCTTGTGCTTATCGCCCCGGCGGGCAGCCTTGCCGACCTCGGCGGCCGCAAACCGGTCATTGTGGTCGCTGGCTACTTTGCGGCCGTGGGGGTTGCGGCCGCGGCATTCGCTCCGACCTCCGGCTGGTTCATCACCGCGTTGCTCTTCTCGGCTATCGGCACATCCATCAGCGGACCGGCGCCGGCCGCCTTCGTTGCCGACATCGCCCCGGAGCAGTTGCGGGGTTCGGCCATGGGCACCTACCGCACATGGGGCGACCTTGGCATTGTTCTGTCGCCACCGTTGAGTGGCGCGCTGGCGGACTTCACCACCATTCCGTGGGCCATCTTCGCCAACGGGGTGCTTCTGGCCGCCGCGGTGTCATGGTTTTTCTTTGCGGCCCGAGAGCCCAAACAACCAGCCGCGCTGTAGCCGGGACGGTGCCCGGTGCCGCTTGGCCTTCCCAACGGCCGGTCAGTATTCTCGTCACCATGACCAGCACCGACGATCTCCACACGTCAACCGCAGCGGGCAACGGCCACCAGCAGACGTCGTTTTCGTCGCTGGCGGAGTCGACAGCAGAGGACTGGCAGGTCATCATCCCTCAGATCCAGGTCACTCAGAACATGGTGGCCGACCGGGTGATCGGTCTACTGCAGGACCTCAAGAACGATCATGGCGGGTTCCCGGTCGACCGGCTGGAGCACAGTCTGCAGACCGCCACCCGGGCCGAGCGGGACGGCAAGGACGACGAGTACGTCCTGTGTGCCCTGCTCCACGACATCGGTGACACACTGTCGCCCTACAACCATCCGGCCATTGCGGCGGCGATCGTAAAACCGTTTGTCAGTGAAGCCAACCACTTCATGGTCGAACGCCACGGAGAGTTTCAGGGGTACTACTTCTGGGACCACATCGGCATGGACAGCAACGCCAGGGAACAGTTCCGGGATTCGCCGCACTTCGACCACACCGCCGAGTTCTGCGCCCTCTACGACCAAGTAGCGTTTGATGCCAGCTACACCAGCAACCCGCTCGAACACTACGAACCGCTGATTCGCCAGCTGCTGACCCGCTAGCGGGATTACCCCGTCAAGAGGACGAGCTATGCCTCGCCACGGCCTGTTCGGCGGGCGGCCAGTGCCGTCAGCAGTGACGCCACATCCACGGGGGTGGCAAGGCGGTGACTCGCTGCGCTCTGTCCCTCCCCCACCTTCACCCCCACATCGTCGGGGCCAAGGACCATGAAGACAGTTTCGTCGGTGACGTCATCACCGAAGTAGACGGTCATGTCCACCTGGTGTTCGGCGGCGAGAACGCTGACCGCGTCCCCTTTTGTGGCGTGACGCAGGGTGAACTCCACCACCTCTTTGCCCGTCACAATCTTCCCCGGCCACTCCTGGCTAAGGAGCTCAACCGCGGCGACGGCGGCGTCGTAGTCGACCTCCACCCGACGGAAGTGGGCGGCGACCGACACAGTCTTCACCTCAATATGTAGCCCGGGGTGTTCTTCGACCAGCGCCTCAAGCGCGTGGACGAAGCGATCGAACGTCTGCTGTTCCTCGGTCTCGAGGGCGACCGCTCCCATTTCCGCCCCGTGCGAACCGACCAGGATGAACCGGTCAGCGGGCGCTACCAATTGTTGGAGCACGTCGTAGTTTCGCCCGGACACTACGGCGACGATGGTGTTGGGAGCGTCTGCCAGGTCCCGGAGCGCGCCCAGCGACTCTGCAAGTGGCGCGGTGTTGTCCGGGTCTTCGACGATCGGGGCGAGCACTCCGTCAAAATCGGATGCCACCAAGAGCCGGTCGGCGTTTGCCAATCGCTCGATCAACTGGTCGGTCACGCGCCCAACGCCTCAAGACAGGCGGTGGCCCAGCGATACACGTCCGCCCGTTTCACGGTGCGCTTGAGCGCCACCATTCGGCGTCGAATGTCCTCGGGGTCCATCTCCACCGATGCTTCAAGTGTTGACGCAACCTGGTCAACGTCGTGCGGGTTCACCAGCAACGCCGAGCCGAGTTGCTCCGCCGCTCCGGCGAATTCGCTGAGGATCAGCACGCCGTCGTTGTGGATCCGGCAGGCCACGTACTCCTTGGCCACCAGGTTCATTCCGTCCCGCAGCGGCGTGACAAGCATGACGTCGGCGGCGACGTAGTAGGTGACCAACTCCTCGAGCGGCAGGCTGCGGTAGAGGTAGTGCACCGGTGACCAGCCGGGCCGGGCGAAGTCGCCGTTGATGCGGCCAACCGCACCCTCAATGTTCTCTCGCAGGGTTTGGTAGGCGGGGACGCCTTCCCGGCTCGGCACCGCGACCTGCACGAACTCGTACCGCATGTCGGAGTCTTTTGCCCGCTGCAGCAACGTGTCGACCGCCCGGAGCCGGATGTCGATGCCTTTGGTGTAGTCAAGGCGGTCAACGCCGAGGATGACCTTGTCAGGATTCCCCATCTCGGCTCGTAGCGCCTTGGCCCGCTCCTGGATCTGGGGTGATGATGCAAGATCACGAAACTCATCAACGTCGATCCCGATGGGGGCCCGCTGGGTGCGAACCGTGCGTCCGTCGATGCTGAGCTCGCCCTTGCCAATCGATGTTGCGCCGCCGTATCGGCGGGCGCAGCGAATGAAGTTCTCGGCGCTGCGGCGGGTTTGGAATGACACCACGTCGGCCCCGAGGAGGCCACGGATGATCTCGCCCCGCCACGGCATACGGGCGAAGAGTTCTATTGGGGGAAACGGAATGTGGAGGTAGAAGCCGACGGTGGCGTCCGGACGCTTCTCGCGGATCATTTGCGGCACCAGCTGCAGCTGGTAGTCCTGCACCCAGGCGATGCCGTCGGGGGCGAGGACGCCGAGGACCTGATCGGCGTAGCGCTGGTTTACCTTCTCATAGGCCCGCCACCAACGGCGGTGAAACTCCGGGGCGCTGACAGCGTCGTGGTACAGCGGCCAAAGTGTGCCGTTGCAGAACCCGAAGTAGAACTTGTCGATCTCGTCCGGGGTCAGCGGGACCGGCACCTGGCCAATTCCATCGGCCTCAAACGGCTTGAGATCTTCGGCCTGCACCCCGGCCCAGCCAACCCACGAGCCTTCCCGTTTTTGCAGAATGGGAACGAGCGCCCGAACGAGACCCCCCGGGCTTGGCTCCCACACGCCCTCAACCTGGCGAACGGGCAGGCGGTTGGCTACAACAACAATCTGGGAGGTCACGGGCCTATACGATAACGGCCGCTGGTCACCGGCCGACGAACCGGTGCGGTTCGGTATTTCAGCGACTCGGTCCGATGCTCGGACTAGGTTCGCCTTCATGAACATCGAAGAAGCGGAAGCGACGATCGACGCGGCGTGGGAGGAACGCGACGCCTTCGACACGTCGACGCAGGGTCCGGTCCGCACCGCCGTCACCACAGCCCTGGGCGCGCTGGACGACGGCTCCATCCGGGTGGCATCGCCGGAGGCCGGCGGTTGGAAGGTCCATCAGTGGATCAAGAAGGCGGTGCTGCTGTCATTCATCCTCAGCGACATGGAGCTCATCCCGGGAGGGCCGGGCGGCGTGAGTTGGTGGGACAAGGTGCCGAGCAAGTTTGTCGGCTGGGATGCCGATCGGTTCCGGGCTGCGGGCTTTCGGGCGGTGCCGGGCGCCATCGTCCGTCACGGTTCCTTTGTGGACCGAGGCGCCATCTTGATGCCGTCGTTTGTGAACATCGGGGCTCGCGTCGGCGCGGGCACGATGGTCGACACGTGGGCGACCGTTGGGTCATGCGCCCAGATTGGAAGCGACTGCCACCTGTCGGGCGGTGTCGGCATCGGCGGTGTGTTGGAGCCGCTCCAGGCCGAGCCGACCATCGTCGAGGACAACTGCTTCATCGGGGCCCGCAGCGAAGTGGTGGAAGGCGTCATTGTCGGGACCGGTTCGGTTCTGGCGCCAGGTACGTTTCTCACCCAGTCGACCAAGATCGTTGATCGGGCAAGCGGGGAAGTCTCCCGGGGTCGAGTGCCGCCGTATTCGGTGGTGGTGCCGGGGGCGCTCCCGGGCGCTCCGCTGGCCGACGGCACACCTGGCCCGTCGCTCTCGTGTGCGGTTATCGTCAAGCGAGTTGACGAGCAGACCAGGTCAAAGACCTCCGTCAACGACCTCTTGCGAGACTAGGACGAACCATTGCAGCGACCGACAGACCAGGACCTTCTCGCACTGGAAGCAGATGTCACCAGCGCTCTGCGCACCGGTGATCTGTCGGAGCTGAAAATCCTGGGATTCGGCGAGATCTCGGTGGCGCTCGGTCACCCGGCCGCTGGGCCGACCCACGCGTGCAAGCGCACCCCGCCGTTCTCGCCAGCGGGGTTCCGCCAGTACGCCGATGCCGTACATCGCTATGTTGACGAGGTCCGCGACGCCGGGCTGCAGGTGGTGGATTCCGAGGTGCGTTCGGTGGCCCGCGAGGATTCACTGATCGCCTACCTTGTCCAGCCGCTGCTCGACGCCGACACCATCGGGCACAAGATCCTCGAGTCGGCAGAGCCGGATCCGGAGCAACCGTTCGTCGCTGCGCTTGCTGAGGCGATACTCATCGCGTCACCTCAGCTGAGCATCGATGCTCAGGTGACGAACTGGTCCTGGGACGGATCGGCGCTGACCCTGCTCGACGTTGGCACCCCGTTCTTCTGGGATGAACAGGGGAATCTGGCGTTCAACATGGACCCGTTTCTGACCATGCTGCCTGCCCCCACCAGGGGCCTGGTCAAGAAGGACCTGACCAGCATGATCAACCGGTGGCGAGAGCCGAAGGGCGTGGCCCTCGACGTTGTGGCGAACCTACTTCGCGAGGGGTTGGACCAGTGGGTCGACCCGATGATCACTGCGTTCGACCGCAACCTCGGCGGGGCTGGCACGTTGCACCGGGCCGAGGCGCAGGCCATGTATGACGAGGACTTGAAGACGTGGCCCCGGCTCGCAAAGCTGAAGCAGCTGGAACGCACCTGGCAGACCAAGGTTCGCCGTCGGCCCTATGACTTCTTCATCCAGACCACCTACGCCGCGGACGCCATCTCCTAGATGAACTAGACCGCCCGGCCGGGCGGCGTGCTACTGCGACAACCAGATCAGTACGGCTTTGACCCGCCGGTGGACGTCATCGTCGCTGCCGGTGAGGTCAAGCTTCGAAAAGATCGAGTTGATGTGCTTCGCAACCGCCTTCTCGCTGATGATCAGCATGTCGGCCACCGCCGCGTTGTTCAGTCCTTCGGCGATCGCCGCCAGTACTTCTTGCTCCCGCGCCGTCAGCCGACTCACCGGACCGTCGGAGTTGCTTCGAGCGTCGATCAGTACCTCGACAATTTTTGCGTCGACCGCAGACTCCCCGCTGACGACCGAACTGATCGCCCGTTGCAGCTCCGGTGCATCGACGCGGTCTTTGAGCAGGTAGCCCAAGCCAGCGGAGCCGTCTGCGAAGAGACGGAGCACGAAGGCGGGCTCGGCAAATTGCGACAGGACGACCACCCCGATTTTGGGGTGAGACGAACGGATCTCCAATGCAGCCCGGATGCCTTCGTCGGTGTTGGTTGGCGGCATCCGGATGTCGGTGACGACAACGTCGGGGGCGGTTGTCTCGACCAGGGCGAGCAGCGAGTCGTAGTCGTCCGCTTCGCCGACCAGCTCAACCACGTCGATTGCGTCGAGCAGCGCTGCGACGCCTTGGCGAATCAAGAGATTGTCGTCGGCAAGAACTACCCGTAGAGGCGACATGGCGCTTCACCATAGACCGGGTCACTGGGGCGCCAACCAAGACTCCGCTAGCCTCCGGCCATGACGACTGCAGTTTTCCCGGAGGGAGCGGCGGCTGACCCAGGTGTGGCGATGCTGACCCGCTTCATCGACATGGACCGGAAGGGGACCATTCTCGGCGGTGTCCTCGTCCCCGCGATCATTGCCCTTTTTGTTGTCAATAACCCAGGACTCTGGGTGGTCGTTGCAGTACATGTCCTTCACGTTGCGTTGTTGACCCTCGCGCTGCGCCAGCTGTCGGCGGAGACTCGGGGCCGAGCGGTTGTGGCAATCGCGGTAGGCAACTGGCTGATCGCCGTTGTCGTCGTTGCGCTCATGCCGTTTATGTTGCCGGTCATGGTTCTCATAGCGCTTCGACCGCTCGTGCTTGCCATCCCACACATGGATGCGGATCAGTTGATCTGGTCGCTCGCCGCCGCGGCGTTCTTCATCGGCGTGATCGCCATCGTTGGTATCACCAACGACGACGGCGGCATCTTCGAAGACATCGATGACAGCATTGAGCTGGTTCTCGTCGTTGGCGGGCTTGCCGTCACGTTGATTCCGCTGGTGCTCACCGTGTGGCAGAACCACGGCATTTACGCCAAAGCGCTCGAGGCAGAGACGTTGCTCAACCAAGAGCTTCGTCAATCACAGCTCGATGTCGCGGCCTCACGCCGCCGCATCGTCGAGGTGGCTGACCGCGAACGCAACCGGCTGGAACGAGACCTTCATGACGGAGCCCAGCAGCGGCTCGTAAGTGTTGCATTGACCCTGCGGGCGGCCCAGGCGAAGGCGGATGGCGACCAGGCAGAGCGACTCGGGGTGGTGCACGGAGAGCTGACAGAAGCCATCAACGAACTGCGAGAGCTGGCGCACGGGATCTACCCGCCCGTACTGCAACTCCAGGGTCTATCCGACGCAATCGCCGAGGCAGCGCGCCGCTCGGCGACATCGGTGACGTTTGAAAGCACGACTGCGAACCGCTACGACGTGTCCATTGAGGCCGCGCTGTACTTCGTTGCGCTTGAGGCCCTCACCAACGTTGCGAAGCACGCTCCCGACGCCGCTGCCTATGTGAAGATGTTTGAGGAACCGGTTGACGGAGCGAACGCCGTACACGTCGTGATTCGTGACGACGGTCCGGGCTTCAACGCCGATCAACACGGCGACTCCAACGGCCTGACCAACATGGCAGACCGAATCGCCTCGGTCGGGGGGACCTTGGCGATCGACACCACGCCCGGCGGCGGCACCGAACTTCGCGTGACGGTCCCGCTCACAGCCTCAACGATCGGACAAGACCCCACCACCTAGAGGTGGTGCCAGTACCACCCCGCCTTCACCTACCTGCACGATAGAGAGCTCCGCACGGCTCCTTCATGCTGAAGGCATCGCAGTGCCGCACGGGCACCGCACCAAACGAAGGCGCATCATGGAGCAGTACAGCAGGTTCAGCCAGTCACCACCGTCACGAGCATTCTCGACCGGGCGCATCATCATCGCTTCCGTCCTCGTCGTTGGGTTGCTCGCTGCCGCCGGATTCCTGGCCGTCTCCTACGTAAGCGATGACAGCGACGGCGACAACGAGGATGTCATTCTCGGCACCGAAGCAAGCGCCGTGATCGAGACCGAGGTCGTGGGACTCATCGCCGACCCAGGACCAGCAGAAGCCTCCCGGAATCAGGAGGTCACTGAAACTCTGGGCCGCCTCTCCGATGTCGTGACAAAATCGCCGGAGGGGGACGACGTCGTCTCGGGCGATGTGACCATCGAGCTTCCCGGCGACACCGACCTTGATCTTGGCGACGTGGACCTGGAGGTCATCGTTGACGAGGCCGGCAAGGTCATAGGGGTCGAAGAGGGCTTTGCTGTCGTCGACCTCCCGCTCAGCGGAGCGCTTGCAGGTGCCTTCATGGATTCGCTCCTTCCGGCACGGGTGGGCATGGGCACGGGTGCCGAACTTGCACACTTGAAGGCACATCTGATCGACGACCACGACTACCTCTACTTCGAGTTCGGTTCGCAGCCGTTTGATCTGCACCTCGATCTTGCCGAGCAGTTCAACGGTGCTGGCAACCTGGCGCAGCGCATCTCGATGGGCACCGACACCGGCTCGACGGTGTTTGTGGTCGACATGAACGGCGACTATTTCTATCTGTCGGTTCCGTGCGACTCGATGGTCGGCCGGTCTGCTCCGAAGAAGAAGCGGCCAAGCGAGAAGCGGACCGATTGGACGCCAATGAACGAAGCCGAGATACCCGGCCTGTCGGTCGACCTCACGAACTTCAGCCCGGGTTGCGGATTGGGCTGGTCGACCGGCGGCACCATCCCGTTCACACCGATGATGGAAGAGCGTATGTCGGAGATTCCCCAGGACTTCACGTCCCACATTGTTATCGACGGCAGCGTCCCGGTGCATCCGCTCTTCACCGTTGATGGCGAGTCGTTCATTCGTTTCGACAATGACGGTATGCGCACCTGGTCAAACGCCGAGCTGGACGCAGGGCTGGCGTACGGTTCGGGCGTGGTCGACGTATCGATTCCCGCCGCAGTTGGGACCGTCGGTTTCTTGGCAATCAGCCCCGTGACAACCGAGAACGACGGCGCCGTCGAGGTTCGGCTCGCGGTCACGGCGACCGCTGGCACCAACCTCACGACGGCGGTGCCTCAACAGGTGTTGGAGGAACTGCTTCCCGTCTCCGGAGAGCTCGACCTGGACGGTGTGCTGCACTACAAGGGCCCCGGTTTGACCGAGGACTCCTTTGTCGAGCTCAACGGTGACATAACCATGTCGCACAGCAATGCAGTCCATGAATTGACCGAGCCCGAATCGGACGACTTCTACCAGGCGACCGGGCGAATTCGTGTCGACGGCACTGGCATCGTCGCAACCGCTCAGGCCAGCAATTCGCCCTTCCCCCATGTCGACCTCAACGGTACGGCGACGCTCGACATCGGGATTCCCTTCGACGCACTCGACAACAGCTTCTTGGAGTACCAGGGCTCGGCTCGTCTCGGTGAGACCGACCTCGGCGCCGACACCCGCATCCGCCTGGACAATCAAGGCCTGCTCGTCACTGGCGAGATCGAACTGGAGGAGTACGGCAACGTCGAGGTCTTGGGCCGATTGGCCGCCGATGAGCTCACGTTGCACGGCGAGACGGAGGTCGTGGTTCCCATCGGCGATCTCGACCAGCTTGCCGACCGCGTCCTCCAAGACATGACGAACGAGGAGCAGATCGCAGCGCTCGACCGGGCGATCGACCGTCGAGTGGACGAGCTCAGCGTGTCACACCCTGAGCGGGAGACCGAGCTTCGCACCACCATCCGTGGGTTCCGACTCGCATACGCCGAGGTGAGGAAGGCCAACGAGAACATTCGGATCAACAACTCGAAGATCGCCGATGTCGACCGACGCGTTTCGGCCGAGAAGGCTCGCCACGCCAAGCTCAGTGCCCTGGAGAAGATCCCCGACCTGGTCGTTCACACCCCGAAGCTGGCGGCGCTCGAAGCCGAACGGGCTACCTATGTGACGGCGAACTCAGCCAACGCCGCCTTCCGTGACTCCGCAAACGCTCTGCTCGCC
>CAZSTV010000040.1:23609-27592 GCA_964609665.1 uncultured Acidimicrobiaceae bacterium
GTATTGGGGCACGCTCACCACGGCCATCATCGACACGCTTCTGAGGGGCGTCGACAGCGTCCTCGATGCATTCGCAATCGACGGGTCCCTCGTCGGCACCGTCAACATCACCGTCGGCACCGAGGCGCTGGCCGGTGCAAGCCAACTGGAGTGGTGCCGGGACGGCGAATGCTCGTTGGCCACCGGCGTCGACGTGAGCTTCACCCCGGTGTTTGATGTCTGCGGCACCGTCCTCGGCATCCGCAGCTGCCTCTAGTCCACGCTCGCCTCCCCAATGGATGCCGCAGCCTTCGGGCTGCGGCATCCGGCGTTTGGGCCCGGCCCGGTCCGCCCGCCCCGGTTAGGAGAACTGGCTCTCCCGGTCGGCCTGGACACCGGTGACCCAGGTGATGAAGTCGGGGGCGTGTTCCTTGATGAGGTTGCGGGTGGCCTGGGCACCGACGGGGACCAGGTGGGAGACCACACCCGAACCCACGTAGGCGTGCAGGCTGAACGACGGACCTTCGGCGGTTTCGGCCGGGTCGTGCAGCGGGTCAAGGTCGGCGGCAACCGAGACAGAGGTCGACGGGCAGACCCAGAGGCTGCAGCCATCCCAATTTGTCTGGATAAGTCGGTGGATGTGACCGGCCAGGACCTGGATGACCTGACGGTGAGATCGGACGACCGACTCGAACCGCGCCATGCCTTTGAGGCCGACGCAGTCCATCCACCAGATTCCGGTTTCGAACGGCGGTTGGTGTATCGCTATCACCGTTGGCCTATCGGCGTTGGCGGAAAGCTCTGCGTCCAACCATGCGGCGTCGTCTTCGCCGAACGTGTCGCTGCTGGTGTCCAACAGCACCAGCCGAAGCGGCCCCGCGTCGATGGCCCGGTGGCCGGCAAGCTCGGCAATGCCGCGGTCGTGGTTTCCGGCAATCGCCTCCCATGGAACGCTCAGGACGTTGAGTCGCTCCTGGAACTCCTGCCATTCCTCGGGGGTGCCGTTATGGGTCAGGTCACCGGTCAACAGGACCAGGTCCGGCGGGCGGGTCATGGCGTTGATCTCCTGCAGGGCCTGGGATAGGCGCTCACCACTCCCCTCGTTCGGGCCGCCGATGTGGGTGTCGGTGAGCTGAGCGATGACGTAGGGCATGCCACAATCATGCCACCATTTGGTTGCGCGTTTCTGGTCGGGCCATTGAGACCCTTGGTAACGACCGCGCCGATGGCAGGGTCAAACATGGTGATGCGCTTTCGCACCGAAGACTTCGACGTACCGATGCCGGACTCACTCGTCCGCTACTGGACCGCCTGGAACGAGTCCGATCTGGACCGCTTGGAAGACCATCTGCGGCACGCCGTCACACCGAACGTTGTGTGGAACGACCCGCGAGATTCGTTCCAGGGCATCGACGCGCTGGCCGCCAACATGCGGGCGTTGAAGTCGTCAAAGCCTCGCTACCGGTTCCACATAGCGTCCGAAATCGACGGCCACCACCATCGGCTTCGGTACCGCTGGAACATGGTCAGCAGGCAACGAACGTTGATGGAGGGACTCGACGTTGTCACGCTGTGTGCAACCACCGGACTGATCGAGCGGGTTGACGGCTTCTTCGGTGAACCGAGCCCGGTCCACGCTGCTGACAGCGGGATCCCGGCAGCGCTCCAAGCACCAGCGGCGGACCTCAACGCCTAGCCGAGGGCGATGAGGGCAACGCCGCCAATCGCTCCTGCGATGCCGACTGCCTGCCACCACCGCAACGGGTGTCCGGCGAAGAGATGCAGCAGGCCGACACTGACCGCGGGAAACATCCCCGCGGTGACTGCAACGATGCTGAGCGACCCGGTCTGCGCGCCGATGAGGAACGCCACCAGCCCGCAGGTCCCGAGCATGCCGGCGAAGAACGACGCCACCCGCAGGCCGGGCTCGGGGACACGAGGTAGACCGAGGACGGTTGCGGTGAGTAGAAATATCACAACGCCGGTGACCCGGTGGGTTGTGGCGGGCCACATACCGGACAGTTCGCTGGTCTCGCCAAGGACAATGCCGCCGACGCCATAGCTGAGGCCGGCGAGCAGCGCCATCGATACGCCTTGCAACAGCCTGCCCACCGACTCGGGCGACCACGTGGTGACACCCAGAGAGACCAACCCAATCGCCACGCCGATCAGCGCCATGGTCGATGCTGACTCCGCTTTCACAAACATCCCGTAGAGAAAGGGACAGAGCGAAGAGAGCACAGCAACGATTGGCGACGCCACAGATACCGAGGTCGCCCGCATCGACAGGACGTAGAGCGCCAGGCCGGCTCCCATGGCCAACCCGGCCAGAGCGCCAAGCCCCAAATCCACCGGTTCCATCTGGCTGGGGATGACCGCCATGGCGACGCCGCTCATCAAAACGCCGCCGGCAGACAGCAACACCAGGATGGTGACGATCGACGCCTTGCCACTGACCCGGATCAGCGCCAGGTCGGCAAACCCAATGCACAGCGCGGCGAGCGACCCCCAAAAAGCAGCCATCAGGATCCCCAGGTCATTATCTGAGCATTACCGGAATTCCGGCAGCTACGGGCTAGGCATCCCTACCCTGCTCGTGCTCCACCCAAGTGCCATTGGTACAGTTTTAGTTTCGCGGAATTAGGACTTGGGAAGGCGGATCCGATGAAGCGATCTACTCGCGTTTTCGTGGTTGCGGTTGTGGCGGTTATGACCATGGCGTCGGGGCTCATGTTCCCGCAGCTCGCCGCAGCGCTACCGGCAACCGGCATCGACGTGAACGAGGCCATGTCCGACAACGGCGGATCGCTGCTGGATGTGGACGGCGACGCCTCCGATTGGATTGAGCTTGCCAACACCACCGGGTCACCGATTGACCTTGGCTCGGCCTACCTCACCGATGACCCGACAGACCTGACCCAGTGGCAGTTCCCGTCCGGGGTCTCCATTCCCGCCAACGGTTACCTGGTCGTCTTCGCCTCGGACAAAAACCGGGCCGTCGCAGGCCAACAGCTCCACACCAACTTCAAGCTGTCCTCCGGCGGCGAAGACGTGTTGCTGGTCGACGACGACGGCACCACCGTGGTGAGCACCCTCACCATCCCTGCACTCGACGAAGACCGCTCTTTCGGTCTTGCCGGCGGCAACCCGGCTCCCCTACAGAGCCCCACGCCGAACGCCGCCAACAGCGGCCCCGCCACTTCCTCGGTTGATGTGACCCCGTCCGGCACCTTCCAAGGTTCGCAGACGGTCACCCTTTCCCAGCGCGGTGACGGCGTTTCCGGCACCATTCGCTACACCACAAACGGCTCCGAGCCGACCGCGTCTTCCCCCGCCTACAGCGGTCCGCTCAACCTCAACTCCAGCGGCATCGTCCGGGCGAAGGTCTTCGCCAGCGGCGTTGCCGGCGCCGAGGGCTACGGCACCTACACCGAGGTGGACGGATCGGTGGCAAGCTCCGATCTACCCCTCGTCATCGTCGACACCCGGTCGAACACCATCCCTCTCACCGTGCCGACCGAAGCGTCGATGACGGTGATCGACACGGTGAACGGCGTCGCCTCACCAACCGGTCCGGCCGACTACAGCGGCCCTGCCGGTATCGAGATCCGCGGATCATCCTCGGCCGGTTTCCCAAAGAAGCAGTACAAGACCGAGCTGCATGATGCGGCGGGTAACGACGTCGACGCCGACCTGCTCGGCCTGGGCAGCGAAGAAGACTGGATTCTCTACGCCCCCGGCCGCTTCGACCGCAACATGATCTCCAACCCGTTCGCCCAAACACTGGCCGGGCAGCTGGGTCTGACCGAGATGAGCTCCCGCTTCGTCGAGGTCTACATTGCCGACGATGGCGGTCCGGTGAACTCCGCTGACTACGACGGCGTGTACCTCCTGCTGGAGTCCATCAAGATCGATAAAGAGCGGGTGGATATCACCAAGCTGAGCGAGGGAAGCACCGACATCACCGGTGGCTATGTCATCTCGCTCGACCGCTTCGACGACAA
>CAZSTV010000040.1:27602-31535 GCA_964609665.1 uncultured Acidimicrobiaceae bacterium
GAACTACATCGAGGACTACGTCGGCGACTTTGAGACGGCCCTTTACGGGGCGAACTTTGCCAACCCGGCCACCGGCTACCGGGCCTACATCGACGTGCCGAGCTGGATCGACGTCCACATCATCCGGTACCTGTCGAAGGACCCGGACATCGGGCGCCTTTCGGAACACTTCTACAAGGATCAGGGCGGCAAGCTCGTCGCCGGACCGGCGTGGGACTTCGACCGCACTTTCAACTCCGATGACTGGCGAGACGACAACCCGCGGGAGCCCTGGTACGGCACCGACGGCATTGATCCACTCAACGACGGGTGGTGGGGTCGCCTCTTCGAAGACCCGGCATTCCGGGCCGAGTACGCGTCCCGCTGGGCCCAGCTCCGGGCCGGCACCATGTCCGATGCGTCCATCAACGGCGTGATCGACAACCTTGCCGGCCAGCTGAGCACCGCCTACGGCCGTGAAGATGCCCGCTGGGGTTCAACCGGCGGCTACGGCTCTCGGTACGGCAACTACGCCGGTGAGATCACCGCGCTGAAGAACTGGTTGGCCGAACGCACAGCCTTCATGGATGAGACCATCGCTGAGTACCCGGCGCTCAACATGGCCGAAGGCAAGGCCACCTCCCAGTCTTCGGTCAACTTCGGCGGCCAGCCGGCGCGGGGCGTCGACGGCGACACCAACGGCCGCTACAACGGCGACACCCGACTGCCGACGCCGGTCGAGTCGGTCACCCACACCAACTTTGAGACCCAGCCCTGGTGGCAGGTCGACCTCGGATCGGTGCAAAACATCGACTCCATCCGGCTGTGGAACCGCTCGGACTGTTGCGAGGACCGGCTGAGCAACTTCCACGTCTTCGTTTCGGACGTGCCGTTCACTTCCAACACGGTTGCCGGGACCCAGGCCCAGGCTGGCGTGACCGACATCTTCTTCTCGGGCCAGGCCCGACGGACAGAGTCGCTCGACGTTGGGCGGAGCGGACGTTACGTGCGAGTACAACTCGACGGGTCTGGCATCTTGTCCCTGGCCGAGGTGCAGGTGTTCGAAAACGTCACCCCACCGCAGCCACCGGCTCCAGGTCTGATCCTCAATGAGTGGAACGCCGTCAGTTCGGCCAACACCATCGCCAACGGCGACACCTTTTTCGGCAGCGTCGCCGGCAATGGCGGCGACTGGTTCGAGCTGGTGGTTGTCGAGGACAACCTCGATGTACGAGGTTGGGAACTTCGTATTGCGGACTCCGATGCCGGCACCCCCGAGGTGACGGACACCTTTGTCTTCAACAACGATCCGCTGCTGTCCAACCTGCGGGCGGGCACCATCATCACTGTGTCCGAAGATCTTGCGGACGACGTGTCGTTCTCCCCCGCCCAGGGTGACTGGTGGATCAACCTCCAGGCCGAGTCAGGCGATGCCGGTGGCTACTTCACGTCCGGCAGCCAATCCAACTTCGACACCAACAACAGTGACTGGCAGCTGACCATCGCCGATGACAGCGGCACCGTCCGGTTCGGACCTGCCGGGGAAGGCGCCGCAGGACTCTCGGGCGTCGGGTCTTCGGAAGTGGGCGAGCTAGAGGCCGACCCAAGCGATGCCATCACCGCGGCGTCGGGATACGACGACGGGGACGCATCGACCTTCGGTTCGCCGAACGAATTTGGTGGCGCCCTCCAGGACTTCTCCACTCTTCGCTCGTGGTACGTGCCACAACCGATGGCGCCGACGACCACGGTGACATTCCCCGCCAACGATGAGTTCGTTGACGGTGCAACCGACGTGGTCATCACCGGCTCTGTCACCGATGACGTCAGCGTTGCGCGGACCAGGGTGGCACTGATCGACATCTCGACCGGCCTGTTCCGTCAGGCCGACGGCAGCTTCGGTTCCACCAGGTATTTCGCCGACGCTGAACTGGCATCACCGGGAGCGGCAACGACCGACTGGACCTTCACCGCCGGTTTGGCCGACGGCCGCTACCGCCTGATCGTCCGATCGGTCGACGATGAGGGCCTCTCCGAAACAGCGATTCGGTCACGATTCGTCGTGGAGTCGGGCGTGACCGACACCGCTGCGCCCATGACCACACTGGATGAGCCCGCCGGACCGGACGGTGCCGGGGTAACGGTGCTGTCGGGCTCAACCGTTGACAACGTCGACGTCGCCCAGGTCCAGGTGGCACTGGTGGAGATCGCCAGTGGCGAGTTCCTCCAGGCCGACGGCTCCTTTGGCACCACCCGATACTTCGCGGATGCAAACCTGGCGTCACCGGGCGCAGCGTCAACCGCCTGGACGTTGCCTGTCACCGTGGCCGACGGCCGCTACCGGATAGTCGCCAAAGCAACCGATGCCTCTGGCAACCGTGAACTGTCGGTTCGGTTGAGCTTCGACGTCATATCAACAGCGCTCGACACCGAGGCCCCAACCTCGTCGTCTCCGACCGGCCGGGACCACCCGACCGGAACGGTGACCTATGTCGGGACCGCTAGCGACAACGTCGGAGTGGAGACGGTCCGACTGTGGGTCCGCAGCCGGGATGACGTCTCGCTCTGGCTGCAGCCGGATGGAAGCCTTGGCACGACCCGCCATACCTTCTTTGCCACGCTGGACAATCAGGGCGATCCCGTGACCGACTGGTCGATCGATCTGACCAACAACACTGCGGGCCGGTACCGGCTGATCTTCCAGGCGCTGGATACCAGCGGCAACATTCAGTCGCCGTCGGTGTCCATCAACCTGATCCTGTCCTAGGTAGCCGCCGCCGGCGGGGCCGCGGCTGGCGGCGTCAATTCTCTTCCGGGGGTCAGAGTCGCACCTGATCTCGGCGAATGGTGGTCGCCCAGCATCCCCGTGAGGCGTTGTGGACATGGATCTGGTCAACCTCGCCATTGCTGAAGAACTGTTGGAGCGTGCGGTCGAGCGACGTCCCATCGATGACCGCGGCGTCCACCATCATTGCGTCCTGGTCGAACGCCCGGACCGACAGCTGCCTGACGGTGAGCTGCTTCGGTAGGTCTGACAGGTCCGTCGGTGGCTCGCACGACGTTTCGTGCAGAAAGATGGGGCTCGACGAGCGGTAGGCGGTGTCGGCGCCTTCGTCGAAGGGGTCGTGGGCGACGAGGATGAGCGACTCGCCTATCTCGGCGTCCTGCAAACATTGCCGACACGGATACCCCGGCATCGCATCCGCGATGTAGCGAACACCACCCTCGGAGCGGAGCCGCGTTGCAGTGGCAGCGTCGATCGGTTCGAGTTGGTACGTCGTCATCTCGTCGTTCATAGGTTGACAGTACGAAACCAGGCGGACGATAGCTGGCGGTATTCGGACGAAGCGGTCGGGTCCGTTCCGCATGTCGATTGGTGTATTGGTGGGCGCTGCGCCCGGCCGGACACGTACCCTGAAATGGTGGAACCGAGGACGCAGAAACTGTGGGCAAAGCAGGATCAACACGAGGGTGACCGGCTGCGCCTGTTCTCCGCGGTCGCAACGGTGGCCGAGGCATCCACGGTGCTGTACCCGGGGTCCTATGTCGACGTCGCCCCGTCGTTTGTGTACCAGTCGGTGACCTACGTCGACAACATCCGTCCGGCCGAACAGTTCTTTGCCGACGTTGACGGGGTGCAGGAAATCATCGCCGAACATCAACTCGACGGCAGGCGGCGAGAGGTCACGTTTCTGGCCGAGGACTACCGCAACGACCTGGGCCTCGACGAACAGTCCTTTGACCTGCTGGTGTCGCTGTATGCCGGGTTCATCTCGGAACACTGCACCCGATATCTGCGGGTGGGCGGAAGACTGCTGGCGAATTCGAGCCACGGCGACGCTGCGATGGCGTCGCTCGATTCTCGGTACCGGCTGGCGGCCGTCGTCACGTCATCCAACGGCGACTATCGGACCACCACCAAAGACCTCGACAGCTATCTGATTCCAAAGAAGC
>CAZSTV010000041.1:0-5388 GCA_964609665.1 uncultured Acidimicrobiaceae bacterium
GTGGAGCGGGTCATCGGCTGAATCAAAACGGTGTAGCGCAGGCTCGAATCCCTGGCGGGTGCCCCAGGCCATCGCCGACTCGAACGCGAGCTGTTCCGGCGTGTCCAGATACATAGGCGGACAGGCGCCGGTAACGCACTGGACGTTGTCCGCCCTTTTGAACCCTCTGGCGATTGCCAGCAACCACAGACGGTCAACCTCGATGTCATCGGAGAGGAAAGCGGTGATCGGATACCGGGCCGCAGCCAAACCGATGTTGCGGGCTCGAGAGAGCCCGGGGCGTTCCTCGTGGAGGTACCGAATCCGGTCGTCTTGGCCGAACGCGTCGGCGATCGCGTCGCGAGTCGCCGTACTCGATGCGCCGTTGTCGACGACAATCACCTCAAGTGGCGATGGGTAGTCCAATGCCAGCACGTGTCGAACGCAGGCGACAACCTGCTCCGGACGGTTCCGGGTACCGATGACGACACTCACCGCGGGCAGCTCGGTGGAGCGCAGTGCCGACAGCTCGCTACTGATCGTTGGCAGCGGCGTGGAACCTGGCTGCCAATCCCCTTCGCCGATGCGAGCGATCTCATCTTCGTACAAACCGGCGACATCGCTCTGCACCTGGTCAACGTCGAGGCGGCCATCGACGAGGTCGAACGGCAACAAGCCAAGCGGTTCGCCCTGGAAGCGGACCAGCACCCGCCCGGTGCCATAGGGCGCGCCGTCCGGCGAGACGTGGGTCAGCTCAGCGGCATCGGTCAGGTGCGGTGAAGCGACGTCAAGCTGGCCAACCCAAACGGGCGACGCAGTCTGCATCCCTTTCTTGCCGCCAACCATCAAAACCGGTGCCGATCGTTCCTCAAGAAACACCGACCAAAGTCGGCGTTACGCCTCTACCTTTGCCAGCCGTTACGGCTGATGCCCGTGGGTACACGCGACCGCAGCTCGCTAGTTATACCCAGGTCAAGACTAACTCTCCAGGCAGCCGAATGGACGTGCAAGTCCAAGCAATTCTGCCTTGCTGTCAAAGTGAGTTGTTGGCAGCGGCAGGGCTTCTGCCAGCCCGGCGGATTAGACCAGCCGCTCAGCCAGCCACGAACTCACTTCAGCGATCGGCAGACGGACCTGCTCCATCGAATCCCGTTCTCGAACGGTGACAGCTTTGTCCTCTAGCGAGTCGAAGTCATAGGTGATGCAGTACGGCGTCCCGATCTCATCTTGGCGCCGATAGCGCTTGCCGATGGCCTGGGTCTCGTCGTAGTCAACCATCCACCTCGGTTGCAGCTCCGCCAACAGTTCCCGAGCGGGTCCGGTCAGCTCCGGCTTCTTCGACAGCGGCAGCACCGCAACCTTGTACGGCGCTATCCGATGGTGGAGGCGCAGCACGGTGCGGGTGTCGTCGTTGACCTGTTCTTCGTCATAGGCCGCCATGAGGAACGCCATCATGGTGCGGGTGGCGCCAGCTGCTGGCTCGATGACATGGGGAACGTAACGTTCGTTCGCCGCCTGGTCGAAGTACTCGAGCTTTTGGCCCGAGTGCTTCATGTGCTGGTCAAGGTCGAACGAACCGCGGTTGGCGATTCCCTCCAACTCGTCCCAACCCCACGGGAACAGGAACTCAACGTCGCTCGTGCCGGATGAGTAGTGGCTCAGCTCATCGTCGCCGTGGGGGCGCAGCCGCAGCTTTGCCTCTTCGATGCCGTGATCCAGGTACCACTGGAAACGCTCGGCGCACCAGTACTCGTACCACTGGTCGGCCTCGGCCGGGGGCACGAAGTACTCCATCTCCATCTGTTCAAACTCGCGAGTCCGAAAGACAAAGTTGCCGGGCGTGATCTCGTTGCGAAAGCTCTTGCCGATCTGAGCGATGCCGAGCGGCGGCTTCTTGCGAGACGTGTTGATCACGTTCGCAAAGTTGATGAACATGCCCTGGGCTGTCTCCGGGCGCAGGTAGGCGACGGCACCGTCGTCCTGCACGGGACCGGCCTGGGTCTTGAACATGAGGTTGAACTGCCGAGGCTCGGTGAACTCACCGCGAGCCCCACAGGTGGGACAAAGGTCGGGTTCTTCCAGCTTGTCCTGGCGGTGCCGCGAACCGCAGTTGCGGCAGTCGACCAGCGGATCGGTGAAGTTGGCGAGGTGGCCGGAGGCTTCCCAAATCGCCGGCGGGGAAAGGATCGATGCGTCGAGCCCGACAACGTCGGATCGCAACTGCACCATGGACCGCCACCATGCCTCTTTGACGTTGCGCAGCATGAGCACGCCGACCGGCCCGTAGTCATAGGTGGACCGGAAACCGCCGTAGATCTCTGCGGAAGGAAACACGATTCCGCGACGCTTCGAGAGGTTGACGATTTTGTCGAAAAGATCTGCGTCTTGTTCCGGGGCTGGCTCGGTCATGGAAAGGCAGCGTAACGCGATCACTGACAAATAGATTGCGGTTTTCCTTGCCGCGGCGCCTTTCTGGCCGACGGGCTCGGTGTGTTCCATACCATCGACAAGGCCACCTACGGGCAACGCCTGGGCTTCTGGCGCCACCTCCCTGCCATCGCCTTCGACCTGGCCACGGTCGCATGGCCGACGACGGTGGCAATGGTCACGCTCCACGAGCGATTCACCATCCTTCCGACCACCGACGGCAGCCCGCGCTTCAGTCCCATAGAGCAAGCTCGTATCAACGAGATCGACCAGGTCTTCAACCGAGGTATTCGGGTCGGGGACGCCATCTTCACCCTGAGCGGAAGCGGCTGGTGGCTGACGATGCTGGTGCTGGTGGTCATGACGATCACCGTCTTCATCGCCGTGCCTGCCGTGCTCGGCCAACGAACCATCGGCCAGTTGCTGGTCGGCATGGCCCGTACTCCTGCCCCTGACCGCCTCGCACCGGCAATTACTGCTGCGGCACAGATTGACCTCTCAGATCCAGCGTTCAGCGATGAGTATGACGGTGTGGCCCCCGCCCCGACGCTCGCCGCGCCGATGCCGTTGGACCTCGACATGATTCATCTTGATTCGAGCGCCGGTGATGCAACTGGGTACGACGACAAGACCGCTGGCGACGCTGCAGACAACACCGACGACAGCACCGAGCCCGCAGTCGAGATTGATGCCGTTGACATTGATGCGGTTGACACTAATGCCGTCGATATTGATGCCGGGGACGCGGATATCGACGTCACCGATGGTGCCCGTTGGGCCCAGGTGACCCTCGCCGACGAAGCGGACTACCTTCGCTGGGATCGCGAATTCGGTGAGACCGCAGCGGAGCCCGCAGCCGGTTCGACAATGGTGCAGACAGCCCCGGTCACCGCGCCACAGGTCACAGCGCCACAGGCACCCGCCTCACCGCAAACAGCCGCAACGGCGGAACGCCCGGAGTGGAGCGACGACTGGGATGCCTGGATGTTCTGGGACGTCGCCACCCGCCGGTGGTACAAGCACGACACCGACGACAACCGTTGGGTCCCGGTCTCCTAGCCGCACCGCACGGTGCCGGTCTACTGGCCGTCCTGTAGTTGTTCATACAGCACCGATGAGGCCCGCAGCCGCCGTTCGATGTGCTGCTCGATAAGCCGAGCCGCAAGGGTCTCCAGCTCGGCGGCAATGTTGTCCGGGGTGTTGTCTAGAACGTGACGAACCCGACCTTCGAACACGTTCTTCAGCGCTAACCGGGCGTCGTCGCTGATGGGCTCACCGGTTGGACAGTTCGCGCAAAGAACACCGCCCTCATGAATTTGGATTGCGACGAGGTTCTCGGTCGCTCCGCATCGGACGCACGCATCGACCAACGGCTGGACGCCTTCTATCACCAGGTACTTCGCAACAAACGTCGGCACCACCAGCGGATTGCCGTGGCGTTCCAGTTCCTGCAGCGCCCCGGTCAGCATCTTGTAGAGCGCTGGGTTCGACTCACCATCCTCGGCCGAGGAATCGACCACCTCCAGCAGCAGCGCCGCACGCCCATAGCTATCCAGGTTGGAGCGGAGGTTTGTGAACGCAACAACCCGTTCGGCCTGCGTCACGATGTCGAGGTTCCGTCCCTCGTAGAGCTGCAACTGCACAATGGTCCCGGGCTCCAGCCGCGAGCCGAATTTGCTCTTCGTGCGCCGCACCCCCTTGGCCACGGCGCGGATCTTGCCTCGCCCCCGGGTGTACAACACGACGATGCGGTCGGCCTCGGCCAACTTGTAGGTGCGAAGCACCACGCCTTCATCCCGGTAGAGCGCCATCGCTAACGACCGCCGGTTGGCCGGTTGTCACCGTCGGCGACCGGCACGAGACGCTTAATCGGTCAGCCCGCCGAAACGACGGTTTCTGTTCTGATACTCAGCGACGGCGTCCGCAAGATGGGTTCGCCGAAAGTCCGGCCAGAACGTGTCGACAAAAACCAGCTCGGCGTAGGCCGACTGCCAGATCAAGAAATTGGAGATCCGATACTCACCGGAGGTCCGAACCCACAGGTCGACGTCTGGCATTTCGGGGTCGTAGAGATGTTTGGAGATGAGTTCCTCGTCAACATCGGACGGCGCTACGCCGTTGGCAACAATCTGCTTCACCGCGTCGACGATTTCCGCCTGAGCGCCGTAGTTGAATGCGATGGTCAGGGTCAGACGTCGGTTGCCGGCCGTCATCTCGGTGGTGTGGTCCATTTGGCGGAGGAGGCGCTTTGGCACCTTCCAGTCTCGCCTGCCGGCAAAACGGATTCGCACCCCCTTCTCGTGCAGCTCATCGCGGCGCTCCACCAGCAGAGACTCGTTGAAGCGCATCAGGAAACGCACCTCATCGGTCGGCCTGCGCCAGTTCTCGGTGGAGAACGCATACACCGTCAACCATTCAAGGCCGAGATCAAGGGCACCGTCGACAACGTCGAGCAGCGCTTCTTCTCCGGCCGCGTGGCCATCGGTGCGCTTGAGGCCACGCTTTTGCGCCCAACGCCCGTTTCCGTCCATGACACAAGCCACGTGGCGCGGAAGACTGTCGCCGTCAAGACCTGTGCTGCTCATGGACCCGACCGTAGCCGTTACACAATCGGGCCACGACCGACCGACTGGATTAATTCCCGACCTGCACAAAGACTGCACAGATCCCGTGGAGCAAGACCTACGGAACTCCAGGCCCAGGATCGGCGATGGTTGTTGTGGTGGTGGTCGTCGTACTCGACGACGTCGTAGACGACGGGGTGGTGGTGGTCGTTGTGGTCGTGGACGACGACGTAGTGGTCGCTTCGGTGGTCGGTGGCGCCGTAGTCGCAACGGTCGTGGTGGTCGCTTCAGTGGTCGGCGGCGCCGTAGTCGCAACGGTCGTGGTGGTCGCTTCAGTGGTCGGCGGCGCCCGTGTAGCGGCGGGTTTGGTTTTACCCGCCGTGGTACGCGCCCCCCGTTTTGCCCGTCGCGCCCTTTT
>CAZSTV010000041.1:5398-6744 GCA_964609665.1 uncultured Acidimicrobiaceae bacterium
GCGTAGCGGTCGTGGTCGGTCGCTCCGTTGTCACGACAGACGGTGTCCCGGTCGTTGGGACCAGCGTTGTCTCGGTGGTCCCGACAAGCGTGGTCTCGGTCGGATCCTCCGTCGTGGTGGCGTTTGCCGCCGGAAGCGTTGTGCCCGGTCCGCCGGCAGCTCCCCCGCCGCTGCTCGGCAACGTGGTGCGTCCGGTCGCCGACTGAGAAGTGATGGTTGGCGAGCGCGGCGCCACCGACACCGTCGGCGTCAACTGGGCGGACACCGGAGATTCCTGCTCGTTACCGGATTGGCCGGCAGCTTCGCGGGCCGCGCCGCCGTTGGCATCCTGCAGATCCTCGGACGCATCGACACCCGATAGCGCAGCATCGGCATCGACCGACGCGGGATCATCGCGGAGGTTCAGGTAGGCGAACCCACCGAGCAACAGAAGCGCAGCTGCACAGCCCGCAACGGCGGACCAGAACCAACGGTGAGAGGCGACGCCTGCAATGGCCCCACCAATGCCGTAAGACTCGCCAGCGGCTTTACGCTTTTGGTCTGGACGCAACCCGCCGCCGACGACGTTGCGAGGCTGATCGAAGAAGAGACTGGCAGCACCGGCGCCCGCTCCTGCCGCGGCACCGGCCACCAAGATCTTGTCGCCACGGCCATCGGACTCCGAAGAACCGGGGGGCTCGTGGATGACTGTTGACCACTGCAACCCGCCGGGCCTTGCTGCCTCGGTGCTGTAGCGCAGTCCGCCCGCCAGGTCGCCGACGGGCTCGCCGTTGGCATCGACGGTTGCGGCACCAGGTTGTCCCTCAAAGGATCCGGTGTCGATAAGTGGTGCGCCAGCTATGTGTGGCGTCCCGCTGACCAACGGTGCGCCGTCGATCTCGGGCGCCCGTTCGACCATGGGGATGTCATCGATGGGTGGAGGCTCGTCGGCAGAGGGGCCGCCGATGACCGGAGCGTTCCCGATTTCCGGTACGCCGGTGACAATCGACGCGCTGCCGATTACCGGGGTGCCACCCAGAATTGTTGTCTTCCTCGCGGTCGACTCGGTTTCGGTTGCCTCGACAGGTCCGGTCTTGAGCTCGTCGACGAATGACCGGCCCGAGACATCCGGGCTGTCTGGCGTCTCCGCGGTGCCTGATGTGCCTTGGGTGTCAGTCGTGTCTGGAGCCTCAGACGTCTCGGGGGTGTCAGACGTCTCTGGGATGTCCGAGATGCCTGGCGAGCCTGCGTCCGGCATGACCGACGGGCCAGCTACATCAGCCGAGGCCGCAGTATCAGCTACTGCTGAACCTTCCAGGGGAAGGAAAAGCGCTGCCAGTTCGTCGATGGCGCTGTCGAGCATGACC
>CAZSTV010000041.1:6754-17032 GCA_964609665.1 uncultured Acidimicrobiaceae bacterium
TTGGGAAGGTGGATGGTCGAAAGGTTTGCGGTCTGGTGAGCGCCGAGGTCCCCGACCCCGCGCACGTCATCGATGGGGGGAATGTCGCCGGTGATGTTGCCGGGGAAAACCGGCGGTGAGATCGATCCAAAATCATGACGCCCCTTGGCCCCGCTACTCAACACAGTGGAGCTACCAGCACCGTCATCGCCGAGGCCGTCATTGCCAGCGCCGGCAAAAGGTACGCCACCTTCGCCGGTAACGTCTGTCGTGGCCGCGCCGAACTGGTTCAGGTTGTCGATCCCGTTGCCAGGGTCAACGATGGGCGAATCGGCGATTGGGCCCTCGGGGAGTCCGCCGACGACTGTGGTGGTGGGGTCAACCATCGGTGCGTCATCAACACCGGCAACTGGCGAGCTGAACAGCAACTCCGCGAGAGGACCAGCCGAGTCGTCGTCCAAAAAGGACTCACCCGAGCCATTCTCTGTTGGTTCCCTATCGGGTGCCATCCGTCGTGCTCCAGTCGATGGGTCTGCGCCAGCCCACCCAGCTCTTCGATGATAGTGCCTAGGCTGAGGCCGATGACCAACGCGCAGGAGCTGTTAGGTAGAGTCACCCAGGCATTGCCCGGAGGCGGCGAGGCACGTCCCGGCCAGGTCGAGATGGCCGCAAAAGTGGTCGAAACCCTTGAAGATGACAGTGTTCTGCTGGTCGAAGCGGGGACAGGAACCGGCAAGTCCCTCGCCTACCTCACCCCAATCGTGTCTGCGGAACGTCAGAGCGTTGTGGCCACTGCGACCATCGCTTTGCAAAGCCAACTGGTCGAATCCGACCTCCCGCTCGTCGCCAAGGCTCTCGGTCGTGAGGTAACGGTTGCGCTGCTGAAGGGACGACGAAACTACCTGTGCCGACAGCGGCTGGTTGAGTTGGAGCGGGCAAAGCGCGACGAGCAGTTACAGCTTTTGGGTGGCCGCAACCCCGACGGCCATCTGGAGACGGTGATCGAGTGGGCCGACACCACGGTGGACGGTGACCGCGAAGAGTTGGACCCCGCCCCTCCGCACGAGGTCTGGACCGCCGTGTCCGTCGGCGCCGACGAATGCCCGGGTGCGGCGAGATGTCCGTCCGGGGACGAGTGCTTCTCAGAGCGAGCCCGGCAACGGGCGATGGCCGCCGATGTCATCGTCACCAACCACCACTACTACGGCCTCAACATTGCAGCGGGGGGCGTGCTCTTGCCGGAACACGAAGTGGTGGTCTTCGACGAGGCGCATCAGCTGCCCGAAGTGTTTGGCGCAACCTGTGGCACCGAGCTTGGCGGCGGCAGGTTCCGTGCACTGTCCCGACGGGTACGAACGGTGCTCACCGACGAGGAGCTCCCGCTCCACCTTGACCTCAGTGCAGGCGATGTGGACGAGCTGCTGCGACCACTCGTTGGCAAGGCACTCACCGACCTGGCGGATCTTGTCGGGGCGATCGTCCTCGGGCGGGATCGGGCCGAGAAGGTCATCGCCGCACTGCGCAAGCTCGACCCCGGAGAGGGCAGCGACATCGCCGCCAGAATCGAGCGGACAATGTTGATCGCCTCTCGCCTCGTCAACGACATCGACTCGGTGCTGGAAGCCGAGGCCAGCGACGTGATCTGGGTCGACGGACACCCAAACAATCCGGTCCTGCGACGGACGCCGCTGGAACTCGAGAGCATCCTGGAAGAGAACCTGTGGCGAGACAAAGCGGTCGTGCTGACCAGCGCCACGCTCTCCGACGGCATCATCGGCCAGCTTGGCCTTGGCGACGACCAAACCGTTGAGCGGGTCGGGTCACCGTTCGACTACGAGGAGGCGGGCATGCTCTACTGCCCCACCGACCTCCCTCAGCCCCGCAGCCAGGACCACCGGGCTGCGTCGCAAGACGAGATGATTGCTCTGGTCACCGCGGCTGGCGGCCGGGCGCTGTGCCTGTTCACCAGCTTCGGGGCGATGACCGAGGCCGCCGAGCGGCTTGAGGAAGAGCTGGACAACCCGATCCTCGTCCAGGGTGAGGCACCGAAGAGTGCGCTTATCGAGCGCTTCAAGGCAGACCCGTCGTCGGTGTTGTTGGCAACGCTGTCGTTCTGGCAGGGCATCGACCTGCCGGGTTCGACGTTGACATTGGTGACCATCGACCGGCTGCCATTCCCGCGACCGGACGAACCGGTGGCGCAGGCCAGACGGGACCGGGCAGGCAAGTTCGCCTTCCGCGAGGTAGACCTGCCCCGTGCACAGACGCTGCTGGCTCAGGCCGCAGGCAGGCTCATACGCCGGGCCGACGACCAGGGCGTCGTGGCGGTGCTCGATCCGAGGCTCGCAACCAACAAGAGTTACCGGTGGGATCTCATCCAGTCGCTGCCTCCGTTCAAGCGGACCAAGGATCGGGCCGAGGTCGAGGCATTTCTGGAGAAGCTGGATAGCGACTCACCAGCGTCGCCGGCGTCCTCGGCGTGACCGGACTAGTACCCCAGCCGTTCAATCGAGGTGCGGTCCTGCTGCCAGTTCTTGTCGACGTTGACGACCAGCTCCAAGAAGGCACCCTCCGGCAGTTGTCGTCGGACTCGGGTCCCGACGTCTTTGAGCGTCGAGCCTCCCTTGCCGATGACAATGCCTTTCTGCGAGTCCCGTTCCACCAGGATCTCCACCCGGACCCGAGGCCATTCCCACTCGACCACTCGTGTTGCCACCGAGTGCGGCAGCTCCTCACGAAGGATGTGCAACAGTTGCTCACGGACCAGCTCAGCAACGACGAATGCTTCCGGCACATCGGTCACCACGTCTGCGGGGTACCACAGTGGGCCCGGAGGCATGCGTGACGCCAGGTGATCGACCAGCGGCTGCACGCCCTTGCCGGTCCAGGCTGACACCGGGTAGTACGCCGAGTAGTCAAGCTCTGCTGTTGCGGCCAGCTGGGCAAGCACCTTGTCCTTCGCCAGCCCGTCAATCTTGTTGACAACCACAATGGTTCGATCGGGCTGGAGTCGTTCCGCCAGGAAACGATCACCCTTGCCAAACCCGGAGCGAGCGTCGATGACGAAACACACCGCGTCAACGTCGCTCAAGGCTGCGTCTGCCGTCTCGTTCAGCCTCGACCCAAGCGCGGTCCGAGGCTTGGAGATACCGGGCGTGTCGACAAAGACGATCTGGGTCTCCTCGGTGGTCAACACCCCGCGAATCTGATGACGGGTGGTCTGCGCTTTGTCGGACACGATGGTGATCTTGTGGTCCAAGATCTGGTTCAGCAGCGTTGACTTACCAACGTTCGGCCGACCGACAATTGCCACAAAGCCGGAGCGAAACTCGGCGTCGGGTTCAGTGGTGTCTAGCGAGTCGGACGTGTTCATGACGGTGATTCCTGCGGTTCTGCTGGCTGCGGGGTCGAGATGACCACCTTGGTAACTCGGCGACCGTGAATTTGCTCCACCCGCAGGCGGTACCCATCCACCTCGCACTCCTCGCCCCTGGCGGGCACCCGGCCAAATACATCCAAGACCAGGCCGCCGACGGTGTCCCAGTCTCCTTCGGGCAGCGCCATCTGGGCGGCGTCGTTCAACTCGTCGATGAGGATCCTCGCATCGACCTTGAAGCTGCCGTCCAACTGCTCGTCGACCAGGGACTCCTCGACGTCGTATTCATCGACGATCTCCCCGACCAGTTCTTCGATCAGGTCTTCGAGGGTGACAAGGCCTGCGATACCGCCGTACTCATCGACGGCGACCGCCATGTGGAACTTCTCCTTCTGCATCTCCTGCAGGAGGTCCGCCACCTTCTTGGTCTCTGGCACAAACCATGTCGGGCGGAGCATCGAGCCGACCTGCTGGTCCGGTCGGCCGTCGAGTTCTGCCCTGATCAGATCTTTCACGTAGACAAGCCCGACAACGTCATCGACGTTGTCACCGACCGCAGGCACCCGGGAGAACCCGGCGACCGAGGTGACTTCAAGCGCTTCTTCAACGGTCAGCTTGCGCTCCACCGTTGTCATGTCGGTGCGCGGCACCATGACCTCTCGCACAATCGTGTCGCCAAACTCGATCACGGACTCGATCAGATCACGCTCGGTCTGCTCGATCACCTCGTCCTCGACTGCGGCGTCAGCGAAGGCAATCAGTTCCTCGGCGAGTGAGAACGGCCCGGTCTGCAAGCCACTGCCCGGCACAATCCAGTTGGTCAGTCCGATCATCCCTTTTGCCAGGAGACGGATTGGAGCAAACCGCAACAGCAGCGACACCGGCCCGGAGGAAATCAGGGCGATGCGTTCGGTGTGCAGGATGGCCATGGTCCGGGGCACCGCTTCGGCCAGGACGAAGACGAGCAACGTGTTGACCACGATCACCAGCACGACGTACGGCCAGGTCAAAAACCTTGATGCCACGAGAGCGACGAGGATCGCTTCGATCAACTGGGCGGAGACGATGACGAGCCGCAGCGGGTTCCTGGTGGACTCCGGTTCTGCCAGCAGCTCGGCCAGTCTGGCCGCTCGCTTCGGCTGCTGGTCGGTCAGCGTGTTTGCCCGGACGACGCTGAACCGTGAGAGCGCCTCTTCAGCAGCAACGAGCACCACGGCCAACAACAGCAGAAAGACCGCCGAACCAACCGCAATGCCATCGAGGAGACGGAACGTCATCCGGGCACCGGGTGGGCGATCCCAAGGACCGAGAGATGGTGGCGTTCCCGGTCTTGCATCACAACGGTCTCTTCTGGCTCGGCGTGATCGTGCCCAAGAATGTGGAGCACGCCGTGGATGACGAGCAGCGATAGCTCAGCATCGACCGTGCCGCAGTGCTCCGGCGCCTGCCGCTCAGCAACCTCGGGACAGATCACCACGTCGCCGAGGTGGAGCGGCATGGAGCCGTCGAGAACGTCGTCCTCGGTGTCGAGCGGAAACGACAGCACGTCGGTCGGCCCCTCGTGGCCCATGTGGGCCTCGTTCATCTCCGCCATCTCATCGGTGTCGACAAAGATCATGTCCAGCTGCCCGCGCCGCACCGCCTCACCCACCAGCGTTGTTCTCGCCAGTGCAGTCCAGCGGTCAACATCAACCGTGCGCCGGTCCGTGCGGTCAAAGCCCGACACGACCGGCGAAGAATCCGCGTCGCCGGTGTCAGCGCCCCCGGTGTCGCCGTCGGTCGCGCTAGTTGCCATGTTCTGATTCGTGCCTGGCGTATGCGTCGACGATGTCCTGGACGATCTTGTGCCGGACGACATCGCCGGAGCGCAACGTGACGAAGCCAACGCCGTCGATCTCGCCGAGAATCTTCTCGAGCCCTTTGAGCCCACTTCGTCCGCCGGCAACGTCAACCTGGGTTTGGTCGCCGGTGATGACGGCCTGGGAGTTGAAACCAATGCGGGTCAGAAACATCATCATCTGCTGCGGCGTAGTGTTCTGCGCCTCGTCCAGGATGATGAAACTGTCGTTCAGCGTCCGGCCTCGCATGAAGGCGAGTGGCGCAACCTCGACAACGCCTCGTTCAAACAGCTTTGCCATGTTGTCCGCACCGACCATGTCATGCAGTGCGTCATAGAGCGGACGAAGGTAGGGGTCCACCTTGGACATCAGGTCCCCGGGCAAATAGCCAAGCCGCTCCCCTGCTTCCACGGCAGGCCTGGTGAGCAAGATCCGCTCGACCTCTTTGTTCTGCAGCGCCCTGACAGCACAGGCAACGGCCAACCAGCTCTTGCCGGTTCCCGCAGGCCCAACCCCGAAGGTCACGGTGTTGGCCCGAATGGCATCCAGATAGCGCTTCTGACCAGAGGTCTTTGGCCGAACCGGTTTGCCGCGGTAGGTCGTGATGACGCGGTCGGTCAGAATCTCCGACGGCCGTTCGTCGGCCCGGATCATGTCGATCGACCTGCGGACAACAGCCTGCTCCAGTTGCTCGCCGCGCTGCAGCACGAGCACCAGCTCTTCGATCACCTGAGCCGCATCCTGGGCTTGGGAACCGTCGAGCGAGATCTCGTTGCCGCGAACGTGCACCGTTGCGTCGAAGGCTTCCTCGACGACTCGCAAATACTCGTCCCGCTCGCCCAGCAGTCCAACCATCAACTGGTTGTCAGGGACTCGGATTTTCACTGATGTCGTCATCTACACCTGGAATCGTAGCCAACCGGAGGTGGTCCGACGAGCGGGTTAGCTGGATATCTTGAAGGTTCTGGCCGCCGGCCACGTCCCCGATCCCAATTGAACGATCGAAGCGTGGTGTGATGACGGTAACGGTGTGGCTGGACCTTTGGCGGAAATCTGTGGTGGTTCGGCGCCGCTTTGTGCCAATTGACCACGCCGATGGGCATGACCAGCCATCGGCCACTGAACGCTACTTGGGTCACTGTCGGTGGCTGGATGCCGCCGCACGGGACCATGGCGGCGCGAGCCACCCGGTGGTTCGGATCGCTCAACGAGATCCTGAGCGTCTTGTCATCGCCACGTTGTTTGCCGGCGCTGCAACGGCGTTCAGCCGACCACTGCCGCCAACAACATCCGCCCAGCTGCTGACCGCCACCGCCATCGCCCTCGCCAAGCTCCATGCGTGTGGCCTCGTGCACGGCAACCTCACCGGAGATCACATACTGCTCCGAGGTTCCCACTTTTCGCTTTGCAGTCCCACCGGCCTCGGCGCCGGGTTCGGTGCGGAACCAGCAGACGACGTGGCCGCGTTCGGGCCGCTGATCGACGGGTTGCTCTGGCTCTGGGACGAGGACGACGAGGGGCAACCGCGCTTCACCATCGGTTCGTCCGAGCGACGCCGATGGGAGGAGTTGGCGCATCTTGCCCGCCACGGTTCGTTGAGCGCAGCCCGCCTGGCGATGAGGTTGGAAACGCTGCAGCAACCGATGCCACACCGCGTGTGGAGGCTCGGCGGCCGTCGTACACACCCCGGCAGCTGGAGATACCGCGGGCAGGGGTTGTGAACTGCTGTCAGCCCGCAGACATGACCTGGGTCAACCCAAGGTCAGAAAGCCGGTCGACCGCCGCCTCAATCTCAACACCGAGGATGCAGGCAACTGCCCGAAGA
Organism: uncultured Acidimicrobiaceae bacterium; assembly: GCA_964609665.1. GTDB lineage: Bacteria > Actinomycetota > Acidimicrobiia > Acidimicrobiales > SZUA-35 > JAHELU01. The sequence continues at coordinate 13,773 of CAZSTV010000041.1, forward strand.
TCATCGTGACGAATCGTGAGGACACGCCCGTTGAAGTCCTGGCGCTGGACCTGGATCATCACCAGGTAACGGCCGAGCATCTCGCCTTCGGGGCGAGGTACAGCGTCAAGCTGAGTCAGGTTGATCGTGACCCCGTTTGACCGTCCGGTTCGACCTGTCAGGTCCACCAGTTCCGAGCTGGCCGGCCCTGCGGTTGAACGAGGCAGCAGCTGATCCACTGGAACGCTGTAGTACTGCGCAAGTCGCTCAAGGCGAGGAACCGAAATCGCTCGCTCACCGCGTTCGTAGGCGCCAAGCACGGAGGCTTTGAACTCCTGCTCGGAGTTCGCCTCTACGTCCTGCAGCGACAATCGCTTCTGTCTACGGATCGCCCGGAGACGTTCACCAACCCGCCGGCCATACGCCGAACCGGCCTCATCATGTTCATCGAATTCACCCATGCCACTCCTGGCCTCGTGCCCTAACCCACAACGGTAACCGCCACTCAGAGCAACATCAACCACGGCGAGTGTTGACACGCTAGGTGAACTACCCGCTCTGTGCGGCCCGTTCCCGACTGTCAGCAAGCAAAACAGCTGCCGCAATGGCCGCTGTCTCGGTCCGAAGAATCCGCCCAGGAAGCGAGATTCGAGCCCTTCCGTCCAGTTCCCCCGGAGCAAAACCGCCCTCAGGCCCGATAGCGACGGTGGAGGTAGTGGTGGTGATTGCTGCACCTGGCCTCGTCCCAGACGGGTCTGCAAGAACCGCGTCAGAGCGTTCGGCCACGAAGGCTGATAGATCGGTGCAGGGCGCAACCGACGGCAGCCACACCGTTCGTGACTGCATTGCCGCTTCACGGGCGATGCGGCGGTGACGCTCCACGTTCTTGGCGATTCGCTTTTCATCCCAGCGAACCACCGACCGTTCGGTGGTGATTGGAACGATGTTGTCAACGCCGAGTTCGGTCAGCTTCTGCACCACCAGGTCGGAGCGGTCCCCTTTGACCGGAGCGAACCCGACCGTCAGCGATGGGGTCGGCCGCTCCCCCACGACAATTTCGCCATCGGCTTCGACCTGAGGCCCAAGTCGGGCTGCCCGCCATCGCCCGGCGCCGTCGGAGACGGTAATGGCCTCCCCCGTACGAACCCGGAGTGACCGCTCGAGGTGAGAACGGTCACCGTCGTCGAGCTCAATCAGCTCCAGGTCATCGACAAAGACGAGCGGCCGGTGTCGGAGTTGTTCCAACTCGGCAGCGGACGCGGTCACAGCGACAGCGCTATCAGGAGAACTTGGACTTGAACCGGCCGAGCAGGCCATCCTCGCCCGGATCCTTGACCTCTTCGCCGCGCTCCTTAGCCAGCTGACGCAGCAACTCTTCCTGCTCAGGGCTGAGGTCGGTGGGGGTGTCCACCACCAGCGTGAGGACGAGGTCACCCCGTCCACGGCTACGAAGCCGGGGCACGCCCTTGTCCCGGAAGCGGAACTGCTTCCCGGTCTGGGAACGGCCGGGAACATCAACCTCGAGCACACCGTCCAGAGAATCGAAGTCAACGACGGAGCCGAGGGCGGCCTGGGTGACCGCAACGTGCAATTCAGCGAGCAGATCTTCACCGTGACGCAGGAACGACTCGTGCTCCTGCACCTGGACCTGGACGTACAGGTCACCGGCGCCGCCGCCACGACGACCGACAGCCCCGCGGCCGGTCAGACGCAGGGTCGAACCATCGTCGACTCCGGCCGGCACTTCCACCGAGTAGGTCTGTTCTTCCACCCTGCGACCCTCGCCGGAGCAATCCTGGCATGGGGTGGCAATGGTGACACCCTCGCCGGAACACCGGGCACAGGCGGTGGTGGTGACCATCTGCCCAAGGATGGACTGGCGGACCTGTCGGACCTGACCCGAACCACCGCACTGGTCGCATCGGAGCACCTGAGAGCCGGGTGCTGCACCGGTTGCCTCACAGGTGTCGCACGACACAGCGGTTCGCACCGTCACGTCTTTTGCGACGCCTCGAACGACGTCTTCGAGGGTCAGCTGAGCGACAACCTCAAGGTCGGCGCCGCGCTGGGGGCCGGAATCGGTGCGTCCTCCGGTGTTGAAGAACGCGTCGAACAGGTCTCCGAGTCCGCCACCGGCGAACGGATCTCCGCCGCCACCGCCGCGGGCCCCTGAGGACCCGAACCGGTCATAGCGGGCCCGCTTCTCCGGGTCACCGAGGGCTTCGTAGGCCTCTGCAACCTGTTTGAACCGAGCTTCTGCCTCGGGGTCATCCGGGTTGGCGTCCGGGTGCAGCTCTCGGGCGAGTTTGCGATAGGCCCGCTTGATTTCGTCCTGGGAGGCCGAACAATTGGTAGTAATCCATCAGCCCTCACTCAGCCTGTTACCCAGCTGATTGCTGACAACCGCCACCGCAGACATTGCCTGGGGGTAGTTCATTCTGGTTGGCCCGAGCACCGCGATGGAGCCCGCATGTTCGCCGTCAATCTCATAGGGCGACACGACCAGGCTGCACTCTGACAGTGGTTCGACGCCGGTCTCGGTCCCGATTGCAACCGTCATCCCCCGCTCGACCACATCGGCGAGGAGGCTGACCACCACAAGTTGTTGTTCGAGGATGGTCAAGACCTGACCAACCGAATCGACCGCTTCGAACGCAGCGGCAACCTTTGAGGCACCGTCGACGTACACCCGCTCAAGGTCGCTGCCGGTGCCGACAAGCTCGCGGTAGAACTGGGCCGCCAGGGCGTCGACGGCAGGATCGGAAGACGGTGCAAGCGTTCCTGGCTCCGACAGCGTGTTGTCTTCAAGCGCTGCTCTGAGCTGAGCTGAGGCATCGGCGATTGTTTCCTCGCTGGTATCGACGTCAAAGTCGAAACTGTGTTTGATGATTTGGCCGTTCGACAAAACGACGACGGCCAGTACGGTGCGGTCGCCGAGCGAGACGAGCTGCACGGATCGAACCGTTGCCGCATCGTCGGACTCATCGACCACGACGGCGGCGTAGTCCGTCAGGTTTGCCAAGAGGGCCGCTGTCTCGCGCATGACCTCTTCAATCTCGCCTCGCATCTGGCCGAAGAACGACGCCACCTGGCGCTTCTCGGCAACGGCCAGGCGGGCAGGGTCGAGGTTGTCGACGAAGTGCCGGTACCCCTTCTGCGTGGGGACTCGTCCAGCGGAGGTGTGCGGCTGGCGAAGAAAACCGGCGTTCTCCAACGCGACCATGTCGTTGCGAATGGTGGCGGCCGACACCTTTTCGCTAAAGTCCCGCGTCAATGTCCGC
>CAZSTV010000041.1:17042-31348 GCA_964609665.1 uncultured Acidimicrobiaceae bacterium
GGTGTATTCCTCGATGACCGCTTTCAAGATGGCGGCTTTTCGTTCGTCGAGCATAATTCCTACGTCCATCGGCCTGAACCGCAGTCTAGCGAGCGTTGCAATTATGCCCAGCTCTGCTTCAGCCGGTCATATCGGTCGAGGGACTCACGCCGCTCGTCATCGTGATCAACGATGGGCAGCGGGTATGCCGCAGGGGCGCCAGTTTTCTCGGTCCAGGGAGCATGGATCGAACGGTTCGGTAGATGAGCGATCTCCGGAATCCATGCCCGCAAGTACTCGCCATCTGCGTCAAACTTCTTGCTCTGGGTTATCGGATTGAAGATGCGGAAATAGGGCGAGGCATCGGTGCCGGTGCCCGCCACCCATTGCCAACCGTGGTTGTTTGACGCCAAATCGCCGTCCAACAGATGCGTCATGAAGAACCGGGCCCCCCGAAACCAGTCGATGTGGAGGTCCTTCACCAAGAAGCTGGCAACGATCATGCGCACCCGATTGTGCATCCAGCCCTCGGCCACCAGCTGACGCATTCCCGCGTCGACGATGGGGTAGCCGGTCTGTCCGGCACACCATGCGTCGAACAGTTCGTCGGTGGCGGGGCCGTCATCGACCTCCATGCCAGCCATCTTGGCCACATAGGCCTGCCTGGCCGAGTCCGGCCGCTGAAACAGCACCTCGGCGTAAAACTCTCGCCAGCACAGTTCGCTGCGGAAGGTCTGCTCCCCCGGCGAGCTGCCGAGGCGTTCGAGCAGCTGGCGGGGATGCACAACACCCCACTTCAGATACGGCGAGAGTCGCGACGTACCGTCCATGCCGGGAAGATCCCGGGCCTCCTGGTAGCCCCCGATTCGCTCGTCGAGGAACCGTTCGAGGGCATTCCAGGCCGCATCCTCGCCCGCCTCCGGCAGTTCGATTGACACCTCCGGGGGTTCCGGGATCCCAAACGGTGTGTCGGACATCTGGGCCAGCGCAGTGGCCGGGTCAATCCAGTCGACCGAGGCAACCGGCTGGGGGTCTGCCCAACCGTGGGCTTGCCAGCTGCGAAAGAACGGGGTGAACACCTTGTAGGAGGTCCCGCCCCCGGTCACCACCGAGCCGGGCTTCACCGCATATGGCGAGTCGACGAACGACATCTCGATGTGGGCCTCGGCAGCGGCGGCCGAGACCGCGCTGTCCCGCGTACGGCCGTAGGGCCCGAAGTCTTCGGCCGCAACAATGCGGTTGGCGCCGACCGCTGCAGCGATTCTTGGCAGCACCACTGCCGGCGGCCCGTGTATGACGGCGAGGGCGCCGCCCATCGACGCCGAAAGTGACTGCAGCGACGCCGCCAGGAACGCTTTGCGGTTTGCTCCGGCGGGGCCCCACAGGGCGTCATCGAGTACGAAGACTCCGAGCACCGGCCCCTCTGCCGCCGCTGTGGCGAGCGCCGGATTATCTGCAAGGCGAAGGTCGCGCCGAAACCAAAAGATCGAAGGGGTGGTCATCTTGGAGCGGTGATCAATCGTCGAGGCGGAGGGCGCGAATGAAGGTGTCAGGCGGAATATCGACCCGACCGAGACTCTTCATCTTTCGCTTGCCTTCCTTCTGCTTCTTCAGCAGCTTGTTCTTTCTGGTGACGTCACCGCCATACAGCTTCTCGGTTACGTCTTTGCGGAAGGCCCGCACCGTCTCACGGGCAATGATTCGTCCACCGATGGCAGCCTGGATGGGCACCTCGAATTGCTGGCGGGGAATGATCTCTTTGAGCTTCTCGGCGGTGCGACGGCCGTACTCATAGGAGCTCTCACGGTGAACGATCGTGGAGAATGCGTCGACCTGTTCGCCGTTGAAGAGAATGTCGACCCGCACGAGGTCACCTTTTTCGTATCCGGTCGGCTCGTAGTCAAGGCTGGCGTAGCCCTGGCTGCGGCTCTTCAGCTGATCGAAGAAGTCGATGACCACCTCGGCGAGCGGTAGCCGGTAGACCAGTTCCATCCGCTCCGGCGAGAGGTACTCCATCTTCTCCAGCTGGCCCCGACGGGACTGACAAAGCTCCATGAGCGTGCCCGTGTAGTCCGAGGGGGTGATCATCGACGCGGTGAGGTACGGCTCTTCGATTTTTTGCAGGTCGCCGGACGGCGGCATTGCGGAGGGGTTGTCGATCACCACTTCGTCGCCGTTGTTATAGGTCAGGCGATATTCGACCGACGGGCTGGTGGCAATGAGGTTGAGGTCAAACTCGCGCTGCAGTCGCTCTCGGACGATTTCCATGTGCAGCAATCCGAGGAACCCGCAGCGGAAACCAAAGCCCAACGCAGTGGACGTCTCCGGCTCGAAGGTAAAGCTGCCGTCGTCGAGACGGAGCTTGTCCAGGGCGTCGCGGAAGTCCTCGTAGTCATCGCCATCGACCGGATACAGGCCGCAGAAGACCATCGGCATTGGTTCTCGGTACCCGTCGAGCGCTTCGCTCGAACCATCGGAAGCGGTGGTGATGGTCTCACCGGAGCGGGCCTCTCTCACGTCCTTGATGCCGGCGATCAAATAGCCGACCTCGCCAGGGCCAAGAGATTTCACCGGTTCGTTGTCCGGGGTGCGTACCCCAATCTCATCGGCGTCGTGCACGGCGTTGGCCTGCATGAACCGCAGCTTCTCGCGCGAGTTCATCCGCCCGTTCATCACCCGAACGCTGGAGATCACGCCGCGGTAGTTGTCGAAGTGGCTATCAAAGATGAGCGCTTGGAGCGGCTCGTCCTCGTTGCCTTCGGGGGGCGGGATACGTTCGATGATGGCGTCCAGGAGTTCCTCGACACCCATGCCCGTCTTGGCCGAAATTCTCAGGACCTCATCTGCCGGGGTCCCAAGCACGTTCTCCATCTCGGCCGCGTACCGATCCGGGTCTGCGGCAGGCAGGTCGAGCTTGTTGAGGACCGGGACAATCTCCAAGTCGTTTTCCATCGCCAGGTAGGTGACGGCCAAGGTCTGGGCCTCGATGCCCTGAGCGGCGTCGACGACGAGCACCACCCCCTCGCACGCGGCGAGTGACCGGCTGACCTCGTAACCAAAGTCAACGTGGCCGGGGGTGTCGATCAGGTTGATCACGTGCCCCTTCCACTCCAACTTCACGCTCTGCAATTTGATGGTGATGCCGCGTTCGCGCTCCAGATCCATGGTGTCGAGGTACTGGGCGCGCATTTCTCGCGCCTCCACAGCCCCGCACATCTCAAGGAGGCGGTCGGCCAACGTCGACTTTCCGTGGTCGATGTGGGCGATGATCGCGATGTTTCGAATCTTGTCTGTCTTCAAAGCTGCCATGAATATCTGACATCTAAACTAGTGACTGTCCGGCGAAGCGAGACACTTCTCTGTCTTCGAACAGCCTTTGAAGAGTCTTTGAACAGTCTTCGAACAAACCTCCGGATCCGAGGGTTGGGCCCGCTTCGCCAACAGCTATCATCTAGCAGTGCCCTTTTGGCACTCCGAGTTTCGCCTTCCTTCACTGCTGGTCCCGCCGACAAGGTGCAACAGCCGCTGAGTACCACCCGGATCAAGCGAAACCAGATGTAGAACGACACGAGGAATTCTGTGGCGAATATCAAGAGCCAGATCAAGCGAAACCGACAGAACGAGAAGCGCCGTCTCCGGAACCGGGCCGTCCGCTCCGAGCTTCGCACCCGGGAGAAGGCGGCAATCGCCGCTGCCGGTGGCGACGGTGAGGCTGAGGCACTCCGTCAGACGATCAAGCGGATCGATCGGGCTGCCTCCAAGGGCGTCATCCACAAGAACACTGCTGCTCGCAAGAAGAGCCGCCTGAGCGCACGCATCAAGGCGCTCGGCGCAGCCGAATAACAGCGCAGTAGCAACGCTCGCCAATCAGGCGAGCGTTTCGCTTTACAGGCCCGCCCGCTCTGATGAGTCGGCGGGCTTTGTACGTTCTCGGATCTGTTCTTTGGTATCCGGCGCCGTTCTCGCGCCTGCCCGCTCGGGCTCTAGCGGCTCATCCGGGCCAGGCGGGCGACGAGGACCGTCATCACCGTTTCGGCCGGCAGCGCCGTTCCGCCCCGCAAATCCAGATCGGCGGCGGCCAACAAACCCACCGCCTGCCTGGTCTTCGCTCCCCCGAGCTTGCGGCTCAGGTTCAACGCCTTCTTTGCGGGGAACGTCGAGCCGGTCATGCCGAGTATCCCGGCCGCTGTCTTTTCGTCGCGAGCCCCGGACCCGTCGAGCCGAAGCGCTCGCTGGTAGTGAGTGTGCAGCGTTGCCAGCGTTTGCAACGGATGTCGATCTCCACCGACGGTCATGCGTTCCAGCTTTTCGAGCGCCAAACCGATGTTGCCGTCATCGATGGCGTCGGTGAGTTCCCACGGAGGGACATCGGCCGCTTCGCCGAGGAACGGCGACACGTCATCGGCGGTCAGCTTCGCGTCGGTGCCAAACGTGCTGGTCAGCGTTTCAAGCACCGAGGCCAACCGCCCGACGTCATCGCCGATGCGACTCATCACCGCCTGCTTGGCGCCGGCATCGAATCGGACCGGCGCAGTGGCGAGGCGTTCTTCGAGAAGCGACTTGCGGCCACGGCCAGACGGTGCGGCATCGTTGAACTCGGCCCCGGCGGATTTCAACGCCTCGGTCAGCGTCTTTGGCACCGCTGGCATCCGGTTGGCTGAAGAACCTCGCTCCCACACCAGCACGAGATCGCTGGTGTCAGGCGCCGCTGCGAGCAACTCGATCAGGGGCAAGACGGTCGCCGCTTTTGAGAACAGCGAGAGATGACGGCCGACGATCACCCGGCGCTCGGTAAGAAACGGCATGGTCTGAGCCGCGGTGATCAGCGGTGCGAGGGTCAGGTCGGTGCCATCGTCGTAGTGTTCCTCGGTTACCTCTTCGACCATGAGGCCGCGGTCACCGTCGCCGACCAGGTCCTTGATCGTCGCCTGGACGGCCTGGGCCATAAGCGTCTCGTCGTCGCCTTTGATGAATACGACAGCCATCGCTCGCGGCGGCCTAGACCCGGGCCCGAACCGAGAGAATCTCGGCCATCATGTCCGCTACCCGGCGACCGGCTTGGACGTCGTGAGCTCGGATGATTCGACAGCCCTTGGCAATCCCGATGGCGTGGGCGGCCGTCGTCCCCGACTCGATGTCGGTCCGCTCAGTGTCGAGCAACTCAAACAGGAACCGCTTGCTCGATGCCGACAGCAGCAACGGGTAGCCAAGGTCGAGTAGCGCTTCGGACTGATGCAACAACTCCCACGACATGCGGGGGGTCTTGCCAAGATCGAGGCCAGCGTCGATGACGATCCGTTCCTTGGGGATGCCTGCGGCACGAGCTCGAGCTGCCCTGTCGGCGAGGAAGTTGCGGACATCGACCACCAGGTCGTCATAGATCGGGTCTGGATCGGGCACCCGCGGCGCCAGCCGTATGTGGGTGGCGATGACCGACGCGTCACCTGCGGCGGCAACCGACAGATAGTCCGGGTCGGCAAAGCCGCTGATGTCGTTGCCAAGGTCTGCGCCAAGTTCGATGCACTGTCGCAGCACCTCGGCCCGCCAGGTGTCGACCGATATGGGCACATCGAAACGCTGGCGAAGCGCCTCGACCGCGGGAACGACACGTTCCAGTTCCTCCTGCAGCCCGACCTCTTCGCCCGGGCCCGCCTTTACGCCACCGACGTCAAGAAAGTCGGCACCGTCGTCCACCAGCCTTTCGGCCTTCGTGAGGAACTCGTCGAACTGCCAGTACTGGCCGCCGTCAAAGAAGCTGTCCGGGGTCCTGTTGAGGATGCCCATGACCAGCGCCCGATAGGTGATGTCAAAGCGATGGGCGCCCAGGTCCAGAAACACACGACGACGCTAGCGCACGCCGGGCTCTTTGCCGAGGGTCAGGCCCCAGCAGCGCGACGTTCCGCCACGACAAGCCAGACTCCACCGACCAGAGCGAAGATGGCGAACAAGAACGTCATGACCGCCAACATCGAGCCGACGAGCGGCACAAAGTCAATGAAGCGGCTCACGACGAACGATGCAATGCCCGCAAAAAGCAACGTGTAACCCGGTCGCATAAGAAGTCCCATGGGAACAATCTTACTACCTGTCCCCGTCCGGGACAGCGCGCCATTGCTGCGCAGCCTGGAGCCGCGCTGGCCGCAGCCCACGGCAGCAACTCGTGCGTTAGGGTCTTACGGTGGCCAAGAAGTCAAAGAACGCCGTTGTCCCCGCAAAGAAACGACAGAAGCTCGAAGGCATCAGTTCGTTCTCGTGGGAGCACCCCGCAGACCGAGTTGCGCTGAATGCGCTGCAACAGATCCCCGGGTTCGACACCCTTCTGAAGAAGGTGGTCGGCACGTTTGGCGAGCGGAACGTGTCGATGGTGTACAAGGCGCAGGCGGTCAGGATCGGACCCGACCAGTACCCGAAGATCCACCGCCAGCTCGAGTCCGTTTGTGAAGTGCTGGACACCAACGTGCCCCCGCTCTATATCTCGCAGACCTACCTGGCAAACGCCGGGGCGGTCGGGATGGACAACCCGTTCATCGTGTTGAACTCATCGCTAATTGAGTTGGCCACCGACGCCGAGATCGAGGCGGTCCTGGGCCACGAGGTCGGGCACATCATGAGCGAGCATGCCCTCTACCGCACGCTGCTGCATCTGCTGCTCGGCTATGGGCAGGCGTTCACCCCCATCATCAGCCAGGCGATCGTTCCGATAACGCTGGCGCTGCTGGAGTGGAGCAGGAAGGCCGAGGTCTCCTGTGACCGGGCCGGGTTGCTTGCCACTCAGGATCTCAACGCCATGCTCGGCCTACTGGGCGTGATGGCCGGTGGCATCAGGGGCAGGCGTGATGAACTGAACATCGAAGCGTTCATCGAGCAGAGCAACGAGTACCGGGAGTCGACCGGCTTGAGCGCCTACTACCGCATGATGTCGACCCTCGGTCGATCGCATCCATTCCCGGTGATTCGGGTGGCCGAGCTGCGGAACTGGGTTGACTCCGGTGCCTACACCGAAATCATGGCTGGCGACTACCACCGTGTTGGTGACCCTCGACCGTTCAGGGATGACGCAACGACGGCGACCAAGGCGTTCAGCGAGTCGGCCAATCGTGTCTTTGAAGACACCGACCGGTACGTAAACGAGGCGCTGCTCAACTTCATGGATGCTGCAAAACGTCGCTTCAACGGCGACGGCGAGGGCGACGCCTGAGCATTAGTGCGTCGCTGTCAGCAGATAGACAGCGAACGTCGGTACCCAGTGGGAGATCATGTAGTCCGGGTGTCCCGCCGTGGCCAGGCCGGCGTCTCGGTGCCGTTCGGCGTTCTCGGCGAGTACCGGAATTCGCTGATCGTTGTCAGCGAGCGCGGCGGCGATAGCGCTGAGCATCCAGCTTCGGCTGAGGTTTAATCCGGCCCAGTGAGCCAGCTGCCCATCCGAGGGATCCACAACGGTGACCGGCGCCAACTCGTCGAAGCCTTCAGGTGCGAACCGGTCGAGCCACCGACCAAAGTCGGGCGGTGGCATAAGCCGTCGCATCAGGTCGGCTTCGGACAGCGCCGGCGACAGGAAGTCTGACGCGGACGGCTCGTAGGCAAGGTTGACATCGGTGTCCTCGCCGAAAAGTCGAAGGGCCGTGTTGGTGATCGACTCAAGAAGATCGCCGCCCGAGTGAGGGTCGGCTGCCCCGTCAGCGACGGAACCGGCGAGAGAGTCTGCGGCCGAGTCGAAGACGAGCCCGAGTGCGAAGGCGCTCTGGTTGTGTAGGCCGCCACGTGTCGGGGTGGTCATGGTTGCGCAGTACCGCTCGAAGGCGGAGGCGGCGTGCGCCTCCAGCGATGACAGAGCGTGCAACCAGCGCTCGGCATCAACCGCGTCAGTACTGCTAGCCGCGTGGGTCCACAAACGAAGTTCGGCCCCCAGCGCAAGCACCCAGGCCATGCCATACGGCATCTCGAAGCCGGGGCGTGTGGTGACCCACTCCATCTCGGTGGCCAGGTTTGCCTCGGTCAAATGCTCGTTGAGGACCGCTTTGACGACGGCGGTGAACCCATCGTCCGCGCCAAGCCGAGCCGCTCTGGCAACCTGCCAGTGAGAGTGCACCGAGGAGTGCCAGTCATAGCAGCCGTAGAACGCCGGGTGCAGCGTTCGCGGGGTTATCGGTCGGTCAGGTGGGCCGCTCAGGTCGATTCGTAGACCGTTTGGGTACTCGGTCTGGAGCAACTCGACCGTCGGTGCCGCCAGGGCGCGGAGCTGGCGACGCCACGCCTCGCCTCGCCCGCCGTCCGGCGTTGCACCCGATGCGTGGTCCGAACCTGTGTCCATCACTCACCGTTGTAGCAGCATTGCACCACCGCCAGTCGGGTGCCGTCCTGGCTCGGTTGGACCTCGAGCGTGGCGTCCGCTGTCACGAGTTCCACGACGTCGAGTTGGCGCCGCGCTCCAATCACCCGGTGCTGCGGTGGCGCCATGATGTGGCCGATGTCCATGACATCGCCGATCGCTGTTGCGAGCCGGGCCGACTGGGCACTCCCTCGTTCCAGCACTAAAACGTCGGCGGACCGAATGCCCGCATCGAAACATGCCTCGACCGAACCGTCGTAGGCGTCGGCTGACAGCACCAGGGCCGACGACGTCTCGGCCCCACCCGGGTACCAGGTGATGCCACTGCCGCACTCCTCAACGGCGGATGGTGACACGGGCACCGCCGAGGCCGACGCCACCACGATCGCGAGGATGGGGGCGGCGCGATGGACCGGCCGGTCGACCATCCGCATGATGATCAGAGCGACGAGCACCACGGCCAAGGTGGCCAGTCCGTATCGGGGCGCCGGAAGTCCCGCCTGCCACGCCGCAACCCAGTCGATCCACCACAGCAAGATGTCCGTTGGCCGCTGTAGGAGGAATGCCACCTCGTCGGGAACCAGCCCGGCGAAAACGCCAACGGTCAGACCGAGGGTCATCACGGCGGCTGCAGCCCAGCCCACCGCCACGTTGGCCGGGATGGACGCACCGGACACCGGCCCGAAGTACATGATCAGGAGCGGACTGACACCGATCTGAGCCGCGACGGTGACAGACATTGGCGCGACCAACCACGACGGTCCGGGTAGACGGCGCTCCACTGCCGGACCGATCAGGAGAATGCCGCCCGATGCCGCCACCGATAGCTGGAATCCAACCGAATCGACGAGGAACGGATCGATGCCGATGAGGGCGATGACCGCCAGGCACAACACGGTGATGCCGGTCCGCTCCCGTCCGGTCATTGCAGCCCAGGCGGTGATGCCTGCGGTCACGGTTGCCCGCAGCACCGATGGTTCCAACCGGGTGATCACAGCGAAGACCACGAGTACCCCGAGAAGACCGATGAATCGGCCTCGGTAGCCGAACGCCTGGAGGACCGGTCGGGCAACAGCGAGTACGAACGCAACGTTTTGACCCGACACCGCAAGCAGGTGGGTTAGGCCGGAAGCGTTGAAGCGGAGTTTTTGCCCCAGGGGTTGCAGCCGGTCATCCCCCATCACCAGCCCCAGGTAGAGCGCCCGACGCTCGTCGGCCAATGTGGTGGCGCCGGCTGCAATCCGGTCCCGCACGACGGTGGGGATGAGGTGCTGCGGCCCCGCCCGCGCAGCGTGCTCGGCATGGTCGATGGCGAGATGACCTGCGATGTGTCTGGTCCGCAGCCACGGTTGGTCGACCACCGGCGAAAGTCGGCCCTCGACCAGCAGCGACTCGCCAATCGCTGCGCTCGCGACGACCGAGCCCGGCTGGCCGAACGCTCGGCTGCGCACCCGCTCCCCCGTTGGCAGTCGAAGTTCGATCACCCAGCCTGCAAACGAGCGCTCGGGATCTCCTATAACTGTTACCTCTCCCTCGAACGGACCTGTTTCCACCGGAACGTAGAGCCGGTCGGCTCGCACCCCGAGGTGGGAGGCAATAAGGAACAGCGACCCCAGCCACAGCAACAGTCGGGCAGGACTCACCGCTGCGACCGACGAGACAGCGGCGCCGACCAGTCCAGCGGCCAACATCGCCGAACCGCCGGTGATGGGCAGCGCCAGCGACGCGCCGCACCACACCGATGCTGCGGCCCCGAGCAGTCGCAGGTCGGTCGTGGCACCATCCGCGGACTTCCGGACGGGTCCTTCACCTCCGCTCGTGTCACCCTGTCCTGGGACAGGGCCGCTGTGAACCGGGTCATGTCGTGACGCGGTCACGGAGCGCTCCCATCTTCGCCGGACCGATCCCCGGCACGTCCATGAGGTCGTCCGGCACGGCAAACCGACCGTTCTCCTCTCGCCAGCTGATGATCGCCGCGGCAATGGCTGGACCGATGCCGGGGAGCGCTTCGAGCTGCTCACCGGTCGCGTCGTTCAAGTTGACCGGCCCTGATGGCTGCGGTGGATCCGAGGATGGTCCGCCCTCGGCGCGCTCGGGAAGAATGAGCAGCACCTCGTCGTCATCGTCGTCGACGAGTGGTACCCGTACCTGCATTCCGTCGAACGCGGGCGCCGCCAGGTTCAGTCGGTGGACGTCGGCCTCTGCCAGCGGGCCGCCCGCTGCGGTCACCACATCGCTCAGGCGGCTGCCGGGCGGCACGCGCACCAAGCCGGGAGACCGGACCGCTCCGACCACGTGCACCACAAGCTCTTCCGGTTCAGGTTCAAGCGCGTCCGGTGCAAGATCCGTCCCTTGTGCGGTGGAGTCCTCAGCGGCAGCACCGCCCGACTCCGTGCCACCGGTCGACGAGGTGGCGGTGCCGGTTGACTCTGCGGGGTCGGTTGACTCTGCGGGGTCGGTTGACTCTGCGGCGTCGCTGGAGCCGGAGGACGCCGACGAGGCTCGGTCGGGGTCCGCCATCGGTATCTGTTCCGCCACTGGGTCGGCGTCGACCGGACGGCTGGTCCACCAGCCGAGACCAACCACCACGGCAAGCAACAGACCGGTGCCCCACACCAGGGCCGGACGACTCCGCCAGTCGTCGAGACGAAGCAGTAGATCATCGAGTCGTTCGGCGAGACCTGGCGGTCCACCGGGGTGTTCGATCGACACACGATCCCCTTGAGTTCAGGCCGCGAAAGGCCTGTAGAAAACTGTCTCTTGGGGGAAGTGTCAGGTCAGTGGCAAGAACACCACCGATGCTGTGCCAACGGTAACCACCGATCGGCGCTGATCCGACCGAACGTTGGCCGGATTGGTCTGATTAATACAGCTGGGTGGAGAGCTTGCGCCGCCACGCTGCAGCCGACTCTGGTGAGCCGGTCGCGAGGTCATCGAGCAGGGCCACAAATTCGGCCCGAGCGTCATCATCGCCCTTGACCGTCGGCAGCAGCGCACCGAGCTTTGCGTCAATCTCGTTCTGGGCGTCCGGGGGAAGTGCAGCGTCGCGGGCGGCGCCAAGCATGGCGGCGAAATCGGGATCATCATCGGGTGCACCGCTGAGTAGCGTGACCGCTTCCTGAGCCCGATCGCTCTGAATGAGCAACTGGGACAGCATCAGCAGCGCTGGTTTGTTCTCTGCGTCGAGCTCCAGCGCTTTACGAAGCGATTCCTCGTCACCCTGGGCGAGCAGCGCGTCAATCTCGCTTCCACCTACCGGCGGAGCGGCACCGTTGGTCAGCTGACCGACGAAGTCCCGGATCTGGGCCTCGGGCTGTGCTCCCATGAAGTTGGCGACGACAGCGCCCTTGTCCAGCGCGTAAACCGCCGGGATGGACTGCACCTGGAAGGCCTGCGATGCCTGCGGGTTCTCGTCGACGTTGATCTTGGCCAGAACCACCTGGCCGCCGGTCTCGTTGATGACCTTCTCCAGAATTGGCCCGAGCGTCTTGCACGGACCGCACCACGGCGCCCACAGATCAACCACCACGGGGGTGGTCATGGACCGCTGCAGAACCTCGGCCTCGAATGTGGCATCGGTGACATCAATAACCATCTGTTCAACGCTAGCGTTCGCCGCTCAACTTTGTCGCCGAGGTGCCATTCCCTAAGGTTGCGGTGTGCGCTGCAAATCGAGCGCGACGAAATCGAGTACTGCCAAACGAGCACTAGGAGCGATAGATCGTGAGAGTTGACGGAGGATTCGGTATGGGAGGCGACCTGGCTGCGGCCATCGCCTCCGCCAAGGAGCAGGAAGCCGCCGGTTACGACGGCTTCTGGACCGCAGAGACGAGCAACGATCCGTTTCTCCCTCTCCTTCTCGCCGCGGAGCACACCGAGACGATCGAGATCGGCACGTCTATCGCCGTGGCATTCGCCCGCAGCCCGATGACCCTCGCCAACACCGCGTATGACCTGCAGGCCTACTCGGGGCGCTTCATCCTCGGACTGGGATCTCAGATTAAGCCCCACATCACCAAGCGGTTCTCCATGGAGTGGTCGAAGCCCGCCGCTCGGATGCGGGAAATGATTCTGGCCATCCGGGCGATCTGGGACTGCTGGAACAACGGCACCAAGCTGGACTTCCGAGGCGAGTTCTACACCCACACGTTGATGACCCCGTTTTTCAACCCCGGCCCCAATCCCAACGGGGACCCCAAGATATTCCTCGCTGGCGTCGGACCGCTCATGACCGAGGTGGCCGGAGAAGTTGCTGACGGTTTCATCTGCCACGGGTTCACCACCGAGCGATTCCTACGCGAGGTGACCATCCCGGCCCTGGAACGGGGTCGAGCGAAGGCCGGCAAGACCATGGACGGCTTCGAGATCGTCGGACCGTCATTCGTCGTAACCGGCAACGACGATGCCGAGCTCGAAAAGGCCGCGGCGGCCACGAGGCAGCAGATCTCGTTCTACGGTTCGACTCCTGCGTACCGCCCGGTCCTTGACCTGCACGGCTGGGGTGGCATGCAGGAAGACTTGAACAAGCTGTCGAAGCAGGGCGAGTGGGAGAAGATGGGGTCGCTCATCGATGATGAGATCCTCAACACCTTCGCCGTCGTCGGCGAGCCGGAGTCGATCGCTCCCGAGCTGCACCGCCGGTACGGCGATTGCATTCAGCGCATCAGCTTCTATGCGCCGTACAAGGCGGACCCCGAGCGTTGGCGGGGCGTCATGGCCGATCTGAAGTCGGCCTAGCAGCCGAGACGATCTGGCGTACGTACGACCTGGCGTACACACGATCTGGCGTGCACACGCGGATTGGAGCCCGACATGCGGGCTCCAATCATCAACTGATCGCTGTCTCCTCGGCATCGGCCGAGATGCCAAGGTCTTCGCTGTTCGGGGTGAACAGGCCTTCAATGCTGGTGTCGAACACTCGCGCTAGTCGGAATGCCAGCGGGAGGCTGGGGTCATATCGACCCTTCTCCAGCGCGTTCACCGTCTGCCTGCTGACGTCCAGCAAATCGGCGAGGTGAGCCTGACTCCATCCATGGACGGCTCGCAACTCCTTGAGTCGGTTCTCCATCAGTCCGCACCGCCTCGGACACCCAAAGAGATGCCCCATGTCGCCATCGCCGCCCCGAAGATCACCCACGGGCTCCAGGTGAGTGCCACACCCGCAACGCCCAGGAAGCCGAAGACCAGGCAACCAAGGCACGCCGCCCCGAAACCGAGGGCCATCGACTCGACTTGCAGTAGCCGTGCATATTCATCGGCCCGTTGCAGCGATCGGTAGACGGCGACCGCCACCCCGATCATGGGCAGCACTGGTAGGAGAATCCAGAACTTGGCGGAGGGGCTGTCCTGGTCGACAAAGATCATCACTGCTGCCAGGACGAGCCCGTAGGTCACCATCGGTGGGAGAAACTCCCGGAGGTAACGCTTTGCCTCTCGCTTGTCCCGCTCGCTTAGCTTCGGTTCTTGCTTGACGGCTCCCGCCGTTTCATGCTGTTGTGCCATGCACTCATTGTCAATGACGCTTTCCATTATGTCAAGGATGCTTGTCGTAAAATCACCTTTACATTTCGAGCGACGGTCAGTGAGGGCCAAAAGACTGACTGACGGTCGTTGTCGGTCTAACGTCTGGGCATGGCAGAGACGGCGGACGCACCTAACAACTTCGCAGAACAGTGGCCGCTCCCCCGCGGCTTCAGCGTGCTGCTCACTGCAGCGGCCGCGATCATCGTCGTTGCGGGCATGCGTTCTTTTGCCAGTTCGATCGGCCCGATCTTCCTCGCTCTGGTCATCGTGGTTGTCGTAAGCCCACTGCAGCGTGGCCTGCTTCGGCGAGGGGCGCCGTCGTGGCTTGCGATGTTGGCGTTGCTCGTGGCGTCGTTCGGCGTACTGGTGTTGATCGTCGGAGCGCTCGTCTGGTCGACGACTCAGCTGGTTGGGTTGCTGGCGAGCCCCGAGTACACAAGCCAGCTGTCAGACGCCCAGGCCGACGTTGCAGAAC
>CAZSTV010000042.1:0-21312 GCA_964609665.1 uncultured Acidimicrobiaceae bacterium
AGAACACCAAGATCTGGCCGTTTTGACTGGCTGGAGCGGGCCTCGGTCTGAGGCTGCACGACAACCGATACGGCACCGACTACCACCACCAGGCGGCCGAGCCGTGGTGGGCCTATGCACGCCAGCACTACCTTGGCCTCGACGCTGACGATCTACCGGAGCAGACAACGCTCTACTACGACCCTCAACTCGACGTGCACCATCGCATGCCGGTTGCGGCGGCGATGACCACCGCATACTACGCAGCGCCACAAGCCCCCGAGGACAGCAAGCGCCTCTTCGAGGCCGCCTGCGCCTCTTTGGGCATCACGGCCAACACCGCAAGTGAAGGTTCGGGTGCTGACGACGCTGGGATTCCGCTACCGCTTCGAGCTACCCGTAGCTATCCGTCAGCCCTGATCCTGGCCAGAGAGTGGGGTATGTCCGACCTGGAACAACGCCTCGTCGACGCCGTCGAGGCATCGTATGAACCAACCTGGGACACCGATCGTGGTGAGTTCACCTGGGGCCTGGGTTTGAACGAAGAACATCCCCGGGGGCAATACAACGCGTACCTCGCTGCGGCCGAAGCCAGTGGCCCCGGTATGTGGGAGCGCCTGTCCGCGGCTCCGCTTGACCCATGCCCTCAGGTGGTCGACGTTGACTTTCCAGCGGTGGCGTTGCGACGGGCGGAATGGAAGGCCGGAGCGCTCCATCTTCGGTTGGCGCCGCTGGTCGAGGACCCGAGCAAGTGGACCACCTTCAGAATTGTCGGTGTTGAGCCAAGGCTGTGGTACCTGACCGGCATCGAAGGCGCCACGATGGACGTGCGCCCCGATGCGGTGGTCGTGCGGGTGCCAATGGTCGCTGGTGACCTGGAGTTCACCCCCGGGAGCTACTAGCCCGCCCGAAGTACCCGATCACGGCAAGCGATCACCGTGGCAAATCTTTTGGTTGTGTCAGCTCACCGACAGATTGAACGGTCGCCGTCGATCACTGTGGAGTGGTGCTTACACGAACCAACATCATCCTTGCTCATTTCGTCTTGGCGATCGCCCTCGCCGCCACCGCCTGTGGCTCTGCAGACCAGACCGACGACGTCACGCTCGACAGCACCGCTGTGGCCGACACCAATACCGTCGCCGACACCGAAACTGTCGCCGACACCGACACCGACAGCGAGGACGCGGCCGATTCGGTCGATGACAACGCTGAGATGGCCGAAGAGACCAGCACCGACGGTTCAAACTCGGTTCGCGTGGAACTGGCCGATGGACGGAGCTGGGAAATGGACGGCTCCTGCGCCTTCAACCCCGACGCATCGGGCCCGGCCGCCACCGTCCTGGACATCACCGGCGTGGCCGATGACGGCACCGAGGTGAACATCTTGGAGGTATGGCCGCTCGACGGTTCAACCGATCGGGGCACCTCGTTCATCGCATCGCTGACCGATGCCGAGGGAGTGCTCTATGTGCTTGAGGCAGCCTCAGCCAACGACGCCGGTGGATCGATCACCCTTGAGACCGGGCTTCACGACAACCTGTTCTACGCCGAAGGCGATGCCCCCGCCACCACCGGTGTGTTCACCTGCGACGTTTAGCCGCCCGGCCCTCCAGTCCCGTACCCACGAAGATCACCTAGAAGAACGAGCGGGTTGTCGCGGCGGCAACCTGCACGTGCGAGAGGTCGGGCATCGATGCCCGGCCTCTCGATGTTTTGCTGTTGCGCAGGTCCGCTGCCGTTGAGTCGGGGCCAATAGAATTGTCTGGTGGCAGCAGCTGAAGCAGAAGAGCAACCATCCCCGAGATGGCGAACGATGACCGACGCCGAACGACAGGTCGCCTACTCCCCAAGCTCCTGCACCGGCGGGACGTTCGCACCCTTCATCGCCGAGTACGAGACCCGTAGTGAGAACGCTCGGCAGCGTTTTGAACGTTCTGGTCCGCCGCTACGGGAGATTCGCTACGGGCCCGGTCCCTCCCAAACCGTCGACCTGGTCTGCCCCGAGGGAGCAGACGGTGCCACTCCCCTCGTCGTTTTCATTCACGGTGGCTACTGGCAACTGCTGTCAAAGAGTGAGTCACTGTTCGCCGCTCCCGATTGCATTGACAACGGACTGGCTTTCGCCGCCGTCGACTACACGCTTGCCCCCGCCGCCACCCTCGATGAAATTGTCACCGAGTGCCGCCAGGCGCTCAGCGCACTGCTGGCCGCCTGCCCAGACGCCGGTATCGATAGTGAGCGCATCGTCGTGTGCGGTAGCTCGGCCGGAGGCCACCTCTCAGCGATGGTTGGGCTTGGCACCGACGACGGCTGGCGTCCCGCTGCGGTCGGTCTCCTGTCCGGCGTCTTCGAGCTGGAGCCCCTGATCGGAACCGACATCAACACCAAGGTCGGGATCGATCTTCCAGTAGCGAAGCGCAACAGTCCGATGCTGGCAGAGCTCGCTGGGTTTCCACCGGCGCTGATCGCCTGGGGGGACATCGAAACCGAAGAGTTCAAGTTGCAGAGCAGAGCCTTTGGTCATCTGCTTTCGGGCCAGGGCACCCCGGTTTCGCTGCTCGAAGTAGCGGACCGCAACCACTTCGATGTGGTGCTCGACCTGTGCACTCCGCGCACACCGCTCGGCGATGCCATGCTTCATCTCGTCGCATCCACCGAGACCTCGACGGAGACCTCGACGGAGACCTCGACGGAGACCTCGACGGAGACAAGGTAGATGCCACGCTACGAACCGTTCTTGCCTCAGGTCGTCGACCCGGCGGGCGTGGACTCCTCCATTGCCCCACGACCCATGCCCATCACCACCGATGCGAGCCGCGAAGCGACCGCGAGCGAAACCGGCGGCCTGCCGATAACCGAGTTCGCCGGAACGTCCAACCCCTACATCGACTACCAGAGCATCGACCTGCTGCTCTCGCTGCAGCATCCCCGAAGCAATGGTTACGACGAGATGGCCTTCTTTGTGATGGGCCAGGTGAAGGAACTGCTCTTTCGCGGGTTGCACTTCGAACTGGTGAACGCCAAACGGCAACTGGCCGAGGATCAACCGCGCAACGCCATCGAAATCTTGGACCGGGCGTTTGCGTTCGTCGACTACCTGACCGAGTCCTGGAACGTTTTGTCGACCATCTCTAGCGAGGGCTTCGGTCAGTTCCGAGACACCCTCGGGACGGCGTCAGGGCAGATGTCATTCATGTACCGCCACGTCGAGTTCGTTCTCGGAAACAAGAGCCAGCGCTTGGCCGAAGCCCACCGCAACGTGCCCCACGTCTGGCCTGAGATTGAACGAGCGCTGCACTCACGCAGCCTCTATGACGAGGCAATCGCGCTGTTGGCCAGAGCGGGCCACGCCATCGACGACGACGCGCTGGATCGGGACTGGTCTGAGCCGTACCGCCCGAACCAGTCCGTGGAGGCGGCGTGGCGGTCCATCTACGCCGACCCCGATGATGAGGCCAACCGACAGCTCCATCGCCTCGGCGAGCAGTTGACCGCGCTCGATCAGCAGTTCTCGTTGTACCGGTGGCGCCATTTCGTGACCGTCGAACGGATTATCGGCTACAAACCGGGGACCGGGGGCTCCAGCGGAGTCGGTTGGCTGGAAGCCACCACGCGGCTTCGCTTCTTCCCCGAACTCTGGGCTATTCGGACCTAGCGGGTCATCCCGCTCAGGCCCTAGGAGTCTTCGAGCATCTCCCGCAGTGTTCCGAGCGTCTCCACCGGGTTGGGTCCAACCGGGGTCACGTTCAGCACGCTGACGCCCGCCTCTTTCCAGGCCCCGAGGCGCTCTTTCACATACGATGCGGGGCCGACCAGGTTTGCCCGCTCCAGGAAGTCTCGTGGCACCGCGGCCGCGGCTTCGGCCTTGTGGCCATCGAGGTACAGGTCCTGAATCTCGATGGCTTCCTTCTCGTAGCCGTACTTCTGGGCGATGGTGTTGTAGAAGTTCTTGTCCCGGGCTCCCATGCCGCCCCAGTACAGGGCGGTCGGCGCGCGACCCCGGTCGAGCACCTTGTCCGCTTCCTCGCCAACAAACTCGTCGCCGATGGCGACGGTTGCGCCAGCGCCGATATCTAGCTGACCGAGGTTCTCGTCTCGATCCGCGGTGCCGGCCTTGAGGTCCTCGCCCCAGACTTTCTGGAATTCATCCGGCACGAAGAATACGGGCAGCCAACCATCGGCGGAGCGGGCGGTTTGCTTGACCGACAGTGGCATCAGCGATGCCCACCAGATCGGCACCTCATTACGCACGGGGTGGTTGATGAGCTTGAGCGGCTTGCCAAGCCCGGTGCCTTCACCCTCGGGGAGCGGGACCTGGACGGTCTTGCCGTCATAGACAACAGGCTCGCGGCGCAGGGTCATGCGGGTGACGTCGATGTATTCGCTGATGCGCTTCATCGGCTTCTCGTAGGGGACGCCGTGGAAGCCCTCAATCACCTGTGGCCCACTGGCACCGAGGCCAAGGATGAAGCGTCCGTTGCTGACGTAGTCGCAGCCGGCTGCCGTCTGGGCAATGGCCGAGGCGGTGCGGGAGTAGACATTCAGGATGCCCGTGCCGATCTCCACCCGTTCGGTCTTGGCTGCCAGGTAGCCGATTTGGCTGACGGCATCGATGCTGTAGGCCTCGGCAACCCACACAACGTCGAGGCCAGCCTTTTCGTACTCGACCACCTGTTCCACTGACGAGTGGAAATCACCGACGTAGTTGATGCTCATGCCCAGTTTCATGGACGGATCCTACGGCCCGGCTTGTTCGCCACGCAACCGAGCGTCAGCGGAGAATCTCCGGCGGCTCGAACGCTGTCACCGGTAGATCAGGTCCGACGTAGGCCTCAATCTCTACCAGGCAGCTGTGGGCGGAAGGCCCCTGCGCCAAACCGGATGTTCCAACATCCTTTGTCAGCACATTCGGGTTGCCATGTTTGCACCAGGTGACACCGTCCACCTCCACCGGGTCAAACCACGCCCCGGTCGAAAGCTGTACGACATCGGTCCGGAGCGCGTCATCGGTCGTGACCGCGGCAAGTACCGAACCACGGCCATTGAAGATTCGCACGGTCTGCCCGTCGACGAGGTTGCGGGAGCGGGCCGCATCGGGGTGCATCGCTACCGGCTCGCGACCCTCGATCTTGGCTGCCCTGCTGACCGAGCCGTGGTCCAACTGAGAGTGCAGCTTGGTCCTCGGTTGATTGGATATGAGATGCAGTGGGTACACAACCTCGCCATCGGCGCTTCCGGTGGGGCTGTCGCTCCAGGCGGCCCCCAACCATTCCCGAGGTGTGATCCAACGGGGGTGGCCTCCGCAGTCGTCGAGGTCGAAAGCTGCGACGGTCTCGGAGAAGATCTCGATCTTGCCACTTGGTGTCCCGAGCGGCTCGCCGTTCCGGAACCGCTGCCAGGGGTTCGGCGGCCGGGGGGTGACAACTTCATGCCACTGGGTCTGCTTCAGTTCGTCGAAGGTTGGCAGAGCAACCCCGATCGATTGGCAGTTGCTCCTGGTCTCCTCGTAGAGGTGTTCGATCCACTGTTTGGCGGACCGCCCCTCGGTGAAACGGGCCTCGGCGCCAAGCCTTGCGGCGATGCCTGAGAAGATGGCGTAGTCGTCACGGGCATCACCGACCGGCTCGATCACCTTGTTCATGACCGACAGGAAGGCTTCGCGAGGGGTGACCTGAACGTCGTCTCGTTCGAGCGAAGTTGTAGAGGCGAGGACAATGTCGGCGTGGCGGGCGTTGGCGTTCCAGGTCCACTCGTTCGCAATAATCGTGTCCGGCTGTTGCCAAGCCCGGACCAACCTGGACAGATCCTGATGGTGGTGGAACGGGTTGCCGCCAGACCACCACACCAATTTGATGTCGGGATAGGTGCGGTGCTGCCCGTCGTAGGTGAACTCGGTGTTGGGGTGGAGCAGCGCATCGGCGACCCTGGCCACCGGCACAAACGCGTCCACCTCGTTTCGCCCCTGGGGCAGCGCCGCCACCGGCAGGATCATTCCGTCGCCCCCGACGCCGTTCACCGCGCTGAGTCCAAAGACAAATCCCTGGCCCGGCAGCCCGATGCCGCCAAGCATCGACGCCAGCGCCAACCCCGCCCAGTACGGCTGCTCGCCATGGTCATGGCGGCTCAGGGACCAGCTGGTGGAAACGATGGTGCGGGAGCGGGCCATCCGCAGGGCAAGGTCGGTGATCGCTGCCGGGTCAACATCGGCGATTGTTCCGGCCCAGGCCGCGGTCTTTGGGATGCCATCGTCGGCGCCAAGGAGGTAGTCAGCGAAGACCTCGAACCCGGTGGTGTGGGAGGCAAGGAAGTCCTGATCATGGAGATCGTTGATAAGCAGCGTGTGGGCCAGCGCCAACATCACCGCCACATCGGTGTTTGGCCGAACCGCCAGCCAATCGGCTGCAGCGTCGCCGATCATGTCTGACCGCAGCGGCGAGACGTTCACGAAGGAGACGCCGGCCGCGGCCGCATCACGAACCCCGGCCCGTTGCACGTGGCGCCCGAGCCCGCCCTGGCTTATCTGTCCGTTCTTGACCGGGATGCCACCAAACGCGACGACCAGTTCGGTGTTGGCGGCGATCTCGGGCCAGGTGGGCCCGTCGTAGAGGAACGCCCGGAAGTGTCCGATGACGTGGGGGACCATCACCTCGGCCGCCGCAAAACTGTACGTGTTGACCGAGCGCGTATAGCCTCCGATGGTGTTCAGGAAACGGTGCAGCTGTCCTTGGGCATGATGGAATCGTCCAGCGCTTGACCATCCGTAGGATCCGCCGTAGATCGCCTGGCTGCCGTATTCAGCTTTGACCCGCTCCAGTTCTGTTGCGACCAGCTCTTCGGCCCGATCCCAGCTGACCGCTACGAAGGGCTCCTTGCCTCGCAGATGGTTGTCGCTCCCGGGCCCATTCTCCAACCAGCTTTTGCGCACCATTGGACCGGAGATCCGCGTCGGCCCGTCCACCACGTCAACGATGCCGTTTCCTATGGGCGACGGGTCTGGATCATGTTCGAAGTCGTGAAGGCGAACGACCTCGCCATCGACCACCTCAACCCGATAGGTACCCCAGTGGGTGCTTGTCAGTGGGAGCGGTGACGAAGGGCCGTGGCTGGGTTCGGCATTGACGGCCATCGCAATAATCTCCTCGCTCGCCGGACGTGCCCAAGGGTAGAACCCCTCCTGCTCGGCCACCCAGTCGTCCAGCGGATCGGACGGGCCGCATCTGGAGGGCCGTGGCACACTGGAACGGTGGACGTTCCAAGACTCTCTCTCACCGAGCGGCAATCCAGCGATGCAGCCCACGACGGCGCTGGGTTCGCCGACCCTGGCTTTCTCGACGAACTGCGAGTGGCCCTCGAGGAGGCCGGGTGCTGCGTGGTGGAGCGAGTGGCGCCCGAGTCAACGATGGACGCCATCGCCGAAGAGCTCGCGCCATACCAGGACCAGGGATCCATCGGCGCCAGCGACTTCGAGGGACATCGGACACGACGTACCGGCGCACCGCTCCCCCGGTCTGCGACCTTCCGCACGATCGCCACCCACCCGCTCATCATGGCCGCTGGAGATCTGGTGCTCGGTCACGCGACGAGCTGGCGATTCTCTGCCGCCGAGTACATAGAGATTGGACCGGAGGAGACATCCCAGCGTCTACACCGCGACCAATGGAAGTACGACATGACCGACTTTGGCTTCGAGGTGGAGCTCAACGGCATGTGGGCGATCACCGACTTCACCGAGGAAAACGGTGCAACCCGCGTGGCCCCTGGCAGCCATCGCTACGGCAATCGGGAGAAGCTGCAACACGATCACACCCGGCCAGCGGAGATGCCAAAGGGTTCTCTGCTGTTGTACACCGGCGCGCTCTATCACGGCGGCGGCGCCAATCAGTCGTCGGGCTGGCGGGCCGGACTCTCGCTGCAACACAGCGTTGGTTGGCTGACGCAATCAACCAACCAGTTCTTGGAGTGTCCGCCGCACGAGGTTGCTGACTGGCCCGATGACCTGCTCCGCTTCGTTGGGTACGCCAAGACGGGCAACGGGCTCGGGTACTGGCGAGACAGCGAAGACCCGCTGTCGGCCGTGCACCCCGACCGGACGTTCGATCGCGGCTGGGCAACGGTCCGTTCATGAGCATTTCTCGCCACATCGAAGCGTTGCGCCATCGCATCGATGACCCCGGCTACCAGCAGCGATGCAAGGCGACACTCGACAGCGACGGAGCGCTCGTACTGGCCGGGTTCTTCGCTGCCGAGTCGATCGCCGCGGTCGTTGACGAATTCGACGGTCGATCCGATGAGGCCTTTTACGCCGCCTCAACTCACAACGTGTACCTGACCCCGAACGACCCGACGCTGGCCGAGGACCACGCCTTCAATCGGCAGGTCGCCAGCAGCAAGGGTCTGCTCGCCGATGACCAAATCGACGACGACTCGCCACTTAAGGAGATCTATCGAGACGCCGCGTTCCAGCGCTTCCTCTGTGCGGTCCTTGGCATCGACGCCATCTACCCCTACGCCGACGACCTGTCATCGGTGAACGTGCACTTCGCGGCGGCCGGTCAAGAACTTGGATGGCACTTCGACAACTCATCGTTTGCGGTAACCATGTTGCTTCGGGCACCCGAGGCGGGCGGACGCTTCGACTATGTGCCCGGCGCCAGAAATGCCGACGGAGCTGACCACGTCTCCGACGAGGAGCGGTCGGGCTTTGCAACGGTCGCAGCGGTGCTCGATGCTGACACCGACAACGGCGCCACCACCCGGACGTTGCGGTTCGAGCCCGGCGACCTTGTCCTGTTCAGAGGACGTGACGCGCTGCACCGAGTGACGCCGACCGAGGGCTCTGTCACCCGGCTGTTGGCGGTGCTCGCCTACAACGACGAGCCCGGCATTGGTCTGTCGGAGTCGGCACTTGCCACGTTCTACGGCAGGAGCACTCGCTAGCGGACTTGTCGGTGCAGTAGTTTGCGGGAACAGCAGCGACCGGCCGATGTCCGGCGGTTGCAGTCAACAGGGGGCACTATGCAGGACACACTCGACGCCATTCTCACCGCGGGTATCGAGCGAGGTGCTGCGCCCGGCGCAGTGGCCATCGTGGTGGACGGCGATGGTGTTCGCTACGAAGGATCGGCCGGCGAGCGATCGATCGGTTCAGGCGTCGAAATGACCACCGACACCGTTGGTGCCATCTTCTCGATGACCAAGGCGATCACTGGCGCAGCGGCGATGCAACTGGTGGAACAGGGCAAGATCGACCTCGATGCACCTGCCGCAGAAGTCTGCCCGCAAATTGGCGCCGCCGAGGTTCTCACCGGCTTCGACAGCGATGGACAGCCGCTCGTACGGCCAGCGGCCGGCGCGGTCACCCTCCGCAACCTGCTGACCCACACGTCCGGGTACGTCTACGACATCTGGAACGCCGACCTGCAACGCTGGCACGAGGTCACGGGTGTTCCGAGCGTGCTGTCGCTCGAGAAACAAAGCCTGACCCAACCGCTTGCGTTCGATCCTGGAACTCGGTGGGAGTATGGCGTTGGCATCGACTGGGCGGGGCTAATGGTTGAAGTCGTCTCCGGCATGACCCTCGGCGAGTACTTTGCGGAGCACCTGACCGGTCCGCTCGCCATGACGGATACGGCCTTCGCCCACACGCCGTCCATGCTCGAACGCGCCGCTGCCGTGCATGGCCGCGGCCCTGACGGATCGCTCGCGGCCATCGAGCTACCGGCGCCTGAAAATCCCGAGTTCGAGATGGGTGGCGGCGGGCTGCATTCCACCATGAGCGATTACGGCCGCTTCATCCGGATGATCCTCAACGACGGGGAGCTCGACGGGACCAGGGTGTTGGCACCCGAGACGGTGAGGATGATGTCAGAGAACAACATGGGTGACCTGCGGGTAGAGGAGCTGGTCACCGCTGCGCCGCAGTTCTCCAACAATGCTGAGTTCTTCCCCGGCGACCCGAAGAGCTGGGGCCTCACGTTCCAGATCAATGAGCAGGCAGCGGCAACCGGGCGCCCCGCCGGCACCCTCATGTGGGCCGGGCTTGCGAACAGTTTCTTCTGGATCGACAAGACCAACGGGATCGGCGGGGCCTACCTCAGCCAGATCCTCCCGTTCGCTGATCAACCGTCAATGGACCTCTACCTGGAGCTGGAGACAGCGGTCTACAGCTCGCTCCCTTAGAAACGAGTCACCGTGTCCGACTTATGGAAACAAAGCGCGACCGAGCTTGCCGCCACTATTCGCAACAGGGAGGTCAAGCCAAGCGAGGCCGTCGCATCGGTGCTCGAAAGAGTCGCCGCTCACAACGGCCACCTCAACGCGATCACCTATGACCTGGCCGATCAGGCCAGAGCCGACGCGCTTGCGGCGGACGACGAGGTGGCCGGCGGCGGAGCGCTCGGGCCGCTCCACGGCGTCCCGGTGACCATCAAGGAGAACATCGACCAGGTTGGTCTCCCAAACCCAAACGGTGTGCCTGCGTTCGCCGAGCTGATCGCCACCGAAGACGCGCCCCTGGTGGCAAACCTCCGTCGAGCGGGCGCCATTGTGATCGGCCGGACCAACGTGCCGGAGTTCTCCATGCGCGGCACGACGGACAACCCACTGCGGGGCAGAACCCGAAACCCGTGGGGAGACCCAATCTCCCCCGGTGGCTCATCGGGTGGAGCGGGGGCTGCGTGTGCCACCGGCATGGGGCCGCTCCATCACGGCAATGACATCGGCGGTTCGCTGCGGTTCCCGGCGATGGCCAACGGCGTCACCACTGTGAAGCCAACAAACAACCGGGTGCCAGTCTTCAACAGTTCAGCGACTGGGGAACGGGGCCCGCTGGCTCAGGTCATGTCGGTCCAGGGCATCATTGCCCGTCATGCCGATGACGTTCGGCTGGCGACCACCGTGATGGTCGAACCGGATCCCCGGGATCCGACAAGCCCACCGGTCCCATTTGAGGGCCCGGCAATCGACGGACCAGTCACCGTTGCGGTCGCCACCGAGATCGCCGGGTATGACATGCATCCCGGCATTGCTGAGTTGATCGAGCGGGCATCGTTGCAGCTGACCGACGCGGGCTATCGGGTCGTGCACGTTGAGTCGCCACCGGTGGTCGAAGCGGCCAAGGGTTGGTTCAGCACCGCATCGACCGAGATGGAAGCAACACTGCTACCGCCGATTCGCCAGTACGGCTCGGAGACCATCAACGACATCTTCGACAACTACTTCAAGATGTCGGAGCTGCTCGACCGTGACGGCTACATTGCGGCCTTCGCTGACCGGACTCGGCTGATGCGGGACTGGAATCTATTCCTTCACGAGCATCCGCTGGTCTTGACGCCATTCATGATGCGGCCGATGTATGACCACGACTACGACGCCCGCGGCTTTGATGAGGTCAAGGACCTGTTCGAGTCCGCCATCTACAGCACCGGCATCAACTACCTCGGACTTCCGGCGGGGGTCATCGGGATGGACTTGGTAGAAGACCGCCCGGCCGCGGTGCAGATTGTGGGTCGCCGCTTCCGAGAAGATCTGATCTGTGACGCACTGTCGGCCATCGAGGACCGCAACGGCGTGCTCGCCCACCGCCTGTGGGAACAACTAGACGACTAGGTGTGACAGGCACAGCCGAGTCGCCTGACCGGCCCACCAGCTGGCTGCCGATGGTTCAGGATTCTAGGCTTGGCCGGTGAATCAAGAACCGAGCTATGAGAACGTTTCAGTCGTCCACGACGGAGATATCGCCGTCGTCACGTTCGACCGACAGGGCAGTCTGAACGCGTTCAACCAGACCACCATTCTGGAACTGACCGACGTGGCGCGACGGTTTCAGGATGATCTGCACACCAGAGCCGTCGTACTTTCCGGTGCACCGACGGCGTTCTCGGCCGGCATCGATCTGAAGGACGCGGCCACCTGGGAGGACCTCGACGACGATGTGGCGATGCGGTCCCGCTTCTACCGCGGGGTCAGGCTTTGCCAGGCGTGGGAGGACATGCCTCAGATCACGGTCGCTGCAATGGAAGGGCTTGCCGTTGGGGCGGGCTGCGCCATCGCCCTGGCCTGCGACTGGCGGGTCCTCGCCAAGGACGCCTACCTGTACGTCCCGGAAGTCAAGATCGGACTGAATCTTCAGTGGGGTGCCCTCCCCCGGCTTGTCACCTTGGTCGGACCGGCTAGAGCCAAGCGCATTGTGCTTCTCTGCGAAAAGATGGGACCGGACCACGCACTGGACTGGGGCCTCATCGACGAGATCGCAGAGAGCGGTTCGACCGTCGCTGTGGCGTCGGAAATGGCTCGAACCGCAGCCTCGATGCCCGCTGCGACCACCCGGATGGTGAAGGAAGCCGTCAACGCCACGGCCAACGCGCTCCATCGAGCATCGTCGTTTGCCGACGCCGATCAGAGCGCTCTCACTCGGACTTTTGCCGACGCAGTTGCGGCCCGAGAGGCGTTCAAGTAGGGATGCGAGTCGAGTTGGTACAAGTACCCAACTCCTCTCGGTCGCTCTATTTCTCCTGGTACCGTCGGCCGGAACCTGCACCGATAACGACGCTCAGGTGGGTGGATTAGCGGTACCACTCAATGCCGAGTCCTGAGTGTCCCAGCCCAATTGGACCGACGGATGAACCCCAAAATTCGCCAGATACGACCGAATGTTCGGTTCTCAGTGACCGCCTGCGCCTGCCTGCTGATGCTCGCCCTCGTCGGAGTGTCGTCGCAGGCCTCGGCCCAGGCGGCAGACCCGCTGCCTGTACCGATTTCATCGTGCACCGTCAGCGAAGTCAACGGCCAATACCAAATCGACTGGATTCCCGGTCCAGGAGCCGCCGGAACGCTCGACCGATACGTCGTCCACCGCCAAACCAACGGCGGCCCCATCGCCTGGCGCGGCACCGCAGACCCAGACGCAACCTCATTCACCGACTCCGGCGGCCTCGCCACCACCGTCCGATACCGCGTCGTCGCCAAACTCGGCCCCACCGCCTCAACACGAATCTTCTGCACCGACGCACCCGCACCCACCGGCCCCGTACCGGTCTCATCGTGCACCGTCAGCGAAGTCAACGGCCAATACCAAATCGACTGGACTCCCGGCGCCGGCTGGGAAGGGCGTGTGAAGCGCCATGTGATCCAGCGTCAGCTGTCTCAGGGAGGCAACACCCAGTGGCGCGGCGCCCGCGACGTTCCGACGTCCACATTTACCGACACCGGTGGACTGAAGTCGTTCGCCACCTACCGCGTGACCGCCAAGTACAACGGTGAACTTTCCGCCAGTGTGACGTGCTTTGGCGAGTCGTTGGACGGAACCAAGCTGCTGGCGGTTGGCGACCTGAACGCTTGCGACAACAGCACCCCAGGAGCGGAAGCGGTCAGCGCCCTGATGGGTGAACCGAGATATGCCAGCACACCGGTGCTGATTCTCGGCGACATTGCGTACCCCGGCGGAAGCGCTGTTGACTTCGGCTGCTTCCACGACACCTTCGGCATGCACAAGGACCGCATGTGGCCGATGCCCGGCAACCATGAGTACGGCGTTGGTGCTGTCAACGCGAGGCCGTGGGGTTACATCAACTACTTCCGGAACCGCGCTGCCTTCTCCACCGGGTTCGGGCCGCAGCGCCAGATCTCGTTTCAGACACAGTCCAACTTCGACGAGCTGTACTACGAGGTGACCGGCATCGACGGTTGGCAAGTCCTGGTGCTGAACAGCAACTGCTTCAAGCCACGGGTGGACACCACCGGCAACGGATCGCTGAACGCCACCAGCTGCGACGTTGACACCCCGCAATACGACTGGGTGAAAGACAAGATCAACTCCGCAGGCACCGATGTATGTCGGGCTGTGGCGTGGCACCATCCGCTCTTCAGCACGCCGAAGGCCGGAGACCCGATCGAGGTGCAAACGAACCAGCTGGAGATGATGGAGCTACTGGCGGACACCGGCACCGATCTGATCCTGGCCGGGCACGCTCATAAGTACGAGCGGTTCGAACCTCAGAACGTGAACGCAGTTGCGGACCCCAACGGCTTTCAGTTGATAGTGACCGGCACGGGCGGCAGGTTGCTCAACCCCTTCGAAGACCCGCAGGTCATCGCTGCGAACAGCGCACTACGTGTGTATGAATTCGGGCTGTCCGAATACACCCTGGGCGATGGCGCCTACGCTTGGACCTTCGAGACGACCAATGGCGTCATCGCCGACCAGGGTCAGCGCAGCTGCAACCCCAAGAGTCTTCCGGGCTGATCGCTACAGGCTGCTCAGCGGTGCCCACGTGGCGTGGGTGCCGCTGCATATGCGTTCCGGCAGGGTGATCTTGGCAACGGGCCCCTCGTTGAGTGCCGCGGCGTCAAACACCTGGCAGTGGGACTGGTCGTTCGCCATGTCAGAACTGAAGGTCACCAGGTATCCGTCATCTTCGGCGCTGGAGTTCTCCCGTGGGGCCATGATCGTCTCGCTGATGAACACATGGTCGCCAAAGTGGAGCATCTCTTCGGTGCCGTCATCGATGTCGTGCTTGACCAGCGTGTTGAACGCAAAGAGACCATCGGCGCCAATCGCGTTGTAGCTGTAGCGGTGGCGCCGTCCGCCGTGGCGGCCGTTGATCATGCCGAACTCCATCGACCGCTCACTCAGTGACTCTTCCTTAGTTTCACCGGTGACCAGGTTGAACCGCCACCGATGCGGTCGGGCTTCGAGCACCTTAAGGTCGAGCGTCTCAAAACCCTTTAGTTCGCCCTCGGCCCGTGGCACGCCCCTGGCGGTGGGGTTGTGCTGAAAGAACCCGTCAAGCACCACCTCGTCGCCGTCCTCGTAGGCATTGATCCAGTGGAGAACGAACGTGGGGTCCGCTTCGAACCAGCGAATGTCTTCGGTGGTTCCGTGCCGCGGGATAAGCGCGAAGCGGCTCGGCATGTCGCGGTGGAACCGGTTTGAGTAGTGCCCCTCGGCCAGGGCCTCCGGGTCCCAGAACAACGGGAGATCGTTGAGGATCGACCAGTTCTCGGTAAAGGCCATGTCGTGAGGAAGCCGTGGCCCCGGCAGCGGGATGTCAACGTAGGTCGTGAGTTCCCCAGCGGGGCTGACAACGCCGTAGTGCATGAACGGCGCCTCGGTGCTGTAGTTGAAAAACAGCAACTCGCCGGTGTGTTCATCCACCTTGGTGTGGGCTGACACCCCTTCGGCCGGGAAGCGACCGTTCCACTCGCTCTTCCCAAGGTCAGCGAGCGTCCGGGGGTCGAGGGCGTACAGCTCCCCGCACTGGTAGAAACTGGCCAACGCCTTGCCGCCGTGGACCACCACATCGGTACTTGCGTTGTCTTTCATCATGGTTCTCGCTCCCCAACCATGATCGGCAATCGCTGATGTCGGACGTTCGGTTATGCCCGCCCACAGACTTTGCTTGGCGTCTTGTTCTGCGAGGAATGCGTCGGTCCGCACGAACCGGTTGGCATAGCGCGCCTCGCCGTTCTCGAACGAGATTGCGTGCAGCATCGAGTCACCGTCAAACGGGTGGTACCGCTTGATTGGCTCAAACAGCGCGTTCTCGGTGTTGCGGATGTAGACCCCGTTCAGGTCGTCGGGAATCTGCCCCTCGACCTCCATATCCCACGCGTCGTACTCACGCTGCTGTGGTTGCCAGACGCCGCTGCGGTACGGGTGGGAGTCATCCGGGGGAAGGCCGCTTTCGACTGTGTGCTGCAACTTGAACGCCATTGGTGCTCCTCGACTTCGGGGTTCCCAGCCTGCTGCCAACCGGTCTCACATGCTGCGGGTGTCAGCCTAGATCCCAAGCGGGCAACGGTCACAGCTGGCGGCCGATGACCGCTACCAGCGCGGCAACCGCTCGGCGAGTAGATCTGGCTCAGGAGATCTCCACAGGCCCCTGATTGGTGCGGACCGATGCGGTCAGGCCCGCCGGGCCGTCGGCAACCTCTACCCCAAGCTGCAGGGCGGCGACGATGTCACGTACCGACTGATCGGGATGGCTGACCCGAAGCCCGAGCAGCGACCCCATAGACGGCAGCGTCGTAGCGGGGCTCGGTTCGCCGCCCCAGTCAATCGCGAACGGATAGACCATGTCGGCCCCGGACTCCTCGTCGTTGCGGTCGCCTCCCCTGGTCAGACGCCATGAGAGCACGCTTCCGTCCGGGCGGCGCCTGCTCATCTCGGCGATCGACCCTGGGTCAATTCCCGCGCTGCGCATGGTGGTAACAACGTCTTCGAGCGTCTCATCCCCGGTCGGGTGAATGGCGTAGCCAACAAGCTGAGGGTCATCCCGGCGATCGAGGCCGAACGGACGGCTGTGGTCGGGTTCCGGTTGGTTCGGGTCGATACCGATGATCTCAAAGTACGTGCGCTCATCGAAGGTCAGCAGGTGATTGTGGGTACCGAGCCCGATGTGTGGTCCGCCAGCAACCGCAGCAACCCCGGTCAGCGCCTCGATCGCCGACGCTCCGTCGTCGATGTTTCGTGATGCGTAGATGAGGTGGTCGAGTTCTGCCATCACCGAACGCTAGCAGTCATGGTCGCCGTCGTTCTGGCCTCAGGTTCAGGGTGCCCGCTACGTTACGGGCATGGAGTTGAATCGCTTCTCGTGGCTGGCCCAGCGGGTCGAAGAACCCGTCGATCCCGACCGGATCATCGTCGACCCCCATCACCATCTGTGGGACAACCGGGGCGGCACCTACCTGGCGCCGGAGCTCATTGCGGACACCACGGGCAGCCATCGGGTGGAGAAGACGGTTTTCGTCGAATGCCGGTCGAAGTATGACCGTGACGCTGACGAAGCTCTGCAGCCTGTCGGCGAGACCAGCTTTGTGGCGGCCGAAGCAGCAAAGGCAGACCGACTTGGTGGCACCAGCATCGGGGCAATCATCTCGTTTGCGGACATGATGCTGGGAGATGAC
Source organism: uncultured Acidimicrobiaceae bacterium (assembly GCA_964609665.1). Taxonomy (GTDB): domain Bacteria; phylum Actinomycetota; class Acidimicrobiia; order Acidimicrobiales; family SZUA-35; genus JAHELU01. The sequence goes on from CAZSTV010000042.1 coordinate 16,888, forward strand.
GTCGAAGCGGTGCTCGCCGCACATGATGAGGCCGGCGCGGGACTGTTCAGAGGCATTCGACATGCCGTCGCCGATGACCCATCCCTGCCCGCCGGCCACACCAACCCGACGCCCGGCATGATGACCACCGCAGCGTTCCATGCCGGTGTGGCCACGCTCGGCCGGATGGGCTTCAGCTACGACGCTTGGATGTACCACCCGCAGCTACCGGAGCTGACCGACCTCGCTCGGGCTGTTCCGGAGACGGCCATCATCTTGGATCACCTTGGCGGTCCGCTCGGCGTCGGTCCCTATGCCGCAGATCGAGAAGCAGCGATGGCCAGCTGGCGACGCTCCATGACCGAGGTGGCAACGTGTGAGAACGTTGTGCTCAAGGTGGGCGGCATTGGTATGGACGGGTACTTCGGACTTGACTGGACCACCCGAGAGGTCCCACCAGACTCCGACACGGTGGTCGAGGCCTGGCAGGACCGGGTGCACTTCTGCATTGACACCTTCGGACCGGACCGCTGCATGTTCGAGTCCAACTTTCCGGTCGACCGACAGTCGCTGACCTACCCGGTGTTGTGGAATGCGCTGCAGAAGATGGCGAGCCGGTACAGCGACGCCGAGCAAGATCAGATGTTCTCCGGCACAGCGACGAGGGTCTACCTCGATCCGCTGGCCGGCACCGCTAGCTGACCCTGGTTCCTTCGACGTCGATCACGTTCGGAGCCGTAAAGGGAGAGGCTGCAGCCGACGTCGGTCGTGCGGTCGATCCCGTAGCGCCAGCTGCGGTCGGCCCTCCATGCCCCGATGCACCGGGAGCGTTCCAGAACCCGGCCTGGGGCGGAGCCCAGTTGCGCCGACGAATGTGGAACTTGGCTCGCATCGATTCGGCCTTTGCGCTGCTGAGGATGAACCAGCCAATGATCATGGTCCAGAGGCCGGATCCGCCGGTGACGAACTGCCATGCGCCGAAGGCAACGATTGCCCAACCGATGTAGCGACCAATCGACGCTGCGGACACGGTTGCTCGGTCTTTGTCACCGCTGCGCTTCCACATGGCGGCCTGGAGCGCTCGGCCGCCGTCAAGCGGGAGGGCGGGCAACATGTTGAAGACTGCGAGAGACAGGTTGACGACGCCCAGCCAGGTCAAACCGGCAGCTATCAACGCCGAGACACCGGCAGCACTCGCTACGAAACCGGCAGCAAGGGCCGCTACACCAATGCCAACGCTGACCGCGGGCCCAGCGAGGGCAATCCGTGCGGCAGCACCCGGGTCGTCCGGCTCTCGTTCCAGCTTGGCGACCCCGCCCAGGGCAAAAAGTGTGATGCCGCTGACGCCAACGTTGTTGCGCTGCGCCACCAGCGAATGGCCAAGCTCGTGAGCGATGATGGAGGTCAACAAACCAGCGGTCACCGCCAGGGCGATGGTGAGATACGCCGCGGAGGCAAACCCCGGCGCTGCGGCGGGGAGAATGGTGCCGGTGAGGGCCATGGTGAAGAGCCCGGCGATGATGGCGATGGACCAGTGAAGCCCGATGGGGATACCGGAAACGTTGCCGAGGCGGATCGAGTTACGCATGAGGGTGCCTTTCATGGAACAGGCCACAGGGTGGCCGAGAAGGCGTCGGTCTTTCCCACCCGCCACGTTGCTGGCGGGCCGTTGCCGCCGGGAGCGATGCTCCGTGTTGACGACGACTACGTTTTCAGGGGTACTCCCCGATGCTTTGAGTTGTGATCAAAGTATGGCGGCAACCGCCGAAAAGGAACCGAAAATCTCGCTCCCCGAGGGGCGGCGCGCCAAAACGGCCAGACTGGCCAGAACGGCCAGCCAGCGCAGTCAGCGCAATCAGTCGGCCGAAACGGCTCGCCGTAGCGATCGGCGAACACCACTTCTTCCACCGGCATACGGCTCAGCTTTGTGTACTGCTTCTCCGGCACCGGCCAGCCAACGGCAACGAGGGCCCCTACCGCGACGTCCTCGGGAATGCCGAGCAGTTCGACAACCGCCTCCTCCTCGGCCGCAAGCAGCGTGGTGAGGGCGGAGCCGAGGCCTTCATTGCGGCAGCCGAGTAGGACGTTCTGGACAAACGGGTACAGCGATCCCCCGCCGACGACGCTCTGGCGGTCAAGGTCCTTGTCGGTAACCGCCAGCGTCCACAGCTCGATGCAGCAGACCAGCAGCGCCGGAACCGCTGCCAAGGCCTTGGTGAAGTCATCGGTCCGGTTGAGTCGGTGTTGGGCCGGGTTGTAGCTGTCCATGCGCTTGGTCTGGTCGGAGGTCTGGAACCCGACCACGCCGTCGCGAGCATGAGTGATGTACACATCCCACTGGCGAGCGTGAAGCGCTGCCAGCTCGGCCTTGAGCGCTGCGTCGCGCACAACGATGGTCCGCCACCCCTGGCGATTTCCACCGGAGGACGCAAAGCGTGCATTGTCGAAGATCCGATGAAGGGTCTCGTTGCTGACCGGATCGTCGGTGAAGTAGCGGCACGACGGGTTCGTCCGCATCGCATCGTAGAGTTCCATGGCCGACACCCTAGACCGTGGGTAGCGGACGCTGGAATTGCGTCAACGGTGGCGTCGGCGCTGCCCGGTCTGAGCGCTACCGGTATGGGTCCGGGCTCAGGCCCGGTCGAGAATGGTGCCGTGATTGAGATAGCGGGTCGCGAGGTCCAGGGCGGTGGCCGCCAGTCGTTCAAAGTGCTGATAGGTCGGGATCTCTGGTCGTGCGCTCAACCAGCCGACAATCATCAGCGACCGCAGGACCAGGAAGGTCTCAATATCGGCCCGCTCATCGTGGTCGAGCGGATGTGCCGACTGGTACCCCTCGACGATCGCATCCAGCAACGTCGACAGCTCGGGTGTGGTCAGCACCGGATGAAGTGCCACGGCGAGCTCATAGGCGAACCAGCCAAAGCCGGCGTCATCAAAGTCGATGACGGTCAGCATGTCTCCATCAGCCATCAGGTTGCCAAGGTGGAGATCGGCGTGAATCAGCCCGAACCGGTCCGGGCCGGTCGACAGTGCTCTCAGATGAGTCTCTAGCTGCGCCCGCGCCGCGGCAAAGACATCGCGCTGGCGAGGCGTCAGCTGCACCACTTCCCAGAACCGGCCCCACAGCGGTTCGGGTCCAACAAGCCCGTCGGCATCCCAGCGACGTCGGGTGAAGCCATCCGGCGCGGTCCAGTGGGCGTCGTGGGCACGAATTGCTGCAGCCAACTCGCCGATCTGGCGATATCGCTCTGCTGCCGGTGCCGTTGCGACGCTCGCCGGCTGTCCAAGGGGCTCGCCCGCCACCCACTCGATCACACCGACATGATGCGGCGTGCCGCACACATCGACGGTCGCGTAGTAGTCCCCGGCAGCGGTTGCCACAGGCAGCGGTACGCCAAGGCCGCCGGCATGCAAGGAGCGCACCCAGGCCACCTCGGACTGCAGTTGCTTCAGGTCGTTGTAGCCAGGGCGGTGCAGCCGCAGCACCGCCGGGTGGCCGTCGGCCATGGTCACCCGACAGACCACGTTCTCGCTTCTTGAGATGATGCGAACCGAGTCCGGTGCCATGCCCCACGCCGCTCCGGCCAACGCGGCAGCCGCCACCAGCTGGTCAGCGGTTGCCATCAGCTCCCGGCCCGGACGCCGTGTACTCGGCGACCGTTTCGTCAAAGGCCTCCAGGAACAGCGCCAGGTGGCTGTGGTCGAAGATAAGTGGCGGCCGGACCTTCAAGACGTTGCGGAACTGACCCGCCCGGCTCAGCAGCATCTTGCGGCGTTTGAACGCTTCGACCATCCAGGCCGCGCCCTCAACATCTGGGGTGGTGGTCCCGGGGAGGACCCAATCGATGCCGGTGAACATGCCGACGCCCCGGACTTCGCCCATCGCTGCGCAGTTGACCTGCATCTTGCTCAACGCTGCGCGGAGCGCCTCCCCGACCTCACCGTCTTGGGCCACCAGTCCCCTGTCGGTGATCTCGTCGATCACTGCGTTTCCCGCCGCGGCCTGCAGCGGGCTGGCGGCAAAGGTATTGAAGTACTGATGTTGCTTGCGGAAACCGGATACAAGTTCGTGGGACGAGAGCACGGCGGACACCGGGAGGCCATTGCCCATGGGCTTTCCGAGCGTGGCGATGTCCGGCACAAACCCGTTGGCCTCATATCCCCACCAGTGTCCGCTTCGGGCGAATCCGGCCTGCACCTCGTCTGCAATGACCAGGCCGCCGGCATCGCGGACTATGTCCGCCGCGGCGCTAAACCAACCGTCGGGTACGTTCGGCAGTCCCTCGTTGGCCAGGATCGAACAGACGATGAGCGCAGCGACGCCGTGCCCATCGTGCTGCAACCCTTCGATCGTCTGCTTCAGCTGGTCGAGGTAGTGCTCACAAAGTTCAGACTCTGACACGTCCGCAACGATTGGCCGATAGGAGTCCGGGCTGGCGATGG
>CAZSTV010000042.1:21322-30276 GCA_964609665.1 uncultured Acidimicrobiaceae bacterium
GCGCCGTGAGACGGCTGACAAGTGACGAGATGCCGTGATAGGTGGCGTTGGTACAGATCACCCCGTGATGCCCCGTGGCCGCTCGGGCCATCATGATGGCGACCTCGGTCGCCTCGGTCCCGCTGCAGGCCATCACCGCCGATTCGAGACCGTCGTGGTGGAGATCGACAAGACGTTCGACGTAGTCGATCACATTGCGGTGCAGGTAGCGGCTGTGCACGTTCAACGTTGCGGCCTGCTCAGCGATGGCCGCCGCTACCCGCGGGTTGCCGTGGCCAACGCACGGCACGTTGTTGTAGAGGTCCAGATAGCGATCGTCGTGGCTATCGAAGAGCCACACACCATCGCCGCGCTGCAACTCCAGCGGCTCCTCGTAGAACATTGGGGCGTGCATACCCATCAACAAGTTGTGTCGTTCCAGAAGCTCACTCACCACCGGAGTCTGCCACAGAGCATCTCTCCGCTCCCAGCTCCCAGCTCCCAGTTCCCAGCCGCTTGGCTCCTCCAGCTTCGGCGCTGGCCCGCCGATCGAGTAGCGTTGGCCCGTGGACAACGAACTGGTGCTGCTGACCGACGGACCGATGATCGATGCGATCGACCTTGAGCGGACGATCGGATGGACCCTCAAACCTGAGGGCCTGTGTCGCGACGACGCCTGCGTCATCGTCCGAGATCGTTCGGCCATTGAAGTCGACGGCAAAATCGACATGGTCGAGGTTGCCGGCCTGCTCGACCGACCGGTCGCAGTGGACGCCGGCTCAAACACCGTCGCCATCGGCTCCCCCCGAGACAAGCGCCGCGGGGCGCTCAACGACCTCCAGGCCCCGGACTTCCGTCTGCCCGACCTTGACGGCACCTACCACGCTCTCTCGGATCACCGCTCGAAGAAGCGGTTGCTCGTCGCCTTCTCCAGTTGGTGAGGTTGCATCTTTGACCTGCCAGGTTGGCAGGTGCTGCAGGATGAACTGGCCGACCACAACTTCACGGTCATCGCGGTGGCGATCGATGAAGACGTTGACAAGATTCGTGAGTTCATGGACGGCATCACCTACCCGGTGCTTGTTGACGCCGACCATGTGCTGACCGAGCTCTACGCCATATCGAACGTGCCGTCTGTGCTGCTGATCGATGAGGACGACCGCATCGTTCAGCCGAACTGGAACGCGTACGCCACGAACACCTTCAAGGAGTACACCGGTATCGAGTCCGAGGATCAGCTCGCCATCATTCGTCGCTGGGTCCTCGAAGACACGCCGATGATGTCCGCCGATGACGCCAAAGTGGCCGTCGGCGACCTGTCGTCGGAAGAAGAGCAGGCTCGGCTGCGGTTCCGCATCGCCACCCATCTGCGCAACAGCGGTGACGAGGCAGGCGCAACCAGGAACTTCGACCTGGCCGGTGAACTTGCACCTCACGATTGGACGATTCGGCGGGCGATGATGCCGCTACGTGGCGAAGACCCGTTCGGCGACAAGTTCTTCGAACTGGCGGCAGAGTTCAATGCCGCCGGTCGTCCGTTTCATGGGGTTGCGGCAGAGCGCCCCCAAAACTGAGCAGCGTGTCTTCACTTCCGCTTGCCGGAGTCAGGGTTGCAGATCTCACCACCGTGGTGATGGGTCCGCTCGCAACCAGAATGTTGGGCGACATGGGAGCCGACGTCATCCGGGTCGAAGCTCCCGGTGGCGACGTCATCCGCGCCTACGAGCCAATGCGCTCACCAGCAATGAGTGCGTTCAGTATGAACCTGAACCGCAACAAGCGAAGCATCGTGCTGGACATGAAGGCCGAGAGCGACCGAGCGTCGTTGGACAAGCTCATCGGTACCTGCGATGTCTTTGTGACAAATATGCGCCGGAGCGCGCTCAGCCGACTTGGCCTTGATGAGCCCGGGGTCCGGGCGGTCAGGCCGGACATCATCTATTGCATCGCCAACGGGTATGGCAGCAACGGCCCGCGGGCCGACGAGGCCGCATACGACGACGTCATTCAGGCCGCGTCCGGGCTCTCGTCACTCTTCGAATGGCTCGGCGATGACCCGAAGCTGGTGCCAAGCATCTACGCGGACAAGATCACCGGCGTCCATATGGCGTTCGCCATAGCGGCCGCACTGCATGGTCGCGCGGTCAACGGCGAGGGCTGTTCCATTGAGGTCCCGATGGCCGAAACCATGGCTGCTTTCAACCTGGTGGAGCATCTCGGTGGGCAGACGTTCGAACCCCAGGAAGGCGACTTCAGCTACAACCGCATACGGACCCCGCATCGGCGTCCGCGCCAAACCGCAGACGGGTGGATCGTCATCCTCCCCTACAGCGGGGACAACTGGCGAAGCTTCTGGCGCTTCGGTGGCAGGCCGGACTACGTCGATGACGAGCGCTTCGCCACGGCGGCGTCTCGGGTGCAACACGCGGATGCGCTCTACGGCTCGATGGATGAGATCGTGTGCAAAAAGCCCACGGCGGAGTGGGCGAGTTTCTGTGCTGAGAACTCCATTCCAATGTCTGAAGTGGTGCAGCTGGAACACGTTGGTGAAGACCCGCACTTTGCCGAGGTGGGGCTGATTCAGCGCGACGAGCATCCGACCGAAGGACCGTACCGCTACGTGCGAGATCCGATCCTGATCGACGGCAAGCCCTCTGAGCTACGCCACCACGCCCCACGGCTTGGAGCAGACACCGACGCGGTGCTCGACGAACTGGACTGAACCCAGGGATTTTCATCGCCGTGACATGACCGCGTACTGTTGAAACGATCACGGGCCGGCTGCGGCCCCCTCGCATGGAGTGTTCGATGTCAGCAATCTCGGTGGACCCAACGACCGGACTCAAGATCTTCAACACCAGGGCGGCCAAGGCCAACGATCGGATCGCTGGCCAGGGCTACTCGGTAAATGACGACGAGGACCTCAAGACGTTGCCCCCGCAACCCGCTGGCGCGGTGTTCGATGCTGAGGAGCAGGCGAAGTATCGGGCGTTCAAGGAAGCCCGGCGAGGCGCCGCCGACTACATGGCGATGGAGGGCGAGTTCGGTCGCTACCTCGAAGACGTGTACTCCGCCGATCCGGTCGAGCGTGAGGCGCTCACCGACGACTGCGAGATTCTGGTTATCGGGGCGGGGTTCGCCGGACTGCTGCTGTGGCACAAACTGCAGGCGGCCGGTTTCAACGATGTCCGGTTCTGTGAGAAGGGCGGCGACGTCGGCGGCACCTGGTACTGGAACCGCTACCCCGGCATTGCCTGCGACGTAGAGTCCTATAGCTATCTCCCCCTTCTGGAGGAGATGGACTACGTGCCAAGCATGAAGTTCTCCTCCGGGTTTGAGATCCTCGAGTACTGCCAGAAAATGGCGACCGAGTTCAAGTTCTACGACCACTGCCTTTTTCACACCACCGTCGACAAGACCGAGTGGGACGAGGACACCGGGCGGTGGACGGTCTACACCGACCGCGGCGATGAAATGCGGGCCCGCTACGTGATCTTGGCCAACGGCATTCTCACCAGTCCGAAGCTGGCGAGGATCGACGGTATGCAGAGCTTCCAAGGCGATTCGTTCCACACCTCTCGTTGGAACTACGACGTCGACCTGGAAGGAAAGCGGGTCGGCATTATCGGCACCGGTGCCACCGCGGTGCAATGCGTCCCGGAGTTGGCAAAGGTGGTCGGGGAGCTCTTTGTCTTCCAGCGGACGCCGTCATCGGTCGATGTTCGTGACCAGCGGGAGACCACCGAGGAGGAGATGACCGAGTGGGCGTCAGAACCTGGTTGGGCGAAAGCTCGACGGGCCCGGTTCTCCAAGATCTCCGCCGGCCGATCCGCAATCAAGGCCAACGACGACTACCTCGCAGGCAAGGTTGCCGACTTCAAAGAGCGCCGAACCCACACCAAGAAGTTGTCACCACAGGAGATGATCGAGAAACAGCTCGACTCCAACTTTCGGATCATGGAGCAGATCCGGGCCAGGGTTGACGCCATCGTCGAAGATCCGAAGACGGCCGAAGCGTTGAAGCCCTACTACCCCTATGGCTGCAAGCGACCGACCTTCCACGACGAGTACCTCCCAACGTTCAACAAGCCTCATGTCCACCTTGTGGACACTGCGCCGATTGGCGTGAACAAGATCAACGAGAACGGCGTGGTGCATGACGGCACCGAATATCCGCTCGACGTCCTCATTTACGCCACCGGTTTCCAGTGGATGGCGACATCGACGTTCAACATGATCGTCGGGCGCAGCGGCAGATCACTCAGTGAGAAGTGGGAGCAAGAGGGCACCAAGACGTTCCTTGGAATCCACAGCAACGGGTTCCCAAATCTGTTCATCGTGTCCGGCCCCCAGGGCGGCGGCGGCAGCTTCAACTTCACCGACGCCATCGAACAGCACGGCGACTACATCACCTGGATGCTGACAACCATGCGTGACAGGGACGCGGCCATCGTCGACATCGAGTCGGAGCCGGAGGAGGAGTACGCCGAGCATTGCAGGCAAGCCGACATCGGCACCGCGCCACTTCGGGACTGCATCTCCTACTACAACGGCCACGGCGAAGCGGAGCCTGGCAGCCTTGCGTACTACGGCGGCGGGAACTGGCATAAGTTCAGGCTCCGGGCACAAGAGAGCTTGGAGCCGTTCGTCTTCCAGCCCGCTCCAGATGCCTCCCCGCCGTCGAGCTGAGGCGACACCCTTTCGGCGGCGGGCCGAGTCGATGGCGCTAGGCCTCGATCGAATCCAAGAAGGTGGACAGGCGTTCCATTCCTTCGTTGAAGCGGTGTTCAGCTACCCGACTGAACCCAAACACAATTCCTTCGTCTTTGGCGCACCCATGCCAATGGGGACCGAAGCCAAGCAAACGTATGGACACAGCCTCGGCCATCCCGACCAGTTCCTGTTCACTACATGGCCCGCCGACGGACGTGGCGGCCAGATGGAGACCGGCCTCCACGGCAGGCAACCGCAGCCACGGGGCGACATGGGTGAGCTCTGCTCGGATCCGCTGATGGCGATTGTCGTACAGGCGCCGGACCTGTCGTAGGTGGCGGTCAAGCTCGCCGTGCACGATGAAATCTCCCAGCGCCACCTGGTCAACCGTCGAGGGGGCGCCACGTAGGTGTTTCACATGGGCAAGTGGGGCCGAAAGGGCATCGGGTGCGACCATCCATGACATGCGCAGGCCGGGCGAGAGCGCCTTGCTGGCAGTACCGATGTACAGGACTCGGTCAGGATCCAAACCCTGCAGCGACCCGATGGTCTGGCGGTCGTAGCGGAACTCGCCGTCGTAGTCGTCTTCGACAATCCATGCGTCACGCTCCCGGGCCCACCGGAGTAGTTCGTTGCGGCGAGCGGGAGACATCGTTACCCCGGTCGGGTATTGATTGGCAGGGGTGACGATGACGGCACCGACCTTGTAGTTGGCCAGCGCATCGACGACGAGGCCCTCGTCATCCATCGGTATGGGAACCACTTCCAGGCCAACCAGTTCAAGGGCGCGCCGCAGGAGAAAGGACCCAGGGTCCTCCATTGCGACAGTGGTGATGGCGCGGCTGGCGAAGACCTCACCGAGGAAGGCGACCGAGGCGGTGGCTCCGCCGAAGATGCTTATCTGCTCCGAGCGTGCGACGACCGCCCGGGATCTCCCGAGATATTCCGAGAGCGCAGACCGCAGCGACGGGTGCCCAAGCGGATCCCCGTAGCCGAACAGCTCGTCTTCGGCGTCGGTGATGGTGCGACGCAACGAGCGGAGCCAGGCCGCCCGTGGGAAAAGACTGCTGTCTGGTTCGCCGGGACGTAGATCCAGCCCCTGCTGGCGGCCCGTAGGAGTGAGGGGTCGGTCGTCAGCCGTGGTTGTTGTGGTCGTGGCCGCCGCGAGCGACGCGTTTGTCGTTGGTGCTGATGTTCTCAACTCCGCCACGATGGTGGCGGCACCCTGTCTCACCAGCAGATAGCCCTCGATCGCCAGCTGTTCGTAGGCGGCCACCACCGTTGAGCGCGAGAGTCCCTGATCGGTAGCGAGCGCCCGGGTGGAAGGCATCGTGGCACCGGGAGCGAGTCGACCGCTACGAATTGCGGTGCGAATGGCCTGTTCAAGGCCCGCACGCCGCCCAACGGCGGGGTCGATGTCCAGCAGCAGGTCTCTCACTGGTCTAAACAATACTACTCAACTGGTCTGAATGAACAGACCAGTTGACCCGTACCGTGGAAGTCATGGAACCAGTTGCCAACCGTCCGCTCGTGACCAGAATCATCCTTGCCTATCTGGCCCTGCAATCGCTCCAGCTTGGCGTCTGGGCGCTTTTCGCGCCACGTTCGTTCTACGACGGGTTTCCCGGTTTCGGGCGCACCTGGGTTGCCATCGACGGGCCGTACAACGAGCACCTCGTCCGAGACTTCGGGGCGCTCAACCTTGCCCTCCTAGTCCTCCTAGGCGCTGCGGCGTTCACGCTGTCGCGCCAACTGGTCATCGTGGCATGCATCGCCGCCATGACATGGGGAGTTCCGCACCTGCTGTACCACGTGTTCAACACCGACGGCCTCAGCAGCTCCGATGTGGTCGCCAACCTTGGCGGGCTTTTGATCTTCGCCGTCTTGCCGGTCGTAGCCCTCATCGCAAGCCGACCCGCAAGTCACGCCAGCAGCGCCGCGGCCTAAGGCCTACCCGCCGGTGCCGAGCGGGCACCATTCGTCGTCTCCGGGGCCGAAGAGCGGCAACGTGCCAAGCGCAACGGTGTTGCCGGCATCGACTGCGAGCGTTTCATGCCAGGCGCTCCCCTCGGTAAACGCAGCACCAAGGCCAACGACATCGCCTCCGGTGCGACGGATGAGGCGAAGCCCCGCCGCGGCGCTTGAACCGGTGGAGATCACGTCGTCAACAAAGACGACCCGCCGCCCGTCCAGCCGTGGCGCAATGGCCCGGTCGAGACGTAGCACCTGAGAGCCATCGGTGGTTATTGAGTTCAGTGGTTCTACAAGCGCGTCTGCCAGGTGAATCTTGTTCGTCTTTTGTAGCGCGACCACATGATCTAGCCCGAGTGCCCGGGCGACAAAGATACCGATCGGGATCCCAAGGGTGGCTGCGGTCACGACCACCTCTGGCTGCAACGCTGCGAGTGCGTCGGCGAGTTCGCTCCCCGCCAGCTCGATAACCGAGATGGCGACGTCGGTGGTAATGAACAGGGCGATCGCCAGCTCGGGAGCAACGGGCACCACAGGCAAATCCAGCTCCTGTGACCCCATGGAGACGGTGAAGCGTTGGCGCATGCTGCCAGTATGCAACGGCGGGGCCTTCCCCACGCATCCACCATCGCCCAGGAATGACCTGGCGAGCTCCACCGTGTGGCATCATTTGTGCAGTGTTTTCGCATGCGCAACCGCACCGACGGACCAGACAGAAATGACCACCTATGGCGTGCTGAGTCTCGCCGACTATTTGGAGAACCCGCTCACCGGGGAGCGGTGCTCTCAGGCCGACCGGCTACAGCAGGTGGTCCACGCAGCGGTGGAAGCCGAGACGGCCGGCTTCGATTCGTTTGGCGTCGGCGAACATCACTTCAGCGGCTACATCCTCTCCTCCCCCGAGCTGGTGCTGGCGGCCGCATCGGCGAAGACCACGACCATCGGGCTCGGGACCTCGGTGACGCTGCTCGCCAACACCGACCCGGTCCGCCAAGCCGAACAGCTGGCAACCCTGGACGTGTTGAGCAACGGCCGGGCCGAGATGACGTTCGCCAGAGGCGTTTCAGAAGCCACGGCCAACGCGTTTGGCATCGCCGACTTCGATGAGCTTCGGCCCCGCTTTGAGGAGTACCTGCGACTGGTGCTGCGGTTGCTGACCGAAGAGTCGGTGACGTGGGAGGGCGAATACCGTGCCCCGCTGTCCGGCATCCGGCTTGAGCCTCGCCCGATCCAAACGCCGTACCCAAACCTCTGGATCGGCGGCGGCCTCTCCAACACCTCTGCCGAGTTGGCGGCCCGACTCGGCCTCCCACTCTTTCTCCCAAGTCTCTTTCGCTGGCCCGAGGACTACCTGCCAATCGTCGATCACTACCGTCAGGCATTCCAACCGAACGACCACGGGACCACGCCCCGAATCGGCTTCCCAAGCTACGTGCACGTCGCAGCGACGAGCCAGCAAGCCAGGCAACGTTGGCAGCCTTACCTCGAGCACTATCGCGACTTCGCCCTCACGATGCGGGGAGCCTTCGGGCGCGAGACCGACTATGACACCCTGCTCAACGGCCCGGCGATCTGCGGAAGCCCTGCCGAAGTCGTCGACAGAATTGGCGCCATCGACGAGCTGCTCGACCTCGACCGGCACCTCTTCCTGTTCGATGCGGGTGCGGTCCCACCGGCACTATTGTCCGAGCAGATGTCGCTCATGGCGACCGAGGTGCTCCCGCACCTCAAGGCGCCTGGCACATGATCTTTCTGATCGAACACCTCACGACACTGGCCGACTTCGATACTGCCAACCCGCAGGAGAAGTAGTCTTACCCAGCCGGGTCCAAGCAGCGGCTAGCCGAACTACCCAGTTCAACCTCTAACGACAACCACGTTCCTATGGTTGCGGCCATCATGAGGCCAACCAAGTTCGTGATTGTCATCGTTTCGATGTTGCTACTGCTCTCCGGCCTTGCGGCTGGTCAGGCAAGCGGCACGACAGGGATCTCAATCACCACCCCGTCGTATGACGCCGACAGACAATTCACGGCGAGCGGAACGATTGCGCCAAACAGCTCACGTGCCTGGATAGCGATCAGGCACAAGGAGTCTTTGGAATGGTGGACGCCAAACGGCTACCAGCAGAAGTACGAGCGCCACTGGGCAACGGTCAGCGATGGCACCTGGAGTTTTGAGGTATCCAACCTGCGCGAAGGTGCACATCGGTTCTTGATTCAGGCGTTCGAAGATGGACGTCGGAGCGAACGAACCTCTCGCTCGATCCTGGTCGACTCCGCAGCTCCAGG
>CAZSTV010000043.1:0-30055 GCA_964609665.1 uncultured Acidimicrobiaceae bacterium
ATCACCGCAGAAGGGCTCGAATCACTGGAACCCGGCCTTGCGTACCAGCTTTGGTTCGTCAACGGCACGGTGTCTCCAGCCCCGACATTCACCACTGACGAGAACGGCGCTACAACAACGTTGCTGGACGTCGACGATCTCGACCCCCAAGGCTGGGGCGTGACCATCGAACCTTTGGCAGGTTCACGCCAACCAACCTCCGAAGTGCTCTACTCAGGCACGATCTAACCGGTCAAATTAGCTGGATGAGCCGTTCGTGATTCGGTGAGCGATCATCTGTTGTTGACGCCTTGTCAGCGGGCGTGAGGCGTGGAAGACCACTCTGGTGTTACCGCCCGATGTCGCTTCAGCGGCGATATCGGACACCAGGAGGACATCGGTCAAACCAAGATCATGTGACGCCGCTGATAACTCTCGACCGATCGACGAGTGGTCAAGCTCGGCCCACACATCAGGTGGTAGCTCAACGGCATGGCGGATCAACTGCTGGGAGTGGTTGGTAACACCCTCGACCGAGCCATGCCCGCCGTGCCATGTTGGTCCGTCTGGGAGCCGGATCCTCACACCGGTACTTCCGAGCGTTTCCACCGTGCCGGAGATTTCGTTGGAGCCCACCGTCAAAGTGATCTCGTCGCCAACTGCGTAACGATCTTCGACCAAGACAACAAGACCAACGATCCAGTCCTTGATGACATGCTGACCACCGAACGCCAGGCCGGCGCCCAAAAACCCAGCTGACGACAGCAAAACCACGGGGTCGAACCCCATGATTCTGGTCACTATGAGCGCCGCGATGAGTACCACGACCACGGTGGTGATTCGTGACAACATGTGAGCGGCTGCGTCGGCCCGCTGGAGCCGCCGCTGCTCCGCGGTTCCTGCGTCGTGAGACCGAGGAAGCCTCATTTTCCAACGTCCCCGTCCAGCAATGGCCTGCCTCACCGCACGCCGCACCACCTGCCGCATGACCAGTCTGGCTGCCCAATTCACCAAGAATGCAGCAGCAACAACGACCGCCACTCCCGCGATCTTCGACAGATCAAAGGGCACATCAAGGCCACGAACGGAGTCCACAGCGACAAGGCTATAGCGCTCCTGAACCGCCGCCGAGTCTTACCGAGATCAACCCCTGGCCGGGCCGTCCGGACGGCGGGGCTAGGAGCCGATGGGCCGACGGGAAGGACTAGAACGGAGTTGTATCGATCGTTTCGGCTTTTACGGCGGCGGTGTTATCGTCCGGGCCCGATGGTCCGGTGCTGGGGATGATCTTCACCGGAATTTGTTGCAGGATTGCGCTGCGGATGATGACGTCGACCAGCCGGGCGCGGGTGAAGCCGGCGGCTTCCTCGCTTGCGATGTCCTGTGTTCCGGGTCCGAACCACAGCTCTCGTTGATCTTCGGGATCGTCATGTACCAGGATGACGTCTGCGCTTGCATCTCGTAGCGCTGACACCGTTTCGGCGATGCCGTCGACTGCGGCATCGTGAGCAGCGAGGAAACGCTGACTGCGGAGATGTCGTGTGGTGGCCTCCGCAGTGAGGTGGCCGAGGTGGCGGACGGTTGCGTCTGCCAGTTCGTCAGCGGTTGTGCTCTCTGTGTCGACGACAACCTTGGTGGTGTTTGGCACGGCCGTCATGAGGCGGTCTGCGAGTGGGTTTACCGTCGCTGCGTCACCGTTAGCGCGTCATCGATCAGCACATCCCGGTAATCGCAATCCTTCACTACTGCCTACCTCCTAACGGCTCCTCACGAGCCTACGACAGCCAGTCGGTCTGGCGGGCCAGGAGGTTAGAGGACCTACCCGTCCAGGAAGTCGGACACACGACACAGACAGAGCAGGGTGCGACGGTCTCACCAGGCCCTCCCTGCTCGAGGTGTCGGTTGTCGAGGAGCCTGCACGAGCTCGTCGGCGCTGCAAGGGTCGTTCCTCCTCGCTTCGCTGTGGGGCCTCCACCCTTTCCGCTTCTCCTCCCCCGAGCCGCGACGGCTCCACAACCGAAACCTCTAAGGGAGGAACCTATGACCGTTGAGTCACACCAACACGACAGCAAAGAGAAGCCAGAACCGGACCAAGAGGCCAGCCTCGAAGCAACCGCGTTTCTTATGGAGACGCAGGACATGCTCTTCGTCGACGCTGCCGGTGAGGCGCAGAGCGTCGCCTCGCTCGTAACCGGATATCAAGAATGGGCGACCACCACCGGCAGGGTCTCGATGACGGAGATCTCCCGCTCTCGATTGATCGACCGCCATGCTCCGGCCGCCGAAGCCTTCCCATTCGGTCCCGAGGGAGGTCCGTACTACCACAGGCTCGACGAACCGACCGGGTTGAAGTTCGCGAAGGCCCTCGAAGATCCTGAGGACGCGCTGGTCCGCGAAGTCGAGGATGAAATCGTCCGCAAGTGGCGGAGATACGCCTTGTTCTTCGGGTTCATGGCCACGGTGGTTGGACTTCTCCGGATCATGATCGATCGCCTTGCGATCGACTTCCTAGCAGTCTGGGTGTTGACCATCGCTGCAGCAGCGATAGCGGGCCTCAGCATCTCAATCGCCCTTGCCGCCTACCTGACCCGCCACGTCACCCTCGAGGTCCGGCAACGGCTTCAGACACAACGAGCCTGCATCAGTGCCGCAGCCTTCCGTCGAACGATTGAGGGTGAGCCGCTTAACACCATCGGTGGTGTCGACAACGGCGGTGCCGCATGACTGCTCTAGTTCCCATCGACCTTGAACGTGCGACCGGCCACACTGTCTGGGTCCTGCGCTTGTGTCGCGACTTCACCAACATCGGAGTCACGGCTCGATTCAATGAGGTTCTCGCCATCTCTGATCGGCTCGATCGAGGGCCTGTCGAAGCGTCCAATCGAGACACCCGCCGAATCCTCAACATCGTCAGCAAACCAGGCCGGAGGTCTCAATTCGTCGCACGACCTATCGATGAGGCAGGCAAGCCAGTTGTCGGCATGTTCGGCGGCAACTACGTCGACTCCTCCGATGCCCGATTCCGAGAAGCGTTCGGAGGGCCTGTTCCAGTACACGATCGGTTCGAGCCGATGCCCGAGGTGCCCATCGATGATCCTTCACCCATTGTGAAGCGCATCACTGAGGATTTGAGCATCCTCGCTCCGGAGCAACGGGCCGTCGTCCTGCTCGACCTCCTCACCGGTCAGGCTTGGAGGTGCGAACGATGACTCAGCCCGAAGGTCGTCTACTTCAGTTCCCCGAAGACCGTCTAAGAGTCGTCCGATGGTCAGATCCAGTGCTCGACAAGCTCGGCCACGACATCCAATCGATCTACGTCGAGCGCTTCTGGCTACCGGTTGTCGGTCCGTCCGCACTCCTTCTTCTTCGAAGGTTGGACGCTGACCTCAAAGACCGCCCGGCCGACCATTCAGACGATCTCGAGATCAGGACGGCTGAAGTCGCCCTCGAGCTCGGCCTCGGCATGAAAGGCGGCCGGCACGGTCCCTTCTGGCGAGCGCTAGAGCGCGCATGCCGATTCGGTGCCGGCACACGCAACGGTCGAACGTTGGCTCTCCGACCCAAGCTTCCGCCGCTGACAGCACGCCAAGTCGAGCGGCTTCCTCCCACCCTGCAGCTGGCTCATCCTGCCCTAGCTGATAGCCCAGGGCCAGAGGACGCTGCCTAGCGTCCCTTGGACCTGATGAGAGCCTGTCAACTTCATCATCGTGCCAGTCCGAAACGCGCAAGACGATCCCCTAACTCCCGATGGCGCCAACAAGTTCAATCCCATCAACAACCAGCGGCTCCATCACCTGCAGACCAACAAGATCCTCGTACGCAGCGAGAGCTACTACCACCACGACGGCGTTGCCCTCGAGTGCCAGGTACCGCCGAACCTGTGCTCCTGGTGGATCCTGCTCTAAGTCGACGAGATCCACGTCGACCTGGGCCGTGATCTGTAGACCCCGTCTGCCCTCGATCTCAACAGCGGTGAGTTCTTCAACAGTGGTCGTACCAACCGATACTTCAGTCTCTCGTTCAGCGGTGCACCCTGGCCCACCCGTCGACTCGATCTCGTCTATGAACCTCGTCGCGTCTTCGGGGCTAGCGAAGAGAATGATGTGCCGTTGCACTGGGAAGTTAAGAACGAGCGGATCGCTCTGAAGGACCACATCCGTCTCGACGATCACCGCTGGGCACAGTCGTTCGAATGAGCCAACGATCTCGATCGACGGCTCTTCGCCGGCCGGTCGCGTGGCCCCAACTACCTCTCCAAGTGGGGTGGCCTGGGCTACGACAACTTCGGCTTGAGCCGAGGTGTCCGTCTCCGGAGGAGCTCCATCAGACGACTCCTCATCGTCGGCCTCGATCTCCTCCTCTGGCGTCGACGCCGGGGCTTCGGTCGAAGACTCTTCTTCCACACCCCCAGCATCAGAATCCGCATCGTCTTGAACAACAGCTACTGGCCCACCCGGATCTTCGCCGTCCGGGCTCGAGCTACAAGCCCCAGCCACCAGTGATCCAGCTACCAGCAACGCCCACGCCGTGCTCCACGGATGTCTTCTCATCGACAGCAAAACTAGTGCCCTCTCAGCTCCAATTTCGGTCGATCGTTCTTGACGTGTATCGAACGAACGTTCGATGCTGGGATCGATGTCCGTCGACCCCAACCTCGAGCCACTACGCCGATCCTTAGTGATGATGCCTGCGGATCAAACGGCCGGAGCCCTCTCAAACGCCGACGCCGCTCGCCTTGTAGAGCAGGCCATCCGCCTAGCCAAGCTCCAAGACGGCATCGCGGACCTCCTCCAAGACCACTCCCCTGTCCCCCGAGCCAATGCCCAGTTACGGCGTGCCTGTTCCTCACTGGCCTCGCTCCTCGCCAGTTCTCGCGCTCAGAGTGGTGGAGATCTCTCACACTGAGAGACCAGCATCAGTCTCGGTGATTGGCCATTCGTTCGTCCCGATCCGGTGCTGAACGATCGCCTTCTTGCTTCCGACCTGCCATAACACCGGTCGGGCTCGATCTTCGGAGCGGACGTCACGGCCTGGTTACCGGACCTTCGGGGGCCGGCAAGACAACGGTGCTGCAGACCATCGCTGCCGCGGCCAGACAATCCGACCCCGAGGCACTCATTGCGTACGCCACCTCCCGGCCAGAAGAATGGCAACACCTGGAGGCGGCACTCGGACTAAGAACGCTGGAGTACCTGCTGTCTTCGGACAGCGACGCTGACGCTGAAACCGGCCGGCGGACCTTGATCGTGATCGACGGATTCGACACGCTCGACCTCCCGGAGGCGGCGCTGGAACACGCTGCGGTCCGTCCGCCCGACGGTCTGCACCTTGTGATCTCCGGGCGTCCCGACGGATTTCGGATGCCCGCACAGTGGGTTCGGTCGGTGATGTCGCACCGTACCGGGGTTGCGGTTGCCGCGACGTGCTATGGCGTGTTCCAACTCCTTGGCCGAATCGTTCAACGGGCTCTATAAAACCGAACTCATCCACCCTCGAGGGCCATGGCAAGGCCTCGACGACGTCGAGTTCGCAACCATGACCTACATCGATTGGTTCAACCACCGACGACTCGACAGCCAAATCGCTACCGGCCCGAGCTACGTCACACCTGCCGAACACGAGGCCAACTACTACCATCAAACCCAGACAGCCGAACAGGCTGTCACCCACTAAACCAAGCAGTCACCAAACCCGGGGCGATTCAGCGTCCGCACGGGTTCGTGCAGAGTCGCCTGTGTTGGCTCTCAATGCAAGGGTCGTTTGACAGCTACCGCCGCGCAGATCACCGGGCGGCATCGAGTTCAGCCTGCTCACGGAAGGCATTGACCAGAGCCTCGACGGTGTCCATCGAAATGTCGGCGTCGAGGCGTCGTAGTACCTTCTCTCGTTCCCGCTTGCTGGCCTGGGCCGTCTCAGCTCCAACCTTAGTCACCGAGGACACAACCGCTCTTCTGTCGCCGGGCGGACGTTCGCGAATCACGAGGCCACGACGTTCGAGCCTGTCGAGGCGAGCACTGACCGTCGCCACCGATGATGAACGACAACTGGCGATCTCGCCGACGCGAAGAGATCCTCTGGCCAGAAGGAGCCTCAATACCTGCAGATCCTCCGCGGACCCGACCTGAAGGGTCGCAGCGCCTATCCGGTCAGCCTTGTTCAACTCAGTCTGTAGATCTGCGACCAACGCTGCGAGCTCCTTGGCCTGTTTGTTGTTCATTCCTACGACACTAGCAAAGAGCTAGATTCTAATATCGTGATATTCAAATTATTTGACAATCTGATAAACCTGTGCGAGCGTGGCCTATCCCACCTCTCAAGAAGGGACTCCTATGTCAAACACCCTCCATCAGTTGCCGCCCCAAGCTCCAGTACCAAGCCCTCGGCTGACCTCGAAACTGGCTCGCTTGACCCAGCTGCATCGCCGGCCGGGCCCGTTCGCCTCGGTCTACATGTCGCTACGGGGGTCAGATGGCTTCGGCGGGACCGACGTCGCCGACCGGTGGCATGTCTTCAACGAAAAGCTGGCCCAACAAGGTGCAACCATGGAGTCGCTGCGGTCCGTCGAACGAAGGTTGTCGGCCGAACACCCGAGCGACAGCCAGGCTATTGCGGTACTCGCCGCCCAGGACGGGATGAGCCTTGTCGACTACGACCTCGAGCTGCCGGGCCGCGAAACTGCATCGGTATCGCCCTTGCCTTCTGCCGGCTTATTGCTCGAATGGCAGCAGCGGAAGATCCCGACCCTCCTCGTCTGGCAGGGAAGCCGCCAGACAGCGATCGAAACCTATGCAATAGAGGGCCTGAAACGTCACTACAGCTTTTCGCACAGTCCGGCCGAAACGATCAAGGTAATCGGCAAGCTGGCTACAGCAGTCGGCGCTCAGCTAGTCATGTTGGCAGGCCAGGTCTCACACCTGAAGGAGATGAGTGATGGACTCATCCATGGTCTGCCGCTGACCTGCCGCCTTGTGACCGAACCGGACGTAGCAACTCGAGACCAGCTGACCCAGGCTATGGTCCGGGTTCTCGGCGTCGGCTCGGCTGGCGTGACCCTTCGGCACCTGCGCGAGCAACGCTTTCTAGCCACCCACGGTGCAGCGGTTGAAGGCATCGGAGCCACCATTCAAGCGTTGCGGGGTGGCGACGCAGAGGTGCTGCTGATACATGAGTGTCCCCGAGACCTACGAACGGTTTGGATCGGCGATCTACCTCGACAGTTGTCCGAAACACGTACGCAAACTTGCACCAGGGAAGTGGCCTTGGTCGATGGGCTGTTGCGGGCGTCCATCCTCAGCGGCACGAGCGTAAGAATGATTCCAGCAACCGGTCCGTCCGGCCCCATGGATGACGTGGCGGCCGTCACTCTGGGAGGCGGCCTCCCCGATTTCTACTAGACGCTTGTCTAAACATCTCTATGAAGGCACCAGGGTTTAGATCTATCGGCCTGACCATAACCACGCTTTACCGATATATAAGTCTGGTAGACTTTACTCCATGAATGTCCGGAATTTGAACTATTTCTCGGTCAGGGGATCTGTGGTTCCGGCCGTCGGAAGATCCATCGAGCTGACGGTGATCTGACTGTGGGTAGCGAAACCACCAACACGGAGGCCGGCGAAAGTGAGGCGTCGGAACGCCGGGATCCGGAGAGCTTCATCGTCGGCATAGGGGCTAGTGCTGGGGGACTTGATGTGATCAAGTCCTTCTTCGACAATGTTCCTGCTGGCTGTCCTCATAGCTTCGTCTTGATTCAACATCTTTCGCCTGATCATAAGAGTTTGATGGCAGACCTTCTCCAGAAAAATACCCAGCTTCCCATTCATGAGGCGAAGGATGGGATGGAGGTGGAGGCGGGTGCCATCTACCTAATTCCCCCCAAAAAGAACCTCGAACTTCGTGAGGGTCGGCTGTCGCTCAGCGACAAGCCGGCGAGGAATAGCCTCAACTTGCCAATCGATATCTTCTTTCGGTCTCTGGCCCGGTCGCAAGGCGATCGGGCCATTGGCATCATCCTCACCGGTACCGGAAGTGATGGCACCAGAGGCGTGCGATCCATCAAGGAGGCCGGCGGCATGGTGATGGTCCAAGACCCCACCGAAGCCACATTCGACGGCATGCCTTTGAGCGCGATCAACACCGGTCTCGTGGACTTCATTCTTCCTGCGTCATCATTGCCGATCGAATTGCAGAGTTTCATCGACCACCCGATCGGGACGGGATCGATCGACCACTCCCAGGCCAGCAACTCCGAGTTGCTAACCAAAGTGATGGAGCAGGTACGGAACGTCGCCAATCTGGACTTCACCGACTACAAACGCCCGACGCTAGCCCGTCGCGTCGAACGGCGTATGGGCATCAAGAAGTGCACCACGATAGATCAGTACTTAGAACTGTTGAACGAGGAACATCGCGAGGCAGAGATCCTGTCGCGTGAATGTCTGATCGGCGTGACCAAGTTCTTTCGCGACACCACTGCGTGGGAATCGTTGGCGACCAATGTGCTGCCCGATCTCGTACGCCAGAAGTGCGACGACAGGGAGACGCTCCGCGTCTGGAGTGCGGCGTGCAGTACCGGAGAAGAGGTATACACCATCGCCATTCTGCTCGAGGAGGAGATGGAGCGTCAGGGCAGGCATTGCGAGGTCAAGATCTTCGGAACGGATCTCTCCGCCCAGCACCTTGCGATTGCCAGCAAGGGCCAGTATCCGGAGAGCATCATCGCCGACGTCCAAACCGATCGACTGGCGAAGCACTTCGTTCGACGCCTGGACGAGTACCAAACGAGAGAATCGCTTCGATCCATGGCGATCTTCTCACCGCACAACGTACTCAAGGATCCACCGTTCAAGGACATCGATCTGGTGGTGTGCCGCAACATGCTGATCTATCTCCAGCCGGCAGCCCAGCAGAAGGCGCTCGCCTCTCTGCACTATGCACTTCGTAAGAACGGTACGTTAATGCTGGGGCCGACGGAGAGCATTGGCGAGTTCGGCATCGCCCTGAAGGAACTCGATCCTCGGGCCAACCTATTCATCAACGAGACGCCTAGCCGGGGATTCGGCTTTGACTCGCTGCGATACGCAGATCTGAAGCCGGGTCGAGCGGCAGCATCGCACCGTTCGCATCTTCCAATTGGTACACGCTCGGCCGAGGTCCTTGGCGAGGCCCTGACCGACGAGTTGGGTCTGGCCGCCGTCTTCGTCGACGAGAGCTTCGAGATCGTCCATGCGGCCGGTGAGATCCGTACCTTTGCCGGTTTGCCACAGCACGGCTTTAGCAGCAATCTACTCAAACTGCTGGACAACAACCTCTCCGCCGCGGTGAGCACTGCAGTTCGCAGGGCCCGGCTACAGACGACCGACGTGCACTACCGAGGCGTCCGCGTCGTGCGCGACGACAAGCTGATCAAACTGGACATCGTCGTCCGGCCGTTCAGTATCGAAGGTCCCGACTGGCCTCAGTGCTACGCAGTGATCTTCATCCCAACGGACCTCGAAACGGACGACCGTCCCGAGTTGAATCCTGAGTTCCAAAACGGGGCTGTAGCCGATCGCGTAATCCAGGCCGAGCAGGAGCTCAAGGACACCCGAGAGAGTTTGCAGGCCGCAATCGAAGAGCTGGAAACGACAAACGAAGAACTGCAGGCCACCAACGAAGAGCTCATGGCGGCCAACGAAGAGCTGCAGAGCACCAACGAAGAGCTGCAGAGCATGAACGAGGAACTTCACACGGTCAACGCGGAACATCAGCTCAAAATCAGTGACCTCGCTGAACTGAACGCTGACATGGACAACCTGCTGCAGAGCACCGAGATCGGCACGATCTTCCTCGATTCGAACATGAGAATCCGGAAGTTCACACCGGTTGTGCAAGAGCAGTTCAACCTCCGGTCGGTAGACGTCGGTCGGCCGCTGTCACACTTCACCAACACCTTCACCACCAACGACAACGATCGACTGTTGGCCGACGCGTTGAGCGTGCTCCAAACGGGGGAGATGCGGGACATCGAAGTCGGCATCACATCCGGGCAGACCGAGCTGGTGAAGCTGGCCCCCTTCCACAATCGCACCGGAGAGATCGACGGTGTGGTCATGAGTTTCGTCGACGTGACCGAGCTGAAGCGCGTGCAGCTGGAATACGCTCACCAGAAGGACATGTTCGAGCAGGTGCTCGAAGGGGCGATGGCCGGCTACTGGGAGTTCCGCCCGGGCGAAGACTTGTTCTTGATGAGTCCATCATCGAAGGCGCTGCTCGGCTACGCCGACAACGAGGTCTCAAACGACCTGAGCACCTTGAAGGGTCTTGTCCATTCCGAGGACGTCGAAAAGGTCGAACAAGACTTCCTGACCCATCGGGCCTCGAACGCCAAGCCACCTCACGAGATGGAGCTGCGATTCGTCCACCGAGACGGCGGCACGATTTGGCTCTGGTGCCGTGGCAAGGAGGTCTCATGGGACAGCAACGGCAACCCGGACCGGATCATCGGATGCTTCGTGGACATCACGGACTTCAAGCAGGTGCAGTCCGAACTTGAGCGAAGCAACGATGAACTGAAGCAGTTCGCCTACCTGACATCGCACGATCTGCAGGAACCGCTTCGAACCGTCTCCAACTTCGTCGAGGTCTTGGAGAAGCGATACAGCGACGTCATCGACACCGATGGCCGTCAATATCTCGGCATCGTTTCGCAGGCCACCGGCAGAATGCAGGGCTTGATCAGAGGCATACTCGACTACTCGAGAATTGGTCGCGACGGGATAAAGATCGTTGTAGATACTGAGTCGGTGGTCAACGATGTGGTCAGCGACTTCGCAGCCGTTATCTCCGAGGCCGGCGCCGAGATTTCGTGGAAGAGTTTGCCGAAGGTGCTTGGCTACGAGTCGGAGTTGCGGACGCTGTTCTCGAACTTGCTCTCCAACGCAATCAAGTTCCGCGAGCCGGGCCGTTTGCCGAGAATCGTTGTTTCGGCCGAGAAGCTTCACCCCTCCGGTTGGGGTTTCTCGGTGACCGACAACGGCATCGGGATCGCACCCCACTATCAGGATCGCATCTTCGAGATCTTCAATCGGCTTCATACCCGGGACCAATACGAGGGTGCGGGAATCGGGCTTGCCCACTGCCGGAAAATCGTGGAACTCCATGGTGGCACCATGACGGTGCAGTCGAAGGTCGACCAGGGCGCAACGTTCCGATTCTCACTGATGCTGGAGTAGACCTCGTTGTTCTCTGAGTCGTCCCCCGATCCAACGACAGAATCGAAGGGTGGAGGCAGAGACGCGGGCATCAACGACCACCCTCTGGTTCAGGTACTCCTCATCGACGACAACCGAGATGACAACCTGTACCACACGCTCGTCCTCAAAGCTCTTGATCCGGCGACCGAGGTCATCTCAGTTTCGAGCTGCAACGAGGCTTTGGAATTCCTGGCCAATCTTGTCGACAGCACAGAGCCACCGCCGGACCTGGTCCTAGTGGATCTCAATATGCCGGCAATGACGGGATGGGAATTCATCGAGGCCTATGGCCGGCGGGGTGCAGGACTCAACCTGCAGACGCAACTGATCGTCCTCTCCACGACCGAGAACCCGGATGAAATCAGAAGAGTCGAGCTGGATCCCCGGATAGCAGGGTTCCTGTCCAAGCCCCTGGACGAGGCGACGCTCGAGGGTCTGCTAGCCACCTACTTCTGACTGTCCTTGCCGACGGCGGCATGGCCCGATGTGACCCTATCGACGCTCAGCCGGTCGGTAGGTCAATCGAGACGGCGGTCCCTTGAACCCGGCCGGGCTCGATCCAGATCGAGCCGCCGTAGCCGTTCACGATTCGGCGCGCGATGGCGAGGCCCAAACCAGGTCCGGACCGGTCGGTTGCAAGGCGTTCCATAGGTTGGAACACGCGCTCGCGGGCATCGGATGGCACGCCGATGCCATTGTCGACGATACGCAGCCGAGCCCTGTCCGACGCCACGCAGCCGGTCAACTGGATAGCCACCGGACTGGCGGCGCGGTACTGCGCTGCGTTGGCCAACACCTGCTCCAACACCTTGCCGAGGTGAAACGACGACGTCAGGACAGCGAGGTCACCCGGAATGTCGATACTGATGGCGTCGGGGTCGAGCTCGAGCGCCCGGCCGACTGCTTTGGCCGATGCGACGGCGACCGAATAGGCGTTCACCGGCAGCGGCTCGGGGAGCTCTGTCCGTAGAGAGGTGTAGTCGAGCATCGAGATGATGATTCGATCGACGCGGGCTAGCGACTCCAACAAGCGGTGGGCGATCTCCTTTGACCCGGGCCCCTCCAAGTTCGCCGTCGCCACCAACCGCTCGCCGAAGAGATGAGCGGTTCGCACCGGTGCTCTGAGATCGTGGGCAACGATGTGGGCGAAGTCGCAAAGCTCCGCATTCGCCTCGGCCAAGGCGGCGGAGACACCGTTGAACCGAGACTCCGCCTGCCTGCGGGCACGCGCCCGTTCCAGTGCTCGCCCGACGGTCGGACCGTCGAGGCCCTGACCCATCAGGTATTCCTGGGCCCCGGCGGTCAAGGCGGCGATGCACGCTGCCTCGTCGTCGACCTCGCAAACGACCACGATGGCGGCATCCGGAAAGTTACGAACCGTCGAGGCGATTATGGTGGCGGCCTCACGGCCAGTCTTGTCGATGTGGACAACCACCGCGTCGGCTTCGGCACCGCCATGCCGCCCCAGGTCCGAGGATGGCAGGGGCCGGCACCTCATGTTGCATGCTTCCAACCATGCAGCAACCGGATGTCCGGCGCCGGTCAGGTCCGAAACCACCAGCACCGTTGGATCGGTGTGGGCCACGGTATAGGGCATAGCCATCTGTCCGCCAGCAAAGGTGGTCACTAATCATCCAATTCGGTCAGATCGATCTCCTCCAAAAAGAAGTCGTCGATATCACCGCTTAGATCTGGGCCAAGAAGGGAGAGCTGCGCCGTCACACTGTTCAGTTCGCCCATACGATCTTCGAACTTGATTCGCTGGGCGCTCACTGCAGCCAAGCGATGCACAAAGGAAACCATGCCATCGAAAGACGCCGGTTTTGTCTCGAAGGCCCGGGCACCCAGGTCGAGGCTGAGAGACATATCGCGATGTCTGGTTGATGTGCTGAATACGATTACCGGAACCTGCCAGAACACTGAATGGGCCTGAAGGCGATCCAAGGTTCGATGGCCATCCATGCGAGGCATACGAAGGTCCAGCACGATGGCATCCGGCAGCTCGGACAATTCGGAGATGTTCGAGAGCAAGATCATGAGGTCGGAGCCGTCGTCGACGAACTGGAACTCGATGGGGTGACCGGCGTCCTGGGCCGCCATCACCATGAGCAGCTGATCGTTTCGGTCGTCGTCGGCCATGATCACCTTGAGTGTGCGATCCACTTGCAGGGTGGACCCGGCATCCATGGTTGTGTCATACATCGTGCTGATCATTCAAGTCTCCTGTGCTTCGAGGCTCGCGTCGAGCCGCAGATAACGATGGCTGCACCCCACCACGCCGACTCTTGTGCGCGAGTTTGCACACGCCGAGCCGGTCGAAGGCAAGGGAGACTCCACCCGCATGCCCGGCATTGACTGTACAAGTGTTGGACCGATTCTCACATAAAGTGGCGTTACGAACGCGTTAAGAAGGAATCTCACCCTACAGAGCGCGCAAAACGGCCCGACTTGCCGTTCCCTGACCTATGTCATCATCGGCGCTTAGCCGACGTTGGAGTCTTGACGCTCGCTGAGCACCGCTCGGCCGAGAGCGAGTTCCAAGGTCTGTTCGAGATGCTCGACGGTCATCGGCTTTCTGAAGTACGCCTTGACCAGGTCGTGGCTGATCGCCCGCTCTAGGTGGGTATCGGATATCGAGAGCGATGTCAGAATCACGATCGAACCGACGAAGTCGGAGCCGAACTCCAGCACCGCATGCTCGATGAACTCGAACCCGGAGACTCGTGGCATCTTGAGGTCCAGCAGGAGTACATCTATCCGAGGATTCTCCTCCTGACCAAACCACGTCAGGGCCTCCTCCGGCGAACGGTAGGTGATCACCTCACCGAAACCCCCGTGATGGTCGAACATTCGCTGGAACTGCATTAGGTCGACATCGTCATCGTCGACCACCATCACAGATGGTAGCGCTGTACTTCTTGACACCTCAAAGCTCCGTTTGGCTTGGCTCTAGATAGCAAAGAATATTGAACGAACAACATTCTTGTTGAATTGAATGATCTCGGTTCTTTCAAGAACGCGACTTGCAACGCTACCGCCACGGTTGGACCAGTTTCAATGTTTGCCACGAATCAGTTCTTATAGGAACGTACGACTTCAAGAAACAGACCTATAATAAGGCAATCACACAGAAGTTTCTTGCGGCACATTGGACAAGCAGCAAGACGCAAGACACAGACAACTGATCTTGAACGGAACCCGTGTTGTCTTTCAAATTTCAGGAGCGGCTTCAATCCGATAGCAGGGAGTCAACCCGGCATCGGTCGCGGTCCTGGCTCGATGGGGTTGGGCCCGGTGGCGATGGTGCCTGAATCGACACACACCGCCTCCCTGTCCGTGGTCTCACCCTCGGTTGCCGCCGGTGCCGCCTCTGTCGTGCTCAGTGTTGCCCTCATCGGTCTAATGCTTGTCAGCTGGCGCAACTCTTCCAAGGCCCAACGCCAGCACTCTCTACGGATGGAAGAACTCGAATCAGCCAACCTCCATCTACGCAATGTGCATGAACGGCTCGGCCTCGCTGCCGAGGTGGCACGGATCGGCTTGTGGGAGTATGACCATGCCACCGAGCGGCTATGGGTGTCGCAGCAGTTCGCAGCCCAGACAGGTGATACGCCATCAGAGTGGACGTCGTGGAGTGACTTCACGAGTCGGCTCCATGCAGAAGACCGCAAGGACCATCTCATCACCGCCACCACGACACCGTTGGGTGAGATGCGAGAGTCCTTCTTTCGTTTGAGGCATGTCGACGGATCGTTCCGTCGAATCAGAGCCAGAAGCGGAACGGTCGGTACAGGTGGAAGACCGACGGCAAATGTCGGCGCCCACATCGACATCACCGACGATCACTACCTGGTTCTCAAGGAGGAGCTGCTCGACAGTAACGAGCGACTGCAGGAGTTCACCAGGCTGGCCAGCCACGATCTTCGTTCGCCGGTGCGAGCCATCATCTCCCTGGTGGGATTCGTCAGAGAGGACAGTGGCGGGGAACAGGAACCGGCGGTCGTGGACCACCTGGCCAAAATCGAGGCCAGAGCCGAGCGCATGAACCACCTGCTCGACGGTCTGCTGGACTACGCCCGGGCCGGTGAGCGAGCCTCCTCACTGGAGCTGATCGATCCTGCACAACTCATCGCCGACGTTGTCCGCGACATCGATCCCCGTGGATGTCGAGTAGTTGTCGAATACTCGGGGCCGACGGTCTGGACTTGGGCCGCCCCGCTTGCCACTTGTGTTGGCAACCTCGTCGACAATGCCTGCAAACACCACGACCGACCGGTGGGGTTCATAACCGTGCAGGCAGCTGTGGCCGACGGTTACCTGCAACTCTCGGTCACCGATGATGGGCCGGGCATACCTCCCCAATACCGGTCCCAGGTATTCGAACCGTTCCGGGCGCTGAAATCCAGCGATGAAGTCGAGGGGAGCGGCATCGGCTTGGCCGTCGTTCGAAAGATCGTCAAAGTTCACGGCGGTTCCATCCGGCTCGAATCCGAGGTCGGGGTCGGTACCAGATTTCAGATTCTATGGCCATTGGCGGACGGACCGGACAGCCCGGAAAGGCACCGAGATGCAGAACACGAACAACACCGCGCACCTGCTAGTAATTGATGACGACGAGATCGACCGGGAACTCATCCTCAGGAGCTTCCGGAAAGCCAAGATCGGAAACCCGATTGTCACCGCTGTCGACGGTGCGGAAGGACTCGAGATCCTTCGAGGAGCCGACGGCAGGGCCAAGCTTCCCCGGCCGTACATCGTCATTCTTGACTGGCAGATGCCTCGGATGAACGGACAGGAATTTCTGGACCTGATCCGGGCCGACGAAGATCTCCGAGACTCGGTCATATTCGTGCTGACCACCTCGGCAGCTGAGACCGACATCGCGGCGGCGTACAACCACTCTGTCACCGGCTACATCGTCAAGGAGCGGGCGGGCCGAGACTTCATCAACCTCATCGAGTTATTGAACGCCTACTGGCGGGTCGTCGAACTGCCTGCTGACTTCGCCGCCTAGCCGGCGCTACTACAAGCCGAAGACGCTTCCCGAAAGAACGAGAGCAACGTGGACCAAAGCACAAAGACCGAGATTGAACCGACAGGCGCTGATCCGACCGAGGTTCAACCGTCCGCCGAGTTGGAAATCGAGCCCGATGTCTGGGTGGGAATCGGTGCGTCAGCCGGCGGCCTCGAAGCACTTCGCGGCCTGGTTCGAAACTTGCCCCCTAACGCCGCAGCAACCTACATCGTCGTACAACACATGGCGCCGCAACATCGAAGCATGTTGTCCCAAATCATCGGTCGCGAGACCAGGCTGTCGGTGTTGGACATCACCGACAACCTGAAGCCAAAGGCGAATACGCTCTACATAACTCCGCCCAACTCCAATCTGATCGTCGAAAACGGGCACCTTCGCTTGGTTGAGCCGAGCCGGGAGCCAGCCGCTCCTAAACCGTCGGTCGATGTCTTCCTGGAGTCGTTGTCAGCAGCGAAGCGGTCGAACGCGGTGGGAATCGTACTCTCAGGGACCGGTTCCGACGGCTCACACGGCATCCGAGAGATCCGCAAACGAGGTGGTGTCACCATCGCCCAGGATGAGATGACAGCGAAGTACGCCAGCATGCCGGTTGCGGCACTCGAAACCGGCTGCGTCGATCTGGTCATGTCGCCGGAGGAGATCGGGACCCAGTTCCCCAAGATCATTCAAACGCCGAGGGACCTCGATTCCCTGAAGGCGTCGCCGCTGGACATGGACAGCATGTCCGAATTGGTTCAACTCTTGCTCGACCACACCAGGGTCAACTTTCGCCAATACAAGACTGCAACGGTTCAGCGTCGCGTCGAACGGCGGATGGCCGCTGTCGACGTTCAGTTCCTGGAAGACTACGTGCAGATTGCCAAGGCATCGCCAGACGAGGTCGAGGCCCTCTTTCGTGACCTGCTGATTTCTGTCACCTCGTTCTTTCGTGACCCTGACGAATTCGAGGCGTTGCGATCCTACGTTCGCCAGATTCTCCAAGAGAAAAAGGATGAGCCCATCCGGATCTGGGTTCCCGGCACCGCGACCGGCGAGGAGGCATACACCATCGCCATGCTGTTCGCCGATGAGCTGGGAGGTCCCCGCCAGTTCGCCAGATCCGGAATTCAGATCTTCGCCACCGATGTTGATGACAAGGCGATCGAGGTCGCCCGTCGGGCCTACTATGCCGAGACCGCACTGGATGCGGTCCCCGAAGGCCTGGTCAAGGAGTATTTCGAGCGGGCGCCGGCTGGTTACACGGTCAAAAAGGCCCTCAGGGACAAGATTGTCTTCTCGGTCCACAACGTGGTTCAGGACCCGCCCTATCTGAACATCGATCTGATTAGCTGCCGAAACCTCCTGATCTACTTCCAGGTCGGGCTGCAAGCCCAGGTCTTCTCGCGGTTCCACTATGCGCTGGTGCCTCACGGTGTGCTCTTCCTCGGGAAGGCGGAAGCGGTCGCCGCGGCGGACTCTCTGTTCCGCCCCGCCAAGACCGACAAACACATCTTCTTCCAGCGGCCGTCGAAGGAACGTCGCCTGCTGCGCGAGTACGATCCGGTTGAGACGCCGCGCCGCAATGCGAAATCGGTGGAGCACGGTCTGTCATCCGAGGCTCGAGCGCTCTCCAATCTGCGGGCGCAGTTTGACTCCCTCGTCGCAGCGGTTGGCCCCAACGCCATACTGGTCAATGAGCAGCTTCGAGTGGTTCGGGCCTACGGCACTTTGGAACGGTACGTCGGCCTGGCCGCCGGGTCGGTCGACACTAGCCTGATGTCGCTCCTTCGTGAACCGTACATGCAGGAGGTTCGGGCGGTCGTGCCCTCAGCGATTCGCCGGCAGGAGACATCACGAGGAGTGGTCCGGACCGACGCCGAACACCCCGATCGCCGCGAGCAGATCAACGTCTATCCGATGACCGGTGGTGAGCGGGAAGAAACGTTCGCGCTCGTGGTGTTCAACGAATGGACGGTCGAGGTCCCCGAGGTCGTTGCTCACCAAGACTATGCGGCGGGCGGCGCAGAAGAAGTCGGGCGGCTCCGCGAAGAACTCGCCCTGGCTCACGCCCATCTCCGTCAGCTCATCGAAGATGCGGATACCAACAGCGAAGAGACTCAAACGCTGAACGAAGAGCTGCAGGCCAGCAACGAGGAACTCCAATCGACCAACGAAGAGATGGAGACCTCGAACGAGGAACTCCAATCGACCAACGAAGAACTCTCGACGGTCAACGAGGAGTTGCAGGTAAACGCACAACAGCTGAATGCCGTCAATCAGAGCCTCCGCAATATCCTCGAGAACGTCGCCATCCCGATGCTCGTGGTGGATCGAAGTCTCAACATCACCAATGCGAGCCGGGCATCGGAGAAGGTCTTCGGCGTGGACCCGGACCTGACCTTGCCCCACGTCAGTCGCTGTCGGCTGCCTGACAGCTACCCGAACCTGGTGGAGCTCCTCGACAAGGCGATGGAGTCGGAGGTCAGAATCGATCGCATCATCGACAGCGACCAGAGCAGCGCAACGCTCACCGTGGTCCCCCACTTCTCGACCGCTGACGAGGTGGTGGGAGGAATCGTCCTACTGGCAGACAACTCCGAAGAGCTCCGTCGGACGCGAAACGAGCTGCAGTTGGTATTGGATCATCTCCCGGCAAGCATCCTCGTCAGGAACAGCCGGGGGCAGATCCTGAGGGCCAATCGGGGAGCCAGCGAGATATTCGGCGTACCGGTCGACCTGATCGAGGGCCGACCAATGTCCGACTTCTGTGATGAACGGGCCATGGCCCAAATAGATAAGTATGACGAGGAGGCCAAGCTGAATGACGGGCCCGTGTTGGCCACCGATGTTGAACACACCAGCCCCGATGGAACGTTCAAGATATTGAGTACCAGTCGGGTGCCGATCATCGACACTCGTACCAATGACTTGATCATGTACTCGATGGCCATCGATGTGACGGAGCAGCGACAAGCGACCGAAGCGCTGAGGATCAGCGAGCAACGGTTGGACCGGGCGGTCAAGGCGTCCGGGCTCGGCCATTGGGACCTCGACCTGGCATCGGAGGACGTGTATGTCTCCAATCAGTTCAGGGAAATTCTAGGGATAGGTGATGCCCCGTTTACCAGCCTCAACGACTTCATGGATCTGGTGCACGAGGAAGACAAGATGGACATCATCAGAGCCAACGAGCTGAGGTTGGCAGGTGAGGAACCTCCGGAGACCGAGGTTCGGGTCATGCATACCGACGGGTC
The DNA here is from genome assembly GCA_964609665.1 of uncultured Acidimicrobiaceae bacterium. Classification (GTDB taxonomy): domain Bacteria; phylum Actinomycetota; class Acidimicrobiia; order Acidimicrobiales; family SZUA-35; genus JAHELU01. The sequence goes on from CAZSTV010000043.1 coordinate 19,482, forward strand.
CTACCGCTGGATCGCCTCGGTTGGCGAGATCCAGCTCGACGATGAGGGCAGCCCGAGTCGGCTCGTAGGTACCGCACGGGACGTGACAGCAAGCAAACAGAGTGAGCTGCGGCTCAGGGAGTTGAATGACCAACTGGCATTGGCGTCGAAACTTGCCTCGGTCGGCTTCTGGAGCATCGATCTGCTGAACAACACCTTGCTCTGGTCCGACCAGGTCTACCGCATCCATGGTTTGGACCCAGCTGATGGTCAGCCGGACCTAGAGGCGGCAATCGATTTCTATCATCCCGACGATCTCAAGATGGTCGAGACGGTTGTTGCACAGGCCATCGAGGACGGCGAGCCGTTCGAATTCGAGGCCCGGGTCCTGCGACCCGATGGCTCTGCCCGATTGGTCAAGTCGAAGTCCGCACTCGGGAAGGAACTGCACGGAAGGGTCACTTCGGTGTTTGGCGTGTTCAATGACATCACCGAAGACCGCGAGCGCGAACGGGAACTCGAGGATCTGCTGGTCGAGCTGTCCCGGTCGAACGAGGAGCTCAGCCGGTTCTCATATGTCTGTTCCCACGACATGAAGGAGCCAGTGCGAATGATCGAAAGTATGGCCAACATGTTACTGGATCCGCAGGTGGGCAAGGATCCCGCACAACGAGACGAGCTGCTGACTCGGATCAGCAGCAATATGACCCGCCTCCGTGGAATCATCGACAGTTTGCTGGCCTACTCCCGAGTCGAAGCGAAGGTCGAGAACGTCGATGTCGATCTGAACCAGATCGTGTCCGAGGTGGCTGAGACGTTGAAGGCATCGATCAGTGAGGCCGAGGCAACGGTTGTTGTTTCCGATCTGCCAACCGTTCGAGGTGCCCGCGTCCACTTCGTCCAGCTGTTCCAGAATCTCGTTGGCAACGCCCTCAAATACGCGACCGATGAACGGCTCGAAATCGCCATCTCCTCCGAATCCACCGACAATCAGAGCCTGATCCGGGTGGAAGACAACGGACCAGGAATTCCTCAAGAGTCCAGAGCGGCCGTCTTCGACCTCTTCGGCAGGCTAGAGTTACAGGAGGGAGTGGAGGGGACCGGTCTCGGACTATCTATATGTCGACGGATTGTGACCCAGTACGGCGGGTCCATTGACTGCGAAGCAAGTTCTCTGGGCGGCGCGGCCTTTGTGATTTCGCTGCCAGCGCGGATGACCGCCAGTGCCTAACACACGGGTATCGATGGTCTACATGATCGACGACTCGGACGATGAGTCCTATATGACCCACCTCTACTTCGATCGCCAGCAGGTGGGCCCGACCCTCAAGCACTTCTACGACCTCTCGGCGTTCGTGGATCATGTGACCGAGAGTGACGAGTTCGATCCGATCGGCTCGATCCTGGTTGTCGATCTGAACTTGAGGTCGAGAAAGGGCACGGACGTGATCGAGGAAATCCGCGGCGAAGCGTGGGGCGTTGAGCTGGTGGCCGGCATCTGTAGCGGTTCCGAGGATCCGGCCGACCAGCGGAGCGCCATCGCCGCCGGTGCGGACTTCTTCGTCGGCAAGCCACTTGACCGAGACATGGTTTCCCGGATCTGTGAGATCGAGCCCAGACTTGAAGCGAGCAGCGACAGCGACCAACCGTTGACCATCGATCGCTTGATGGAACAACAGCGCGGCTGACCCGCTCCAGTCCCCAGGATCTACATCGTTGCAGGCTTCGTCACCAGGCTTGCAACGATGCGAAATCCACGACAGCTGGCCAATCCAATTCACGACGAATTGGCGATGGCCCAACCGAGGAGGTAACGACCTCCGGTGGATTCTCGATGGCCATGAATCGATGGGTTGTCCAGAGTGTGCCATCGTCGGTCTCAACGACGCCAATGCCCACGTGACCGAAGCGCGGGTCGACAAGGTTCTCGTAGTGGGGCGGGCTGCGTACAAACGCCAAAAAGAGTTCTCGGGGGCGGTTACCGGCGTCCACTCCGACGTTTTCGCCAAGCACAATCCAGGCGGCCGATATTCCTTCGGTGATGTCCGGACTGTGGGTCAACTCGTCGTTGGCCGCCATCAACTCGGCCCACGATTGAGCAGCTGCGGTCAATTCGGGATCGGACACCAAAGGAGCGAGCCCAAGATCGGCTCGGAGCTGGTTGATCTGCACGACGAAGACCTCAGCGTGGCCAGAATCGACCGATCCGGTTGCGGCCATTGATGCATCCATCGGTGAGAACAGGAGGAAAACGGCGACCGCTGCGACGCGGAACATTCGCAAGCTCACCGGGCCCTTCTTTCGGCATCACCGGAATTCGGGGACGCTATCGTTTCCTTCGACCGGAACTGTGACCGGCTTGAGTTCCGGAGACTGGATCGCTTGGCTACTCGGCCCCGCTCGGCAGCCGCACCAACGTGAACCAGTAGTCCTGCAAGCCTTGGATCAGCTCGTGGAACTGCTCGAAATCGACCGGCTTTGTCATGTAGGCATTGGCATGGCTGGCGTATGCGCCGTTCACATCCGGCGCCGCGTCGGAAGTGGTGAGCACGATGACCGGTGTGGCGCACAGGGATGGATCGTTCTTGATCGCCCGTAAAACCTCCCGCCCGTCCATGCCGGGCAGGTTCAGATCGAGCAGGATGATGTCGGGGTCGGGAGCGTCGGCGAACTCGCCCTGTTTCTTGAGAAAGGCCATCGCCTGTTCGCCATCGATCACGACATGTACGTCGTTGGTCAGCTTTCCGCTCCGCAGACCAATTTGTGCCAGCTCCGCGTCGGCCGGGTTGTCCTCGATTAGGAGAATCACGACCGGGCGGCCGTTGAGTTGCGCCTCCATTGCTATCGTTCCTCGCTTCCGATCTCAATCATGATGACGTTAGGGAGCCTGCCAGTTTGCTGGTCGGTGGCGAATCTGAGGGTAGTGGTCGGTCGGGGGCCGGTCTTGGCAATTCGAACCAGAATTCGCTGCCGCCTCCGAGGCTTGAGTCGACGCCGATGGAACCGCCATGGTTCTCCACGATCTTCCGACAGATCGAGAGACCGATCCCGGTACCGGGATAGTCGGCCCGAGAACCGACCCGGCGGAAGATCTCGAAGATGCGCTCGTGGTACTCGGGCTTGATACCGATGCCATCGTCTCGAACCGAGATCCGCCACTCGGTTTCGCTCTCAACCGCGCTGACCCAGATATGGGGCGACGTCCCGGCTTTTCGGTACTTCAAGGCGTTTGCCAGCAGGTTAAGGAAGAGTCGTTCGAGCTGATCAACATGGCCGAAGACAACCGGCATGTCCTCCAGCGCGAGAAGTGCCCCGCCCTCCTCGATCGCTCCCGCCAACGAGCCGACCGCCGAGCTCACCACATCGTCCAGCGCAACCAGATCGGGGGTGGATGACTCGCTGCCAATGGTGGAGTAATGGAGCAACTCACGAATCAGGTCGCTCATCTGGTTAGAACCAGCCGACAGATACCCGAGCCAGCGCTGACCTTCTTCTCCCATCGTCTGGCCGTACTTGTTCGACAACATGGACGAATAGCTCGTGATGTTGCGCAGCGGTTCCTGCAGATCATGGGAGGCGATGTAGGCAAACTGCTCCAGCTCGGCGTTTGAGCGGTTCAGCCGTTCGGCTTGCTCTTCAAGTTCATCCGACCGGACCCGGAGCTCCGCCGTCATGTCCTGCGCCAACGTGACCGCCCGCTTCTGCATCAGACCCAGCGAGCTGATCACATAGAACAGCAGGACATCGATGAGCAAACCGGCGATCCCGATCACATTGGGGAGCTGGGTGGCGGCCCCTGTTGCGAAGTCGTCGGTGGCCTCATAGCGGATGGTCCACTGCCGGCCCTGCACCTCCAGGGTGTCGGATCGACGCAGGACACCGTCATCTCCGGAGTCGACGGCGAACTTCAGGTTGCTGTCATAGAGCAACGACTCATTCGTCAGATCCGGTCCATCAAAGATCTCGTACTCGATACCGGCCAACCCGTCTCCGAGGATGCCCTCCATGAGGTCGTCGCTACGGAACGCCGCATACACCCAACCTTCAAGCGCATCTCGCCGCGCGGCCGACGTCGTCGGTTCAATCCCGCCGGCATACACCGGAACGTAGGTCAGGAATCCCTTCTGGACATCGTCGTCGGTTTCCTGCACCAACGTGATGACACCGGAGGTGGCGGCGGTGTTGTCGTCCCGGGCTCTGGTCATCGCCTCGCGACGGAGGTCGTTGCTCCACATGTCGAATCCGAAGGCCCGCTGGTTTCGCCAGTCGAACGGTTCGAGATAGATGATGGAAGTGAGTTCATCCCGTTCGCTCTCGGGTCGGACCGTGAAGTCGGGAAAGCCCTCGGCCCGAATCTCAGCGGTGTGGGCTTCGAGGTCTGCAGGGTCGACGGGAACGGCGAAACCCAGGCCCTGAATTCCCGGCCAGTGCTCGTCTAAATCGAGGGCGTCAACGTACTGAGCCCATTCCTTGCGAGACACATCTTCTGAGGCATTGAAGAGGCCGACGCCACCCCACAGGACCTGTTCGTAGACCACCATTCGATCGTGCACCGCTGTTTCGATCTCGTTGGTGAGAATCTCGAACTGTTCCGCTTCGGCTCGCTGAACCACCTGCTTGGAGAAGTACCAGGCCGAGATGGTCAACGCGACCGCCAGTACCAGAATAATCCGAGCCGCAGCAGAGCTGTGAATGAGCCGGACGAGCGAGTTTTCCTGCCGGTTGTGTGAGGGGAGGTCAGTCATCTAGTGGGGTGGGCCCGGCTTCGGGGTTGCCGTCTGCCAGCGGAATAGAGAATCTAACGCACAAACCGGACTGGCCGGGGCTCTCCACGATGGCTCGGCCACCGTGAGTCTCAACAATTCGCTCTACGATCGCCAACCCGCTACCGGTTCCGGGAATCGAGGCGGGATGAAACCTCCGGAACAGGTGCATCGCCTCGGCGCAGTCCTGCGTTCGAAGACCCGGTCCATCGTCCGCGATCGATATCTCGCAATACCCTCCGGTGGTCCGACTAGAGATTCGGATCAGCGGCTGATGGCAGAACTTTAGGGCGTTGCCGGTCAGCTCGACGAAGATGGTCGTCAACTGGGAAGGGTCGCCGACAACCTCAGGCAGATGGTCCACGATCAACTCGGCAGCACCACTGTCAATCTCGTCTGCGTTGATCTTCAACGCCTTGGCCACAAGGAGGTTCGGGTCACACCGTTGCAGATCCGTCCGGTGGGTGACGACCCGGGAGAACTCCGTGATGGCGTCGATTCTGGCGTTTACGACGTCTGCAGCATCCACCAACCTGTCCAGGTAACGAACGCCGGTGTCATCCAGCTCTGTTCCCACATGCTCGCCGAGTATTTCAACGAAGGCCTTGATGTGGCGAATAGGCGCCCGCAGGTCATGGGCAATGGCGTACACAAGCGATTGGGTCTGGTCCTCGGCGACCGGCACCGAAGCGGTCATGTGTTCCGGCGGCCGAGGCCAACAGGTCCGTTCAGCATTGCTCCGCTCCTTGACCGCTAGGCCGCCTGCATAGGCTGCTGCTGTGCATGACGGTCCAGTCGGACCGTCGGGCTTTGTCATGAGCAGGCCGTCCATCTATCTCACCGACACTGGGGTGCCGAGAGGAATGGAACCGGCCAGCAACGCGACGACGTCGTTGTGCACCCTGACACACCCGTGACTGACATCGCGGCCCAGGGTTGCCGGTTCGTTGGTCCCATGAAGCCCGATCACACCGTTGCCACCGGCAAAGTCCGGTGCGGTCTCGCTGAACCCGGAAAGTCCGAAGGCGAACGGACCATACGGTCCGTCAGGACGATCGGGCCGGAGCAATTCAACGATGTAGAAGTCACCGACCGGTGTTGGTGTTGCGCCGGTCCCGATGGCCACGGGGACGTCGTGCAGTACCTGTGAACCCTCAAACACCTGAAGGCGGTGAGCGGATCGATCGACCACGATTCGGAAGGGATTTCTGGCCAGGGTGACGTCTTCTCGTTTGATCCACCCGGTGGTTCCGTTGGGCCTGATCGGGAGAAGCACCTCGATCCACCGGCCACGGTCGGCGGTGGACCCAGTGAGCAGGAAGACCAGCGGCCCGCCGGCCGCGGTCGGATTGGCCAGCCTCGCCACCACCGTGCTTGTGGCGTCAGCGGCACCGAAGGCCACAATCGAATCTGTGGCCGCGGTGGCCACCACCGTTGAAGGTTGCCCGTCATCCGCCGATTGTCCGGCATCGGGGATTGTCTGGGTCCAGTCGATCGAGACCGTACTTTGAGCAACGGGGACCGCCGCTCGTTCGACAGCCTGTGGAGCGGCGTCATCGACCTTGGCACAGCTGGCGACCAAACCGACCACCACAACCGCGACCACATAGGTCGCCCGGCTACCAACCATTGGTGCTACCCGTTGTACGTCGGGTTCGCCGGGATTGCCGTGGCTGCCGGGGCCGTGGGGAGGCGTTCCACCTTCAGCCCCAGTACCTCGGGCTCAGGCGAAGCCTCAGCGGCCGGTGGACTGGGCGTCGGATCCAGTTGGGGTGCGACTTCGGGCTGCGGGTTTGATTCGGACTCGGGTTGGGGATCGACAACCGGTGGCGTCGGGCAGTCGGTTGGCACGCTGGTCACCTTCGCCGTCCCGTCCTCGGTGCAGGGAGGCGCCTCGGCAATTGGCAACTCGAAGGGCACTTCGACCGGGCCCGCCTGCGGCACGGGTACCAACGGAGGGGGGGCATCAGATGCCGCGCACGGGGTTCCAGCATCCACCGTCGGGGCGGCGGCCGGATCTGGGTCGGCCGGAGTTTCGGTGCACTGTTCAGGAACGTCCGCTGTTGTCGAGGGTTGGGCGGGTGGAGCGGGCTGGTCGCAGTCCAACGACAGACTGAACCCAAGGCTGGAAACCCAGTCGGGCCCCATCTCCAGTTCGAACGCAATCGTCTCGCCGACGGTCAACTCCACTGAAAGATCGACCGTTGCATCCGGCTCCGCCTCAACGTCTTCGATCACCGCTCGCTGATCGCCCGTCAAGACGATCAGGTTGTTGCCATGATGCACCGAGGCCTGGTTTTCAGATACGACGGTCAACTTGCACAGTCGGCCGACGTTGGTCGGATCAACTTGCACTTCAACCACCTGTGTAACCGTGCCGGGTTCAGCGATCAGCAACTCATCATTGCCGACCGGGATCAACTCACTACCGGTGGCCGGAGCAGCCAGCAGTCCAGCGAGCAGGCAAGCTCCCAGGCTTGCTCGGCCAAGTATCTTGCCGACCTGATTTCTGTGGTTCTTCCTTGTCAAGGAGTTGTTCCTTCCCTATGGGAGGGCGCTTCGGTCTGAGCCGGAGGCCCTCGTGATGTTTTTGGCGTGTGGGGTCTATCTTCGGACGGATCTTGGTGCTCCGAAGGTTCGATACGAATCGCGGTGCCGATCCTGACCTGGGCGTCGTCGGCCTGACCCGGCGCAAGCTCTGCCGGTGCGCTCTCGGTGACGATCGTGCCGCTGTCGGTTCGCTCGATCACGAGCGCAGTCCCGATTTCGATCCGAGGATCCGTCGGTGGGGTGATAGCCGGGTCGGGGCGGTCGGGCTCGGACGCAACCACGGCTACGGGAACCAGCAGCCCGGCAGTGCCTGGGGCGACCACGGTGGTCGGTGCGGCCGGTACAAGCACGATGGCCCCGGCCGTCACCACGATGCCGGTTGCGGCGGCAACCCCCATCAGGCTGCGGTTGCGGCGCAGACCCTCAGGAATGCGGCCGGTCATGCGGTCCACCTCGGCGGAAACGTCCGACCGTCGAATGGCCAGGGCGGCCCGAAGGATGGAGAGATCGATCAGTTTGAGCGGAATGCAGGTGCCGGCCCTCAGGCCTCTGTACTGGTGCACAAGGCTGAGGTAACTGATCAGGTTCTCGTCGGCGGTCGGGCGGCGGGAACCCCGGCGACGAGTAGCTCGTATGGCGATCCAGCCACCCTCAAGATTGATCTCGACCACAGGACTGGAGAAGCGGCCGACCAGCGGGGGCACGCGATAGTGGGCCAGGAGATCGGCCAGCTCGGTCGAAGTCAGATCGTGCTGGTCGCTCTCGACCGCCTCGACTCGACTACGTGGGAAACCACTGGCTCGGCTGATGGTCTCGAGCTCGATACCGGCAGAGGCTCGGTGGGCCGCCATCAGCTCACCGAGGGTCCGGGTCTCGAGAATTGTTGCTACTTCGAGCAATGCCATGCCGCTCATGCGTTCAGTTCTCGGTGCAAGTTCGGGATTCCTTTAGGCCATTGGAATCAAACAGTGAAGAAGTTCGCCCGATGGGCTTGAATCGGAGCGGCTGCGACCGAATTTGGCCGCTGCCTCGACCAGGGATAACCGTGACGCTCCGATCGCCGCCCATCGCTGAAGTTCTGTCGCCAACTGCCGACGAGCGTAGGAGCCACCCTCGATTGAGCGTGACTTGGCAGTCTGGAGCAGCGATGGCACACGGAACCAGCAAGATGAAGACCGGCCTCAGCATCTTGGTCGCCGAGGACGATCCCCATGACCAGATGCTGTTTGTCATGGCGGTGGCGGACTGCGACTTCGAGATCGGCGTCAGCTTCTCTGCTGATGGCGAGGAACTCATTGCCGATCTGCGCCGGCTGGCACTCGAAGGTGCGTTGCCCGACATCCTGGTGCTCGATATGCGCATGCCTCGACTGAACGGACACGAGGTACTGGACGTTCTTCGAGATGAGCCCGAGATCTGTCCGGAAACGGTAGGCGTCTTCAGCTCATCTCACCGGCAGCAGGACATCGAGCGGAGCCTGAGCAAGGGAGCGGCATGGCATGAGGTCAAGCCGAGCCGCTACCGGCAGTTGTTGCTCTTCCTCGAACGCCTGGTCGCTGAAAACAACTAGGTAGAAAACTAGGTGGAGGTTGTCGATACAGCCCCGGTTGCCTCGGCCGAGGGCGGTCGGGCCGTCTGCCTCCTCGGCAGACGGACGCACACCACCGTCCCCTGTGCGTCCGGCGGCTGGGCGATGTGGATGGATCCCTGGTGCAGCTGGGCGACCCGGCGGCAAAAGGCCAGCCCGAACCCCATTCCGGGCGCTTCACCTCTCGGATTCAGGCGCTCGAACAGCCCGAAGACCCGCTCCTTGTGTCGGTCGGGGATCCCGATGCCGTTGTCGGCAACACGAATCTCGTCTTGACCGTCGACTTCGTACAGCGACACCGTTATCCGAGGGACCTCGCCCGGCCGACGGTAGTTGATCGAGTTCTGTAGCAGGTTCCCCATCAGTTCCCGAATCAAGACCCTGTCGGCGGTGACCGAGCCGCTGTCCGCGCAACGGATGATGGCGCCGCTGGCCTGGATGTCTGCGCCCATGTCAGATTGCAGGTCACTAACGATCGACTTGATCGGTTCCCGGTCGAGCTCGAGCGCGCCGTCTCGGAGTGTTGCCATCTTCAACAGTCGAGACGTCAGCAGCTCCATCCGATCAAGGCTCTCATCCAGCGCCGTCCCGATGCTTGCCAGTTTCTCGCCCGGGTCGGAGAGGGCAACCAGTCGGTCGGCGAGCAGTCTCGCCGTCCTGATCGGGGCTCGAAGATCATGTGCGACGATCCCCACATACTGATCGAGTTCGTGATTAAGCTCCAACAGATCGCGGTTGATTCGCTGAACCTCTCGGTCAGCCGCGGTGCGAGCAATCGAATAGCGGAGCGATCGGGCCAAGGTCTCGCTGTCGAAACAGCCCTTTGAAAGGTAGTCCTGGGCGCCCGCTTTCAATGCCAGCTCGGGGGCATCGGGATCTGCATTGGATGTCAACACTACAACCGGAACGTGGCCGGCGGCTTCGACGGTCCGCTCGACCACCTCGAGACCACGACCATCCGGCACCGACATGTCGCAGAAGACCAGGTCCGGGTCGGCTGCACCCAACCCTCGTTCAAGGTCGGCGACCAGGGTGAACGTTGTCATTTCGAACGCGTCTCCCGTTGCCTTCGACAACAGGCGAGCGAGTATCTCAGCATCAACCTCATCGTCTTCGAGCAGCGCCACTTTCAACGGCGCGCTCCTGGCCGATTCGTGTGACTGCAAGGAGATCGAGTTCTTGGGCGACACACCGCAGTTGGTCCTTTTTGCAGACGACACCGTTGAACAGTCGGCAACTAGCAGACAAAACTTGAACCACTACAACCTCGAGACCACGCTATTTGCGAGACGCCGTGAACCTTTCTGATTGTTCGCGCTCAGGTTGTGTGAGTCGGTGATGCAACGGATGGGTTGTGGTGGAGCTCTCACAAGATGGTCGGCGAAACCCGATGGCTCACAGGAGCGACCTCGATGACGATCAACAGGGGCTGCAACACGAAGCAGCTGAGATCGGTTCCCGCCGTACCAGCCGCCTATCGCTCGATCGCAGACCTCACGAGATGTCTCGATAACTGGACCGGGTGATGAGGAACCCCAGCAAAGTTGACCAAGCCACGCGCGACGACCAAAAACATAGAAACCCCCTATAAATTGCGGGTTTTACGTGGGGCTACCAGGAGTTGGACCTGTGACCTCAGCCTTATCAGGACCGTGCACCCTGCCCGCACACGTCCGCCAACGTCCGGAGCGGCG
>CAZSTV010000044.1:0-18397 GCA_964609665.1 uncultured Acidimicrobiaceae bacterium
GATGTTGACGTAGACGACCAGGTCGGACTCGGCGGCCCGCTTGCTCATCTGGACCGCTTCGCCCTTCTCGGTATGGCCGAGGATGACCATCCCATCGGGGTCTTCAGCGTCGTGGTTGTACAGCAGCCCGTGTGGGGCGAACGCCTCGTAGACACGGTCGCCGACGGCGTGACGAAGCTCTGACTCGGTCATCCGTCGATGCAGACAGAGAGCGGCGATGAGGTGCACGTCATCGACCCCGGCTTCGGCCGCAAGGTCAAGGACCGCCTCGATGATCCGCTGACGGGCATCGGGCCGCTGCATCGGAGGCAGCGGCAACGAGATGTCATCGAACGCGATGGTCAGCTTCATGCCGGGCGTCAACAGCGACGGCAACGGGTCATCATCGATCGGGTTGAGCAGCGCCTCGCGGATCGAGCTGTCCGGGTCCTTCAAACCGTGGAGCGGCTCGCCCGGATAGATCACCCGGCTCCGACCGACCGGCAGCTTCTCCATGCGGAAGCCCTCGCCGTGGTGGAAAAGGATGGGTGGCGTCTGACGGTCCACTTCGAGCACAAAGCCAGGTCGTGGGTTCGTGACCGGTTTCTTCTTCACAGTTCAGCCTCAATCATAGCCGACTCGTTACTTTCGACTCTTACGGAGCATGGGAAGGGGGCCGAGCGGAAGGAGCTTGTCCGTGCCCCCGCCAGCTTTCGACCAGTATTCAATCAGCCAACCCCGCTTGATCGCCATTGAGGCGAGCCGTGTCTCGGGATTGACCGCCACCGGGAAACCGACGGCGTCAAGAAGTGGAAGGTCCGACGAGGAGTCGGCGTAGGCCACCGATTCGGCCAAGTCGAAGCCATGGGTCTCGGCGTAGTCACGCAGGGCCTGGGCCCGGACCTCGCCGGTCGGCGGCACGGAAAGCAGCTCGCCGGTGTAGCGGCCGTCCCGCTGGGACATCTCCGCGCAGATTACATCGTCGAACAGCGGCCCGAGGGGCTCGACAACAATATTGAGCGCACCGGTGATCAACACGGTGCGATGGCCGAGCCTGCGATGTTCCCGGACCCGCCGCAGAGCAGCCGGAAACGCCTTTGTCAGAATGTGGTCCGCCATCAGTTCCACGCCGAGGCGATCCATCTCTTCCACCGACGCACCTTCGTAGCGGCGGTAGAAGTGGCGAAGGAAATCGGTCCGGTCACGCTGATCGAGCGCAAGCAGACCCGGCGCCTCGGACAGGGTCTTCACCGTGAACCGCATGCGGTCACGCGGCGTCAGGTTTCTGGTGGCAAGCCACGCGTAGGAGAAGACCACGTTGCTTGCGATGATGGTGTTCTCAAGATCGAACGCCGCAAGGTGGCGCTCGGGGGCAAGTACCCGGCCCCGCAATCGTGCGGTCCGTGCGTCCGGATCGGAGCGTTCGCCGGTGGTTTTGACCCTGGCGTGGTCAACGACCGACGGTAGATGGACCTCGCGGACGTAGTGGGTCCAGTCGACGATGGCAGGGTCACAGCAGAACAGCTCGGCGTCTGCCGGGTCGAGCTGTTCCTGAATTTCGACCAGCCCGTCAACGCCGTAGAGTGCCTCGCACTCGGCGTAGGCACCGTAAATCTTGACGTACCCGACCGCCCGACCAACCTGCTCCCGACGGTCTTCGACCTCGGCGTTGATCATGGCCTGACGGCCTCGCAGCGGAAGCACCTTCAGCGCCTTGTCCGCCCGTTCCAGGTTTTTCTGCACCCGTTCGAGCTGGCGCTCCACCGCACCTCGGCCGGGGAACGACCACTCGGGAACGGCGATGGGCTGACCCTTGCGGTCATAGAGCGGGTTCTCGGTGAACCAGGTGCTTACCAGGTCAACCAATTGGCGATACCGCAGTGGATTGCGGGTACCGGACGCCACCTGGGTCACATCGATCGAGTTGGTCTCCGCCCCATTGGTGAAGGCGTGGCCTCTGGCGGCAACGTTGATAATGGCGGCGACGACGAGGTCCACCGGGATCACGTCGATCACACCCTCGGGCACGCCGGGGAACTCTTTCAGCAGGCCGCGGGCGTAGCTGATGATGATGGGCTCCGCCATGCGGAAGCCTTTGATCCAGCCGGGGAACGGTTCGGACCATGCCGACTCGATGATCGACGGCCGAACGATGGAGACCGGGATGTCGCCCTTGCTCTCATCCAGCGCTCGTTCACCGAGGGCCTTGGTGTAGGCGTAGGCGTCCGGCCAGCCGAGGGAGGCGGCCCGGGCCCGGCCCGCTTCGACCAGTTGTTCCTGGACCCAACGCTGGCGAATCTGCTCGGTCTTTGCGGAGATGAGTGGAGTGCCTGCGGCGCCGAGTTCGTGACGGGCCTGGCGGCGGAACCCCTCGAGTCGGTTCACCGAGCGGGAGTCGGCGTCGTAATCGGCCCTGGTCCGCCGTGCGGCCTTGACCTCTGCCTTCCAGTCGACGTCGATGTGGAACGGGCTGTCGCTCAGGAGCTGCTCCGGCGCGCTGCCTCGGCGGTTGCCCGCCACGTAACAGGTCGACACGGCCACAAAATGAGGTGAGACGCCGAGGTCCTGCAGCGTCTCTGCAATCCGTGTCGGGCCGAGGAGGTTGACTTCGACGGCGCCGTCGAGCGGGGCGTCGAAGCTGACGGTGGCCGCGGAGTGGATGACGATGTCGCAGGAACTGATGGCAGCTCGGCCGTCATCGTCGAGGCCGAGGCCGTCGGTGCCGACGTCACCGGCGATGACCGTTACGCGGTTCTCAATCTCTTCCCAGAAGGCGTCTTTGCCCCGGTCCTCGAGCATTCGACCGAATGCGTCGTTGCGAAAGATCTCGCGGCGGGCCCGCTGCGTCGGGTTGGAGCGTTTGCCGGGGCGAACCAGCAGAACGAGGGTGCAATCGGGCACTCCTCGCAGGATTCTCTCCACCAGGGCCGTGCCCAAAAACCCAGTTGCACCGGTGATGGCTATTCGTTTACCGCCTAGCTGTTCTGCGATCGTCACCGTGTGATCGCCCCACGAAAACGGCTGTCGATGTGGCTGAACCAGTGGCTCTCTACCAATTGGTCAGGAGACATGTGTTCCAGGATAGCCAGTTCGGCCTGCACTGTTACCCTCTGTTTCGTGACAACGAAGGAACGAGCGCTGAATGCAGCGACGGTTGCCTTTGCCAGCCGAGGGGTCGCCGGGACCTCGCTGGACTGGTTGGCGCGGGAACTCGGTGTCACCAAGCAGACGATTCTCTACCACTTCGGGTCGAAAGATGGGCTGATTTCCGCCGTTCTGGAGCTTGCGGCAGAAGATCTGGTGGCGGCGCTACAGGACGCCATCAACGTCAGCGAGCCCGGCTGGGACCGGGTGGTTGCCACGGTTCGGTCCAGTTTCGCTCTCGCAGTGCAGCGCCCGGAGTTGCTCGGACTGCTCCGGGAGGTAAATCGACTCGGGTCCCAGTGGTCCGAGGTCGTTCTCGAATTACTACAGCCGCTCATCGACCGGGCGCTCCATGACCTGGCCGCAGGCATGGAGACCGGCCGGTTCCAGAAGGGCGACCCGCAAATGGTTCTCGTCTCCACCTATGCGGTGGTGACCGGGGTGGTCTCTGATGCCGAGGTGCTGCGAGCGGTTGGATTGGAGCTGGACCTCCGGGCCGCTGCCCGGTTGCGGCGGACTTTGTTATCGTTCCTCGAGGCAGTGTTGATGGTTCAACAGCAATCCGAATCCGTTGGGAGCGGAGCGAACGTAGTAGGTGGCAATGATCGCGTGTGAAGCGAAGCGGCTCCGGAAGGGGTCTCAGAGGCGCTCCATCGGCCACCATGGCGTGCACTCTGGCGACGGCGTGCGTCGGCGTTCGTCAACGTTCGCCAGTTCGCTCTCGAAGGCGACCGGAGCGGTGCTCGGCCTCGGCGTATTCGTTGCGGCCTCGGTGTTCATCGCCTCGCCCGCATCGGCGCAGGATGCGCTTGACTGTTCACAAAACGTTGTCGACACCACCGGTCGTGTCGACGTGATTGTGCTGCAGCAGGCCATCAACGATGGAAACCCTGCGGCAACCATCGTTGTCAGAAGCTTCGATCAAGTCGCAGGCGGAGACCTCGTCAGCGCAATCGACGAGGTTGTCGCCACCTGTTTCGCCGGCCCGAACAACAGCGTGCGAAGCGACGTCGTCGTCCTCGGGCACTCCGCCGATGACCGGCTTTCCGATGTCTTGGTCGGATCGGCCCTCTCCGATGCAGTGCCGGATCCTGAGAAAATCCGCGTGGAGCTGATGGTCCCGCTCTTCGCCGAGGGTGACCTGACCGGCGGATTCCTTGCAGCCATCGAGGAAATCAACGGTGGCCTCGCCGCTGAGTTCAGCGCACCGGAGACCGAGGACACCGACCAATCCGAGGCTCTGCCCGAGACACCTCCTGCCGCCGTCGGCGAGCCGGGCGGCACCGGACAATCGTGGTGGGCGATCATCGGCGGCCTCGTCGCCATCGCTGCATGCGGCGCCGTCTTCCTGCTGGTCAACCGGCAGCGACGACTGTCGGCGGCGAGAGAAGACCTCGAACGTTCGAGTGCGCCACCGCTCGCAAGGCTGGGCGTGCTCCGAGAGCGTGACAGCAGGCTGCGGACCCAGGCCGAGGGTTGGTCACAGACCACGACCGGTCAAACGCTGGAGCGTCTCAAAGTGCTGCAGCGAGAGAGCGAGACGGTCCGCCATGACACCGACCGCTCCGGTGGCCTGTTGAGCCAAGCTGTTCCCGACGGCGTTTCAAATGCCGGTCAGGCCGAGATTGCCCGAGCCCGTGACCGGGTGATGGAGCTTTCTCGTGCGCTCGACGCACAGGACGAAGCGCTGGACCGGTTTGCGGCGTTCGGCGCCCATATCGATCATCTTCGGGTTGCCCTTCCCGCCAAGGCGGACCTCTTGGACGAGGAGATAGACGAGGCCCACGAGCTCGCCGAGCAGCGTGAAGCCGAGGGGTGGTCTGTGCAGAACCAGCGGGTGGAACTCGACAAGATCGGGTCCTCCATCGACTCGCTCGACTTTGACGTGCTGGAGTTGGACCTGCTTGCGATGTCTGAGCAGATTGAGAGCGACGAGGCGCAACTCTTTGCCGTCGGTCACTATCTGCAGACGCTGCCGTCGCGAGTGGCATCGTTGAAGAAGTGGAACACCGGTCTTGAAGAGGCGGCCGACCTTGAACTGCGACGGGTCGAGGAGATGCGTCGAGGCTTCGCGGTGCTGGCGACCACCCATGCCAGCGACTCGTGGCAGTGGGCGGCCGACTATCCGGAGCTTGCAACCGATGAGCTTGAGAAGGCCGAGGCGCTCCAGGACATCGCCATCCCACAGTTGATCTCCACGGAACGTTTTGACGAAGCGGGCGTTCAGCTGGATGCCGCTGGTGTTCACCTGATTGCCGCCGACCATCTGCTCGACCAGGTCGACGACCTGATGGTCGACCTTGAACGGGCCAGCGAGGAGGCCCCGGGCATCGTCTTGCAGTGTCGGGCGATCCTCGCCGACCTCAACGGGTACGTCACCAAGTTCCAGGCCGACCTGGAGCCAAGCCTGGTGGGTCGGCCTCCGGTCATCGCCAGAGCCATCGACGGGCTCGAACAGGAACTCCGACAGGTGAAGCCGAACTACCTGCGAGTTGCCGAGACCGGTGATCGTCTCAATCGCCAGATCGATGAGCTCTTCGTCGAGGCCGAAGATCAGCACACCAAAGCCGAAGCGCTCCGTCGGGAGCTGACCAGAGAGTACGCGCGAGCAAACCGTGCGCTGGCCCGAGCGAAACGCTCGCTCGGATGGGAGTTCTTCCCCTCGAGCGACGGTGAAGCGCTCGACCGTCTGCGAACATCTCTCGAATCTCTGCCGGACGATGCTGAAACGGCTGTCGCCGCAGCGTCGGCTATCGCTGACGACGCGTTGCGTATCCAGGAGCGAATCATCGCGCGGCGCCGTCGTCGCAACGTGTGGGTGTCCACCGGTGGCGGCGGCTGGAACTCCGGTGGCGGCGGTTGGTCCCCCAGACGTTCGACCAGCGGGTCGAGCGGACGATCCTCCAGGCGCTCACGGGCGAGCACCGGGCGCTCGTTCAGCAGCGGCGGTGGTTCCTCTCGCGGTGGGCGCTCATTCGGCGGCGGCCGCAGCAGCGGCAGCTACTAATTCTCAGGCGGTCGGGGAATCGGGCGACCGGGAATCAGGCGGTCGGGGAATCGGGCGACCGAGGATCCCTTGTCGTGATCCGCTTTGCAGCCCGCCGATTGTGGCGCTCGATGGCAAGCCCGACCAACCGGTCGATCAGATCGCTGTATGACAGCCCCGACGCCTGCCACATCTTTGGGTACATCGAGATGGGGGTGAAACCCGGGATGGTGTTGAGCTCGTTGACCAGGAGCCCCCGTCCCGCTTCCTCGTATAGGAAGTCCGCTCGAGCCATGCCTTCAACCCGCAGCGCTCGGTACGCATCTGCGGAAAGCTCGTGAATCCGGTCGACGACTGCTGACGGGAGATCGGCCGGGATGACAAGCTCGGCGTTCCCGTCGAGGTATTTGTCCTCGTAGTCGTAGAACTCCGCGCCGGGGATGATCTCTCCCGGGACCGACAGTTCAAGCAGGTCGTTTCCGAGGACGGCGATCTCGATCTCCCTGGCGACCACCGCTTCCTCGATCACCAGCCACTCGTCGTAACGAAGGGCGGTGGTGATCGCCTCCACTAGTTCGTCCTCGGTGTTGGCTTTGCTCACGCCGACCGATGAGCCCATGTTGGCGGGTTTGACGAAGCACGGCAGACCAAGCTCGGCGATGGCCTTCTTTGCCGTTGCCGGGATGTCACCGCCCATCTGTCCTTCTTCGACCCCCATCCACTTCGTCTGCGGGATGCCATGTGCATCCAGGATGGTCTTGGCCATGACCTTGTCCATGGTCGCAGCAGATCCCAGCACACCGGAACCGACGTAGGCCACGTTTGCCAGCTCACAAAGACCCTGCACCGTGCCGTCCTCGCCGAGCGGACCGTGTAGTAGGGGTAGGACCACCACCTGCTCGTTGCCCGTCATGGAAGCGACCGATGACATCAGCTCGGTGTTGGGGCCGACGGGACGCAACGGCTCAATCTCGGTCGATGCGCTCGGCGCGTCAGCTCCGGTGGCGATTCGCTCCTGGCGCTCGCTCAACAGCCGCGCCGCATCGTCAGCCCGAACGAATTGGCCTTCCCGGGTGATGCCTATCGCCTCGACTACGTAGCGGTCGGGGTCTGCGGCGGCGAGCACGTGGGCTGCGGTGGTGCAGGAGACGTCGTGTTCGGCGGATTGCCCGCCAAAGAGCACAACAAGGCGGATCTTGTCTTCTGGTCCGGAAGTCACCGACATAGCGTAATGGCCCGAACCTAGGCAGGCGGGGCACCTCAAGATTTGCGGGAGGGCCGCGAAAAACGCCGCGGCGTCGTGAGAACCGGCGCAGTCGGCGAGTGGTTGTCGCACGGAACGAGGTTCGATGGGCTAGACCTGTAGCGTGCATTTTCTCCTTTCCGACCTCGCCGCAGCGTTGGACGGCCGACTCATCGGCGCCGACAGGACCGTCGACGGCGTGTCGATCGACAGCCGCTCGGTGGCCGGTGGTCAATTGTTCGTGCCGCTTGTTGCCGAGCGAGACGGCCACGACTTCATCGACAGCGCCATTGCCAACGGCGCAGCCGCGTACCTGACCTCTCGTGACCACCCCGCTGGCGACGTCGAATCCGGTGCGTCGGATTCGACCGGACCGTCGGCCATAGCGGTTGCCGATACGTCGTTGGGGTTGACCGCAATCGGGGCCGCCGCCCGGGAACGCCTCGCCGGGGCCGTGATCGGCGTGACCGGAAGCGTCGGCAAAACCTCGGTGAAGGATTTGCTGCTGGCCGCAACGAACGGGGGCGGCACCGCTTGGGCCAGCGCAGCATCGTTCAACAATGAAATCGGGGTGCCGCTGACGTTGGCCAATGCCCCGGATGCCACCGACATTGCCATCGTTGAGATGGGAGCCAGGGGTATCGGACACATCGCGGAACTCTGCGCGCTTGCACGGCCGACCATCGGTCTTATCACTTGCGTCGCACTCGCTCACTCGGAGCTGTTCGGGTCGATCGAGGGGGTTGCTCAAGGCAAGGGAGAGTTGGTCGAAGCGCTCCCCGAGAACGGCACCGCGGTGCTGAACGCCGATGACCCGCACGTCCTTGGCATGGCGACCAGGACCGCTGCCACAGTGGTGACCTTTGGCCACAGCCCCTCGGCAGATGTGCGGGTGCACGACGTGTCCGTCGACCGACTGCTGCGTCCGACGTTCACGGTGTCATCGCAGTGGGGAAACGCGCAGCTCAGCCTCTCGGCCCGTGGTGCACACATGGCCCAGAATGCCGCAGCTGCCCTCGCCGCAGCGTTGGCCGCGGGCGTGCCGTTCGACGCAGCGATTGACGGGTTGCGCAACGGTGAGCTGTCGCCGTGGCGGATGGATGTCTCCGAGGGTGCGAACGGTGTTGTGGTGATCAACGATGCGTACAACGCCAACCCGACCTCGATGCGGGCCGCGCTGCAGTCGCTTGCGGCGCTGCCGGTTGCCAATCGGGCAGCGGTGGTTGGGGTCATGGCCGAACTTGGCGTCGAAGGCCCGGCCGAACATCTTGCGGTTGCGGCCGAAGCGAAAGAGCTCGAGATTCGCATGATCGCCGTCGATGCCGCGGCCTACGGAGACGCGGTGGAACACGTTGCAGACCATGACCAGGCCCTGGCCGCACTCGGCGACATGACCGCAGATCACGCGGTACTGGTCAAGGGCAGCCGGGTTGCCGGCCTGGAGGCATTGGCGGTTCGGATTCTGAACGGCTGACCGCCGGGTTCGGCGCTCTACCGTCAGCTTCCACTGGTTTGCGGCCGAACCTCGCGAACGTCACCAAAGCCATCTAGAGTCTGGCCATGGCGCACGTACAGTCGGAGGTTGCCGACGTTCAGGCAACCGCATGCTCAAACTCGAACTATTCACGGCACGCGGTCTTTGAAGACTGCCCGCAATGCGGCGGTGACATGAGCCCCGAGCATGCCCACTTCAGGTGCGGCAGCTGCGGCTGGCGAGACTCCTGTTGCGACTAGAGCGGTGACCAGCCCCGCACCGGGAGGTGCAGCAACGTCACCGGCGCTGTGGCTGACCGGTGCTCGCCCTCGCACATTGCCAGCGGCCATCGTGCCGGTGGCGGTCGGCACCGCGGCCATCGACGGCAATCCCATTTGGTGGCGGGCCGCCGCGGCACTCGTCGTGTCGCTCGCACTGCAAATTGGGACCAACTACGTCAACGACTATGCCGACGGTGAGCGGGGGACCGATGACGGCCGTGTCGGTCCGGCTCGCCTTGTCGGTGGAAACCTGGCCTCAGCCCGCCAGGTCAAGATTGCTGCAGCGCTGAGCTTCGGCGTTGCGGCGGTGGTCGGCGCCGCTTTAGCCCTGGTGGTCGGGCCGGAGCTGTTCGTTGTCGGCGCAGCGTCCATCGTTGCCGGTTGGGCGTACACCGGCGGACCAAAGCCGTACGGCTACTACGGCCTTGGCGAGCTGTTCGTGTTTGTCTTCTTCGGGCTGGTCGCAACCGCTGGATCGGCCTATGTCCACACCGAGGCGGTGACCGGCCTCGCCGTCGTCGCGGCCCTGCCCGTCGGGTTGTTGGCGGTCGCTCTGCTCGTGATCAACAACCTCCGGGACATCCCCGGAGACACCGAATCCGGCAAGAACACGCTTGCGGTGCGCATGGGCGACAGCCGCACAAGGTACCTGTACGTTGCGTTGCTGGCAGGCGCGGCGCTCGGTGTCATCGCCTGCGGGCTCTTCCGCCCGACAGCATTGCTCGGGCTGATTGGGCTGCTCGGGGGCATCGCTCCCGCCCGCTCCGTCCTGGGCGGAGCCAGCGGGCGAGACCTGATCCCAACGCTTGGAGCGACCGGTAAAACTCAGATGGCGACCGGGGTGATGTTGACCCTTGGTCTCGCTCTCGGCTGAGCGGCTGACGCCACCTGCCTTTCGTTTCGATGAACGTGACCAAAGTGGCTCAAGGCAGGACGTTCTTGGCCGAACTCTAAACCGTGGAAGGCAATGGCGAACAACGGTGGTCCATCTCTGACGAGATCGGTTCCAAAGTCACGTACTCAACGACGATGCAGGCGCTTTGTGTTGCCTGGCTCATCCCGGCAATCGGATTGGTCTGGACCGGGTTTGCCGCCACCGGACTTCGATCGCTTACCGAGGCCGAGGTCACTGCCTCGCTGGAACGTCTTCAGGCCATGGTGGTCATGCTCGGCATCTTCAGCGTGCCGATCGGCTGCACCTGGGCGCTGCGGACGTGGAGCCATGTTCCGGCCCTGACCGTCATCGAGTCGAAGCGAGCCATGGCAGGACCGCTCGGTCACCTGGTGTCGCTCGCCATTTCGGCGTTGGCGGTCTTTGGGCTCGTCGCTGTTGGAGTGACCGCCTCTCGGTTGGCCTGGGTAGCGGCACTCGCCGGTTGCCATGCCGGACTCCTTCTTACCCGATGGTTGCAGTACGCCCCGCTCGTCCGTTCGTTTCCGGTGGTGGTGCTCAGCGCCGGCGCGGTCGCCCAGACCACCGTCGGTTGGATGCATGTCGTAAATCCGGGTGGACGGCTCTCAGCGTTGTTGGTCGTTGAGGGTTTGGCCCTCGCCTGGGCCGCTATCGCCGCCGCACGGGTTATCGCCATGGTGGAGCCCGCCCGGCAGCCGGTACAGATCCCGGCCGAACGTGGCGAGGCGGTCGTTCAGGTCGCCGCGGCGTCAGATGCCGAGGCGACCGTCGATCTCATCAGCCAAGCACCAGCTCTGCAGTCGCTTCCAGAACCTGCGGTGGGCCACTGACCACGAGGGTCTTGACGACCGATTCGCGCCACTGATCCAACTCGTCGCGAATCTTGGCGGCGGGTCCGATAAGGGCGATGTCTTCCACCATTGCCGTTGGAATGGCGGCAATCGCTGAGCGCTTGTCTCCTGCCAGGTACATCTCCTGCACCTTGGTGCACACGTCCGCGTATCCCATCCGGCCGAACACGTCGAGGTGGAAGTTGGCGTCCTTGGCGCCCATCCCGCCGGCGTAGAGGGCAAGCATCGGGCGAATGGCGTCAGCTGCAGCCTCGACGTCGTCGTTGATGACCACCGGGACCACCGCTGCAACGTCAAAGTCGTCGATGGTGCGGACCGCTCCGGGCCGGGCAAACCCTTCGTTCATCGCGTCGAGGTAGAACTGGTTGTCCTTGGGGGCGAAGAACAGCGGCAGCCAGCCGTCTGCGATTTCCGCGGTCATGGCCACGTTCTTCGGACCTTCGGCGCCCAGGTAGATGGGGATGTCGGTCCGCAGCGGGTGAATGGTGGACTTGAGCGGTTTGCCGAGACCGGCCCCACCGTCGATCGGAAGCTGGTAGTGCTTGCCGTCGTAGGAGACGGGGGCTTCCCTGGCAATGACCTGCCGGACGATCTCAACGTATTCGCGGGTTCTCGCCAGCGGCTTCGGGTATGGCTGGCCGTACCAGCCTTCCACCACCTGCGGGCCGGACGCTCCGAGTCCCAGCCGGAACCTGCCGCCGGAAAGGTGGTCCATCGACATTGCGGCCATTGCCATGGCGGTTGGCGTTCGGGCCGACAGTTGGCAAATGGAGGTGCCGAGACCGATTTCTTCGGTGGCCGCACCCCACCAGGCCAACGGCGTGAGGGCATCGCTGCCGTACGCCTCGGCGGTCCAGATGCAGTCATAGCCAAGACGCTCAGCGGTTCGGATCTGCTCTGCGGCTCCAACCGGTGGCCCCGATGACCAATATCCCATTCCCAGTCCAAGTCGCATAGCCAAGCCATCTCCTGATTCGAATGCTGCGTCGGCCAAACCCTAGTGCCGGGTGGTTTCGCAGGCGATATCACCGGACCGGTGCTTCGAGCCCTACCCTGTGGGGAGCGAGTTGAAGGGCCGTGGTCGTGGCTGCAGGCAAGTCCCAAAATCACTACGAGATTCTCGGGGTCAACCCTTCTGCCAACCATGACCAGATTCGGCGTGCCTACCTTTCTGCGGCTCGTACCTGGCACCCGGACCGCCACAGCGGCAAGCCGGCTGATGAGGCCAACAAGGCCGAGCAGGCCATGCGCCGGGTCAACCAGGCCTGGTCGGTCCTGGGGGACAAGGCCAACCGTGCCGCCTATGACCGCCAGCTCACGCCTCGTACTGGGCAGGGCAGCGGAGCGAATCACGGCATCCGGACCGAAGACGGCGTCACCAGGGTGGATCCCCGGCTGCTCGACCCGGCCTACCTGGCAGCACGACGAGACGCTCAACTGCACGACATCTCAAACCGGAGTTCCTTCATCCTCCGGGCCATACCGCTTCTTGCGGTGCTCGGGTTGCTGGTCGCCATCTTTGTCTTTACCGCGTACGCCCGGAACGGTGTCGACGGAGAGACCGAGACAACGGTGCCCGGCCCCAACCTCGGCGCCGGTATTGCTGCCAACGATTGTGTGGTGGTCATCGGCGGCCCCGCGCTGCTCGAAGTGCCGTGCAGCTCCACCGCCGAGCGGGTCATCGGAGCCCGCATGGCCGACGGTGTGTGCCCCCTTGGAACCGATCGTGACGTTGTGCTCAGCAACGGTTCCATCGTGTGTCTCGACGCTCTTGGCTGAGAGCTGACAGACCTCAACAGGCCGGGTCGGCAGACATTTCGACCGGACGCCGCCAAACTGCTTGACTGAGTCTGTGACTAACGACACTTCGGCCGGGCCGCTGCATACTCTACGGGTGCTGGACCTGACCGGGGAGCTTGGGCGATACGCCGGCAAGCTCCTGGCGGAGAACGGTGCCGACGTGTTGCGGCTCATCCCCGGCGAGCGTGGCCCCGACGTGGTCGGTGCCGACCAGCCAGGCCTGTTGCAGTGGTGGCATGACGCCGGGTGCCGCACTGCCGAGGTAAACCTGGATGACCCCGTTGGCCAGGAGCACTTCCGGACACTGCTTTCGCACTGTGATGTCTTGCTCGATGGGCAGTCGCCACAGCTGATGGCGGCCCGGGGGCTTGGCCCGCAGCAGCTGCAAGCACTGCACCCCCGGCTGGTGCACATTTCGCTCACCCCGCAGGGGAGCGACGGGCCTCGGGCGGAGTGGCGTTCCTCGGAACTGGTGGCGCAGGCCCTCGGCGGGTATCTCTCGGTAACCGGAGATCCCGATCAACCGATCGCTCTGTGGGGGCGCCAGGCGGCGACGGTCGGCGGGTTCTATGCCGCCATTTCCGCCCTGGCAGGCGTGCACAGAGCCAGAACCACCGGTGAGGGTTCCTGGGTTGACCTGTCGCTGCATGAGTCACTCGTCAGCTGCAGCGAGCACGTGCTGATGTACTGGTGGTTCGCCGAAGCGCTGGCCGGTCTTGGTGCCCCCATCGCCGCACGGCAGCGGTCGTTGCATTGGATTCGAGCGTTCGAAGTGGTGCCGTGCAAGCGGGGGGCGTGCATGGTGTCGCCCGCGGCGGGCGGGCTGCTGGAGTTGATCGCCTGGCTCAAGAGCCAGGGTCACGCAATGCACGTGCCGGACACGCCAGATGACGACCAACTACTCGCTCTTGTGCCAGACATGATGCAGGCCCTGCACGACGTGGCGCTCGAACACGACGCAACCGAGCTGTTCGAGGCGGGTCAATCACTGCACGTTCCCTTCGGGGAGGCGTACTCGATTTCGCAGGTCACCAACTCCCCACAGCATCAGCATCGTGGGTTCTTCCGCGAGGTTGCGGCCAACGGCGATGGCGGGGCCCCCGGTATTCACGTGCCGGGACCGCTGGCCCGCTTTGCTGACAGCCCGGCGCCACCACCGATGGCGCCACAGCCGACGACGGTCGACGATGCCATCGCCGACTGGGGATCCGGTTCGCCGGGAGACGTTGCTGCTGCATCGTCGGAAGCCCCGCAGGCCCCGTCAGGGGCGCTCCCGCTTGCCGGGGTGCGGGTGCTTGACCTGACCCACGTGTTGGCTGGACCGTTCGCCACCAGGGTGATGGCGGACCTCGGTGCGGACGTCATCCGGGTGCAGACCGAGGAACGCAGCGGTGGCGCGTCGGCCAACGACTTTCCTTATCAGGTGATGTGGGGCCGCTCCAAGCGTTCCATCCAGCTGCACATGAAGCACCCCGAAGCCAACGACGTGCTCCGCAAGCTGGTCGAGCACGCCGATGTGGTGGTCGACAACTTTTCGGCCGAAGTGATGACCGGATGGGGTGCGGGACCGGAGCAGTTGGCCCAGTGGAACCCATCGGTCATCTCCATGTCCATGAGCGGGTGTGGCATAGATGGCCCGTGGCAGCAGTACGTCACCTACGCGCCGACCGTTCATGCACTCTGCGGCCTCACCGCTCTGACCGGTCCGGCTGGCGAGACCGACTGTGGCCCAGGCATTGCCTACAACGACCACATCTCCGGCCTTGCGGGAGCCGTGGCGCTGCTGTCCGCTATCGAGCATCGGGCGAGGACCGGTCGAGGCCAGCACATCGAGATGTCGCAGTACGAGGTGGGGACCTACCTCGTCGGCCCGGCCCTCATCGACTATCTGGCTACGGGTCGCGAGGCGTTGTCGATCGGGAACGTTGATCCGTTCGCCGACTACGTGGTTAACGACGTTTTCTTGGCCGCCGATGGAGACTGGGTGGCGGTCACCCTGGCCGACAGCGCTGATGTGGACCGGATCATCAATGCGGGGATTGCCGCCGCCGGGCTGGACGGCGCCGACGCGACCGATGTTGCGGGTGCCGTGCGGGCGTGGGTGGGGGACCGGTCAGCGGTCGCCGCCCAGGACGAGCTGCAGGCCGCTGGCGTTGCCGCAGGTGTCGTGCAGAACGCGTCACACTTCGCCAACGACGACCCGCAGCTGGCCCACCGGGACTGGCTGGTGACAATGGACAGCCCAATGGTCGGAAGTCAGACGACCGAGCGGCATCCCGGCCGGTGGTGGAGCAACGGCACAGAGCTTGCGCTCCCGTACCAGCCGAGTGCGTACCTTGGCGAGCACAACTTCGAGGTGTACGAGGAGTTGCTCGGTTGGGATGCGGAGCGGATTGCCGTGGCGCTCGGCGAAGAACTGATCCTCTAACCCGTCAGTCTGCGGACGGCGGTGTGTGGCCAAGGAACGTGACGGCCAGCGGCGCCAGGTCCATCACAACGGAATGCTCACGACCGTGTGATGGTGTCGGCTCAGTGCCCAGCGGCAAGGGGTTCGTGGTACCGGACCCGCCGAAGCGTTCGTTGTCGGTGGACAGCAACTCGTGCCACACCCCAGCCTCGGGCACGCCGATCCGGTAGCCGGTTCTGACCACCGGGGTGAAGTTCACAACGACCACGACGGTGCGGGCGTCGGGGTCGTGACGTTCGAACGCGAGCATGGTGTCGGCATCGTCGGTGGAGATCCAGCTGAACCGGTCCGGCACGAAGTCCGAACGGTGCAGCGCGGGCTCTTCCTGTTTCAAAAGGTTGAGCGCTCGTACCAGGTCCTTGACCCCGCGGTGTTCGTCGTAGCGCAGCAGGTCCCACGCCAACTCTTCTTCATGGTTCCACTCGCTCGACACGGCGAACTCAGAACCCATGAACAGCAGTGGTTTGCCGGGAACCGCCCACTGGTAGCCGTACAGCAACCGCAGGTTGGCGAGCTGTTGCCACCGGTCGCCCGGCATCTTCTTGGCCATCGAACCTTTGCCGTGGACCACCTCGTCGTGTGACAGCGGCAGCACAAAGTTCTCGGTGAAGGCATAGACCATTCGGAACGTGGCCTCACCGAGGTGGTGGGTTCGGTGGATGGGGTCCCGTTCCATGAACTGCAACGTGTCGTGCATCCACCCCATGTCCCACTTGAGACCAAAGCCGAGGCCACCGGAGTCGGTTGGCCGCGACACGCCCTCCCACGCGGTCGATTCCTCGGCCATCATCTGCACGTCCGGGTGACGGTGGTAGACCGCCCGGTTGAGCTGCTGCAGGAAGGCAACCGCCCCCAGGTTCTCCCGGCCGCCGTGTTCGTTTGGAATCCACTCGCCGTCGCTGCGGGAGTAGTCCCGGTAGAGCATCGAGGCAACAGCATCCACTCTGATGCCGTCGGCGTGGTACTCATCGAGCCAGAACATGGCGCTGGACATCAAGAAGCTGCGGACCTCATGGCGGTCGTAGTTGAAGATGCCGCTCTTCCAGTCGGGGTGAAAACCCATACGGGGGTCTTCGTGCTCATACAGGTGAGTGCCGTCGAACTCGGCGAGGCCGGCGCTGTCCAGCGGAAAATGGGAGGGGACCCAGTCCAAAATGACGCCATAACCGCGCTGGTGAAGCGTGTCGACCATGTTTTTGAAGTCTGCGGGCGAGCCGTAGCGTCGTGACGGCGCGAAATAGCCGAGGGTCTGGTAACCCCAGGAGCCGTAGAAGGGGTGCTCCATGATTGGAAGCAACTCAACG
This sequence comes from uncultured Acidimicrobiaceae bacterium, assembly GCA_964609665.1. Classification (GTDB taxonomy): domain Bacteria; phylum Actinomycetota; class Acidimicrobiia; order Acidimicrobiales; family SZUA-35; genus JAHELU01. Next base: position 16,443 of record CAZSTV010000044.1, read on the forward strand.
TGGGTGAAACCTGTTTCGTCCAGGTAGTCGGCCAGCTGCAGGGCCAGGGCCCGGTAGCCGCCAGGTTCGTAGCGCCAGGAGCCGAGGTGTACCTCGTAGATGGACATCGGGCTGTCGAGCGCGTTTGCCGCACCGCGACCGGCCATCCACTCGTCGTCGTTCCAGGCATAGCTCAGGTCGGTGATGACCGAAGCGGTGCGAGGCGGCTCCTCGTAGCCGAACCCGACGGGGTCCGCCTTGTCCAGTACCGCGCCGTTGTGTCGGTTCCTGATCTTGTACTTGTATGCATGGCCGACGCCTGCGGCAGCGATGGTGCCGTGCCAGATGCCGGAATCGTCCGGATAGAGCTGATCATCGGTGCCGTCCCAGCTGTTCCAGTCGCCGATTACCTCGACCCGGTCGGCGTTGGGCGCCCACACGGCGAACCGGGTGCCGCCCTCGACCAGGTGTGCTCCGAGCACTGTTCCAAGGTCTGAATGTGAGCCACTGCTGAAGCGAGATCGGTCGTCGGCGGAGAGGTGCATTGCGAACAACCATAGGTGACGGTGGCAACCCAGAATTGAATCCGCAGATTCATTTAATTGACCGTCTGGTTGCCGACATCACATACTAGGAAGATGATGCAGCCGCGTCGCCGCCGACACCCTGACTGAGAGGCAATAGTGGAGTTTTACCAGAGACCTCGCACGCTAAGCATCGTATTGGCAGGAGGCGAAGGTAAACGGCTCCAACCGCTCACCCTCGACCGAGCGAAACCCGCTGTCCCGTTCGCCGGTCACTACCGGCTGATCGACTTCGCACTCTCCAATCTTGCCAACGGCGGCTACCGAAAGATTGTCGTACTCACCCAGTACAAGAGCCACAGCCTCGACGTGCACATCAGCCGGACCTGGCGGATGTCCACCATGCTCGGCAGCTACGTCACTTCGGTCCCCGCCCAGATGCGCAAGGGTCCCCGCTGGTTCCTCGGGTCGGCAGACGCCATCTTTCAGAACATGAACATCATCGAGGACGAAGACCCAGACTTCGTTTTTGTCTTCGGCGCAGACCACATCTACTGGCTGGACCCTCGCCAAATGCTGGACCAGCACATGGCATCCGGTGCGGGCGTGACCGTCGCAGCGTTGCGGGTTCCGGTTGAGGAAGCCGATCAGTTCGGCGTGATCGAACCCGGAGCCGAGACCAAGATCAGCGACTTCCGGGAGAAGCCGGAAGAGGTCGCCGGCATGCCTGAGGACCCGACAAAGGTCTTGGCGTCAATGGGCAACTACGTGTTCAACCGTACGGCGCTGGAAGAGGTCATCCGGACCGACGCCGAGGATGACGGTTCTCGCCATGATGTTGGCGGCAACCTGATCCCGGCCATGGTCAAGGCCGGTGAGGCGCACTTCTATGACTTCACCACCAACCTGGTTCCCGGGGCCGAAACCGATCCTGCGTACTGGCGAGACGTTGGAACCCTGGACTCCTACTATGACGCCCACATGGACCTCGTGGCACCGGAGCCCGAGTTCAACCTGTACAACTCGACGTGGCCCATCCACACACTTGGCCGTGATCTACCGCCGGCAAAGTTTGTCCGCGACGGTGATCGGAGCTGTGAGGTCACCAACTCGATGATGAGCCGAGGCGTGATTGTCTCCGGCGGAACCGTCAGCAACTCCGTGCTGTCGCCCGGTGTTCGGGTTGCGGCCGGAGCAGTGGTCGAGGACTCCATCATCATGGATGACACCTACATCGGGCCCGGTGCGGTGGTTCGCAAAGCGATCGTTGACAAGAACGTCAGGGTTGCCCAGGGAGCACAGCTGGGCGTTGATCCTGCAGGCGACGCCGAACGCTACACCGTCAGCGACGCCGGTGTAGTAGCCATTCCCAAGGGTCACACGGTCGAGTAGCTCTACCGATCGATCGCGTCGGTGCTCGGTTGGTGCTGCGGTCGAGCTACTTGCTGGCGA
>CAZSTV010000044.1:18407-26583 GCA_964609665.1 uncultured Acidimicrobiaceae bacterium
CCCGATACAACGCCTCGTAGGTCTTGGCCGGTCCGGTCCACGTCCAGTCGATGCTCATGCCTCGCCACCTGATGGCGGCCCGCCGCTTCGTGGAGGTCCATGCTCGGCAAGCCCGGTGGATCGAATCGACGATGCCTGCGGTGTCTACGGATTGGCTGACAAAACCCGTTCCGTGGTCGGGGTCCAGGTCGGCGTCGATGACGGTGTCGCACAAACCTCCCACCGCTGTCACGACTGGAATGGTCCCGTACTCCATCGCCTGCATTTGGGCGAGGCCACACGGCTCAAAGCGGCTTGGCATCAACAGCAGGTCTGCTCCAGCAAAGATCAGGTGCCCGAGTTCGGCGTTGTAGTCGTTCTCGAAGCCGATCCTGCCGGGGTAGCGCTCTGCCAGCTGCTGCAGGGCCGCTACGAGCTCAGCGTCGCCTGAGCCGAGGATGACCAGCTGGGCCGGGATGCCATCGAGGAAGCGGGCGGCGTCGACCACAAGGTCAATGCCCTTCTGCTCGACAAGTCGTGAGACCATGCCGATGATCGGCTGGGCCACGACGTCGGTGTCGAGCTTGTATGCCTGCGCCAGCGCAGATCGATTGAGGTTCTTGCCCCGCATCTTTGACGGCGAAAACTGCGCCGCAAGGTGGGGGTCGGTCGCCGGGTTCCACTCGTTGGCGTCGATGCCGTTGATGATGCCGACGAGGCGGTCGCCAAGGGCCGCCAGGTGTTCGTGGAGACCCATGCCCTGATCTTCTTCGAGAATCTCCTTGGCATAGTTCGGGCTGACGGTCACCACCCGGTCTGCCAACTGGAGCGCTCCGAGGAGGGGGTTGGTATCGCCGTACCAGGCGAAGAGCTCGGGGGAGCGGACAAGGCGATCCATCCATTTGGCCTCGGCGATGCCCTGGTAACCAAGGGTGTGGATGGTCAACATGATCGGCGGCGGGTTCTTCAACAGCCCGGCAACGGCCGCGGTGTGCCAATCGTTGAGGTGTAGAACATCGGGGTCCAGCAGCTCAGACAGAGCGGCGACGGCGGCCGAGAACGAGAAGAACCGAAGGTCGTTGTCGGGAAAGGCCTTGCCCGTCTCGTCGTTGTAGGGGTGGGGCTTCTTCATGCCGGGGCAGTCGATCAGCAGCACCTCGCCGATGCCTTCCAGCGCACCGCCGCGCACGCTGGCCGGTCCGGCCCAGTCCGGCACATCGAGGACCTGGGACTGTTCGCCGGTAAGGGTGACGCCGCCGTAGTCGGGGAGGGCGATGATGACGTCGAGCCCATTGGCCCGAAGCTGCTTCACAAGTCCGGCAACGGCCTCGGCCATCCCGCCGACGCGAGCGATCGGTGCCATCTCTGCCGAAGCCAGTAGTACCTTCAATTTTGGATCTCCCGGGGCGGCTTTGTTACTCCGACGTTAGCCGACCGCGGGACTCTAATCGGCGAGCGGAGCGGGCTGACGTTCCAGGACAACCAGCGACCAGGGGGTCAGGCCGAGGTTCTCTTCTTCGGCCAGCAGCAGGTCCCGTTCCTTGGAGGGGTCGGAGTCTATGGCGACCTTCCACAGCAGCCCGCCGAGCCCGTCGGGAATTCGGAACGACCGATTCTCGGGGTGCGGGTTGAACATGACCAGGAAGCTGTCGTCGACAATCTGCTCGCCGCGAGGGCCGGTTGCGGCCAGCGCGTCCCCGTTCAAGAAGACCGAGAGGGCACCACCATCCGCGCTGTGCCAGTCATCGTCGGTCATCGGCGAACCTTCGGCCGTGTACCAGGCGATGTCCGGGAGGCTTACCGCTTCGGGGGCATCACTGACGCTCGGCGCGTTCAGCCCGTCGAACCAGTGCACACGGTGGAACACCGGATGCTGTTTCCGGAAACTGATGAGTCCCTTGGCGAACTCCATGAGGTCGGCGTCGGCGCCAGCCCAGTTGAGCCAGGAGATTTCGTTGTCTTGGCAGTAGGCGTTGTTGTTGCCGTTCTGGCTCCGCCCGAACTCGTCCCCGCCGAGAAGCATCGGTACACCCTGGCTCAGGAACAGGGTGGCGAGCAGCGACCGTTGTCTGGTCTGGCGGACGAGGCGGACACCGGGGTTGAGGGTCGGGCCCTCGACGCCCGAGTTCCAGGACCGGTTGTGCGATTCACCGTCGCGGTTTTCTTCGGCGTTGGCCTCGTTGTGTTTGTTGTTGTAGGCGACGAGGTCGGCCATGGTGAAGCCGTCGTGGGCGGTGATGAAGTTGATGCTTGCCGAGGTCCGCCGCCCGGAACCGGCGTAGAGATCGGCGCTGCCCGAGAAGCGGGATGCAAACCGGGACATGGACCCCGGAGTGCCGCGCCAGTAGTCACGGACCTTGTCCCGATATTTGCCGTTCCACTCAGACCACAGCGGCGGAAAGTTGCCAACCTGGTAGCCGCCGTCGCCGACGTCCCACGGCTCGGCGATGAGCTTGACCCGGTTGACCACCGGGTCCTGGTGGATGAGGTCGAAGAAGGCCGAGAGCCGGTCGACCGCGTGGTCCTCGCGGGCCAGGGCGGATGCAAGGTCGAAACGGAAACCGTCGACATGCATTTCGGTCACCCAGTACCGAAGGCTGTCCATGATCAGCTTCAAGACGTTGGGGGTGCGCATGTCGGTGGTGTTGCCGGTGCCGGTGTAGTCCACGTAGCGGCTGCGATCCTCGGGGGAGGTCCGGTAGTAGCTGAAGTTGTCGATGCCTTTCAAAGACAGCGACGGTCCCAGGTGGTTGCCCTCGGCCGTGTGGTTGTACACCACGTCCAGGATGACTTCGAGCCCGGCGCTGTGGAGCGCTCTGACCATGGACTTGAACTCTCGGACCTGCTGGCCGCGGCCACCGGACGCCGAGTACGCATTGTGCGGCGCCAGGAAGCCGATGGAGCTGTAGCCCCAGTAGTTGGTGAGGCCCTTGTCGAAGGTGAACTGCTCCGGCACGAAGTGGTGTATCGGGAGCAGTTCCACCGCGGTCACACCAAGGTCGAGCAGGTGCTCGATGATGGCCGGGTGGGCCAGCCCGGTGTAGGTGCCTCGAAGGTCCTCCGGCACATCCGGGTGGGTCATCGTCATGCCCTTGACGTGGGCCTCGTAGATGATCGACTCGTGCAGTGGGGTGCGGGGTGGCCGGTCATCGCCCCACTCGAAGAACGGGCTGACAACGATCGAGCGTGGCATGTATCCGGCGCTGTCCCGAATGTCCATGCGGTCTGGCTGTTCCTGATCGTGTCCGTACACAGCGGGGTGCCACAGGACCTCACCTTCGATGGCCTTTGCGTAGGGGTCGATCAGGAGTTTGTTCGGGTTGCAGCGATGTCCGTTGGCCGGGTCCCACGGACCGTGCACTCGGTAGCCGTAACGCTGGCCAGGTTGCACACCCTGGACGTAGCCGTGATGAACGAACGCGGTGACCTCTGGGAGCTCAAGGCGGGTCTCCACCCCGTCGTCGCCGAAGAGGCACAGTTCCACCCGGCTGGCCGGTTGGGAGAAGAGCGCAAAGTTGGTGCCGGCGCCGTCGAACGTGGCGCCGAGAGGCTCGTGCTCACCTGGCCAGACAACGAGGGACATGAAACGAAACTAGCCGGTAACGGCGTTGAACCGCTCTTGCGCCGGGGTGTAGACCTGGTCGCGGTAGTCGGCAACCATGCGGGTTGCGGTGACCTTCGGGCCAAGGGTGACCCAGTTGTGCTTGACCTTGTCCAGCCAGCTCTTTGTCGGGCGGCCAGCGCCGGAATAGAACAGCGGCAGGATTTCGTGTTCGAGCAGCTCGTAAATGGAGCCTGCCTCAAACTTGTCCCTGACGGCAGGGTCGTCGCTGTCGGAGGTGGCGATGGCCCAACCGTTGTCACCGTCGTACATCTCGTCCCACCACCCGTCGAGGATGGAGCACTGCAGGCCGCCGTTGAGGGCGGCTTTCTCGCCGCTGGTGCCGGAGGCTTCGTGGGGGCGGATGGGGTTGTTCAGCCAGACGTCGCACCCGGCGTACATTGCCCGAGCGATGCCCATCTCGTAGTCAGGCAGGAAGATGAAGCGGCCGTTGGCTTCTGCGCTCTGTGAGAACTCGACGATTTGTGACATCAGGTGCTTGCCGGGAACATCGGCCGGGTGGGCCTTTCCGGCAAACACAAACTGGATGGGTCGGGAGTCGTCGCCGAGCATCGCTGCCAGCCGGGCTCCTTCCGTGAGGAGCAGGTCGGCACGCTTGTAGGTGGCGAACCGCCGGGCAAAACCAATGGTCAGCGCTTCCGGGTCAAGGGTCGCCGTGCCGATGCCTGCGCCTCCGATCACGTCGATCAGGCGCTGGCGACCTGCGGTGCGAACCTCTTTGATGCGCTCATCGTCAAGGGAGCGGACCTTGTTCCACGCGTCGGTCGAGCCGACTTCCCAGTCGGCGCCGAGGGCTTCGGTGAACATGTCCGCCAGGGTCGGGTCAACCCAGGTCCTGGCATGGACGCCGTTGGTGACCGAACCGATGGTCGGTCCGGCGGGCACCGAGGCGAACAGCTCCCGGCTGACCTCTCCGTGGAGCTTGGAGACGCCGTTGGCGGCGCTGGTCAACGCCAGGCAGAACACCGCCATGTTGAACGGCTTCGGATCTCCCTCGTCGTCGGGGCTTTCCGCCCAGTCGAAGAGGGTGTCAATCGGTACGCCGTTGCGCTCGGCCCATGGGCCGATGTAGGTGGCGATGAGCGAGCGGTCGAACCGGTCGATCCCTGCTGGCACCGGCGTGTGGGTGGTGAAGACAGAGCCGGCCTTGGTGACCTCGACCGCCCGGTCCAAAGTGACGCCCTTCGCCAGTTCGGTCTGGATCTTCTCCAGTAGGAGGAAGCCCGCGTGACCCTCGTTGAGGTGGACGACCTCGGGCTCGATGTCGAGCGCTCGCAGCGCCCGCAACCCGCCGATGCCAAGGATCAGTTCCTGGCGGACACGATGCTCGTTGTCTCCGCTGTAGAGCCGGTTGGTGATGGCCCTGCCGTCGGCGGAATTCGGGTCGACGTTGGTGTCCAAGACGAACAGATCGACGCGGCCAACGGCGAGCTTCCAGACCTTGGCGGCGACTGCGTGAGACTCATCGCTGGTCCCACAGCCGGTCACGTCGACCGAGACGGTCACGCCGGTGTCGACGTAGCCGAGCAGCTTTGGGTCGCAGCGTTCATAGCGTTCGGCCTGCTTGATGCCGTCAAGCTCCTGGCGGAAGAACCCCTCCTGATAAAAGAGGCCTACACCGGCCAGCGGGAGGTTGAGGTCCGAGGCCGACTTCAGGTGGTCGCCCGCCAGAATTCCCAGCCCGCCCGAGTACTGCGGGACCAGCTCTGAAATGCCGAACTCTGCCGACACATAGGCGATGGCGGTATCCGGCTTGGTCTCAAGCAGGGCAACAAGCTCGTGGTGTTCCCGCTCGATGGACGTCAGGAGATCACCGTCGGCCAGCAGATCAATCCACTGCGCATCGTCCAATTTGGTGATGGCGGTGACCGGGTGAACCGTCGGGCTGGCCCCGGGAACCGCAGCGAGTACATCGGCGGTCGGGGTGTGCCACGTCCAGCGATGGTTGCGGGCGAGGTCGAGCAGTTGCGGCTCGACGGTGGTCCGGGTGGGATGATCCATGACGTTCATGCTTTCCAATGCGTTCGTGGGGCCGAGTCAACCAAGACCCGCTCAAACAAGGCTGTAGAGGCCTATTGAACGGGGGACGAGTGACATTTGCCGGTGAAGGTGTAACGGCGCGTCTCAGCGGTCGGTTGAGCAATGCCGTTTGACAGCCGAAGCAGCGGTGATTCGGCTGGTATGGTGGACTCGCAGCCGGTGGTGGCGGCGGTCAATCGAAGCTTATTAGGCCTCGGACGTTGACACCCGCATGGATGTCCGCGTAGCCCTTGTTGATCTCATCAAGGGTATAGGTCGTTGTAATCAGCTCATCCAACATCAGTTGGCCGCTCCGGTAGAGGTCAAGCATCTGCGGGATGTCGCAGGTCGGGTTGGATTCACCGAAGAGCGAGCCGCGGATCTGCTTCTGGAACAGCGTGAGTTCCCTGGCATTCACGGCAACCTCGGTGTCGGCGTTGCCGATGGCGGTCACCACGACGATTCCGGCCTTTCGGACGGCGTCGAATCCTTGACGGACGTGCTCCGTTTCGAGGACGCCGGTGGTGATGATGGCCGAGTCCGCGCCCTGGCCGTCGGTTTGCGAGCGGGCGAATTCGATGGCTTCGTCCATGGTTGCGTATGCGTGGGTTGCGCCAAGAGTGCCGGCGACTTCTTGTTTCATCGGGTTTGGGTCAACCGCAATGATGTTGGTGGCGCCGGCATGACGAGCGCCCTGAACGGCGTTGGCGCCGATGCCACCGACACCCATGATGATCACCGTTTGGCCGGGGCGAATCTCAGCGGTGTTCACCGATGATCCCCATCCCGTGCCGACGCCACAGCCGGTGAGGCAGACCGATTGCAGCGGCAGGTCCGGCTCCACTTTGATGGCGGCCGCCACATCGATAAGCGTGTGCTCTGAAAAAGTGGAGATGCCGCACATCTGGGCGATGTTGTGGTCGTGGCCCGGCTGGGACAGACGAAACGACCCGTCCTCCCGTGTGCCGTCCCGAAGGTAGCGACCCATGTCGCAGAGGTTCTGTTGGCCTGAGGCGCACCAGCGGCAGCGACCACACGCCGGCAGGAACGACATGACAACGTGGTCACCCTCCTGCCAGCCGGGGGTGTGTGGCCCGACGCCAACCACGATGCCAGCGCCCTCGTGACCGCCGGCCAGGGGGAGGGGAGCGACGCTGTCGCCCTTGGCATAGTGGTCGTCGGAGTGGCAGAGCCCGGCGGCGACCATCTTGACCAGCAGTTCGTTCTGGCGAGGCGGTTCGACCTCAAGCTCGACGATTTCCCATTCGCCGGGGGACTCGAACAACACTGCGCCGCGAGTTCTCATTGGGACAACCAGAGCAGGACGGCCTTGACCCGGCGGTGGGATTGCGGTTCCTCGCCGAGGTCAAGCTTCGCGAAAATTGAGTTGATGTGTTTGGCGATGGCCTTCTCGCTCAGGACCAGTCGTTCGGCGACCGCAGTGTTGTTCAGCCCTTCGGCGATGCAGCCGAGCACGTCCTGTTCACGGGGGGTGAGCCGGTCGATCGCCGATGGTTTACGGCCTCTGGCCTGTACCAATACGTCGACGATCGAGCCGTCGACCGCTGAGCCGCCGGAAGCGACCGAGCGGACCGCTCGCTCAAGCTCAGAAGGGTTGACCTTATCTTTCAACAGGTAGCCGAGCCGGTCAGAACCCTCCTCGAACAGTTGCAGCACGTACTCCGGTTCGGCGAACTGGGAGAGCACCACCACGCCCAGGTTGTCGTTGGCACGGCGGACGGCGAGCGCCGCGGTGATGCCCTCGTCGGTGCCGGTCGGCGGCATGCGAATGTCGGTGACCAGTACGTCCGGCTGATGTTCGGCGACTGCGGCCAGCAGGCTGTCGTAGTCGTGGGCCTCGCCGACCAACTCCACGCCCTTGATGACGGCCAGGACCGCGGCGACTCCTTGGCGGATCAGTTCATGGTCGTCGGCCAGGACCACCCGGAGCGGGGTGGCCGGTGCCGTGGGCGGCGCCGAGCTCTGCTGTGCGGTCATGGCCGCCAATCGTAGGCCCCGGCCCAGATTCGCTCCAGCGTGACGGGACTGAGCTTGACCTTTGGCAGGTAGCCGGCCGCTCCAGAGGAGCTGGCCGCGGACGGAAGTTCATCCAACGCCAGGGCCGAAACGAAGACGATTTTCACCGACGGTCGGGCACTCGCAATGACGGTGGCAACGTCAACGCCGTCGCCGTCGCCGAGGTTCACGTCCAACAGAATCAGATCGGGGGGTGGACTGCAATCAAGGATGAGCTCCACCGCCGATGCCCTCGAGTCGGCCAGGCCTGCCACCTCGAAACCGTCGGTCGCGTCGACTACCGCCTTGGCCACAGCGCGGTAGCTCGAGTGGTCATCGACGAGGAAGACGCCGGTTGCCGGTCTGGTGGGTTGGTCGGTCACTGATTTCATCGTCGCGCCGTCGTGGCGTCTCGCCAACCATGACGTCACCACGGAGGGTGGGGTGCAGGCACCCCCATCGACTACCGTGACCCTGCGATGGAGGGATCACGGGGGATTGGGCCGAGGCACGATCGACGCGCAATCGAGCTGTTTATTC
>CAZSTV010000044.1:26593-29862 GCA_964609665.1 uncultured Acidimicrobiaceae bacterium
CCATTTTGGTGCTCGATCTTCCGTTGTTGTGGTTCATCGCGGCTGCGATCGCCTTTCTTTGCGTCGCCCTCACCGTCGCCGACCGGCTCCTTAGCGAAGGTCGGCTATTTCTTCCGCTGATTCTGGTGGCGGTCGGCAATTGGATAACCGCCGTCGTGGTGTCAACAGTCGTGCCGTTCCTGTGGCCGGTGATGGCCCTCACGGTGCTGATGCCGCTGGTGCTGAGTACGCCGTATCTCGCTCGACGACAGGTTGCCCTCAGTATCGGGACCTCCGCTCTGGTGGCCGGTCTCGTGTGCATGCTCGGGCTGTTGAACGACGACGGTGGGGTGCTTCCCGATATTGAAGATGAGCTTGAGTTGTTGGCCGTCGTGTCGTCTCTGATGGCCCAAATCGCTCCGATCGGCCTCATCGTGTGGCAGAACAATCTCCTCCAGCGTGGCAACCTTGAGCAGGCGACGGTGCTCAACAGCGAGCTTGACCAGTCGCAACAGCGGTTGGCCGCATCTCGACGGCGAGTGGTCGCCGCTGCCGACACCGAACGTCGGCGCATCGAGCGTGACCTGCACGATGGGGCGCAGCAACGGCTGGTGGCAATTGGAGTGCGGCTCCGTCTCCTCGAGTCGTTGACCGGTGAAGACGCAGCGGTGAACGAGCAGGTGTCGGCCCTGGTTGCAGAACTCGATGAGGCAGTGGAGGAGGTGCGGGAGCTGGCGCGGGGCATCTACCCGCCGCTACTGCAGTCCAGAGGGTTGGTCGACGCGCTTTCCGCCATTGCCCGCCGGTCGCCACTGGCGATCACGAATGACCTGGAGCCAGTTGGACGCCTCGACCCGTCGACCGAGACCGCCTTATATTTCACCGCCCTCGAAGCGTTGACCAATGCGGCCAAACACGCCCCAGACTCGTCGGTGGATCTGTCGCTGGCGGTCGAGGGCTCCCTGATTCGGCTGACGGTGACCGATGACGGTCCCGGGTTTGAGCCAGACGAAGAGACACGGACTCAGGGCACCCACAACATGGGTGACCGGGTGGCCGCGAGCGGCGGGGAGCTGACCATCAGCTCCGCTCCGGGCCAGGGGACGACGGTGGTCGCCGTTGTACCCGCGGCCGGTTCGGCCAGCATCGCAGAGCCTTCGCCTCACTGACGTTTCGCGGGCCGGGGGTGCTGGCACCCCCGCGGTTGAGGTTCTCACACTCCGGTCGAAACACGTGCGGGCGTAGTGTTGCGGCCGCCTCGGCGCGTTCAGGGTTGAGAGTGTCACCTGACCTGAGGAGGAACCATCATGCGGATCTCGACGTGGAGACCGATTGCCCTACTATTCGTGGTCGCGTTCATTGCGACATCATGCTCACTCTCAATTCCCGAGGACGCGTTCAGCGTCGAGAGCGGAGGTAGCGGGACTGACGAGACCATTCCCGCCGGTGGGTCGACCACACCGACCTCGCTTGCCATCGGCGCCCCGGACCCAACCACACAACCCGTCGGAGACGGAGGCGGCTCTGGCGATGGTGGCTCCGGAGACGGTGGCGGTTCCGGCGGCCAGGACCCTGCCGATACGACGGTGCCGGGTACGGCGCCCGGCCCGGTCACCGACCCCGAGGTTGGCCGTCGACTGGCGACGTTCGGACCGTGGGTCGCCCGCGACATTCCGCCGTTCACCGATGATCGTGACCTGCAGCCGGACACCTTCGAAACGGCTGACCGTGTCACCGTCACTTGTGCTGTCGGTCCAACGCCGCGGACGATTGCGCCCGCCCCGTTCAACGATTTCGCCGCCTTCCCATTCTCCGGCGACAAACTGCCGGGTCTGATCGTTGAGGGTGGCCTGATTGAGGATGGCGACCTCCGAGTGTTGCCATTGCCAAGGGCATCGGTGCCGCTGGTGGTCAACCTCGCTTCCGAGGCGCCGAGCGTCGTGGTTGACCAGCCAAGCCCGACCTCATTGCAGAACGCTGTTTCGGAACTGATGCGTGCTGCCGATGCCCGGGTCAGTGGACTGTCGGTGGTACCTGCCAATGTACGATTCGTGCAGAAGGAAGTCTCGTCGTATGAGGAGGCGGTGCTGAGCATGGGGGTCTCCTTGCGCTACGACTCGCCGGATCTCCAAGCCGCATTCAAGTCCGACTTCGAGCAGAAGCGTGGGGTCGAACGCCACAGCGTGATGGTGCGTCTGCTCCAGCCCATGTTCACCATCCGGGTGGACAAGTCACAGATCTTTGGTCCCGGCGACTACTTCTCAAGCGATGCGTCGCTGGCCCAGGTCGAAGACCTGGTGGGCCAGAGCCGACTCGGTGCCGAGAACCCACCCGTCCTGATTGACGAAGTGACCTACGGCCGAGTGGTCTACGTGACCGTCACATCGAGCAAGGTCACAAGCTCTGATGAGTTGAAGGTGGCCATCTCTGGTGCCTACAACGGCTTCAGCGGCGAGGCGAACCTCGAGAACAAGAACAGGAAGATTGTCGACGAGTCCGAGATTCGAGTCGAAGCCTTTGGTGGCAACGACGATGTTGCTCTGGCTGCACTACGGTCCGGCAAGATCCAGGACTTCATGGAGAGTGTGGACACCAGCACCGCTGCGCCGCTGAGCATGGTCCTGCGGACCCTCGACGGCACCAAACTTGAAGTGACCGATCAAGCAACGATCAACGACTACGGCTGCACCCGCCGGGCCAAGCCGAACGAGATCTCAATGCAGATCGACATAGCCGGTGACGCTTGGGGCATCCTACATATCAACGGCGCGAGGATCAGGACCATCAAGGAAAATGAGTCCAGGCGGATCAGCCTCGATTCATGGCTGAGGAACGACAGCAACAACCGGATCGAGATCGACTACTGGCCGACAGTCTGTATCGGCGGCTCGATGACGGTCAGCTTCCTAGTCAACGGCAAGGCGTTTGAGGGCCGCCAGTGGCGTATCGCCGGGACGGCGGGAGAATGGGCCTGTCGACACACGATCAGCTGGAACATCAACAAGACAGCCGGAACGGTCGAATATACCGACGGACCGCCAGCGATGCGCCAGGTCGCCGGGCCCTAACGCTCCAGTTCGGTTGAAGGTCGAGGCCCGTGGCTTCGATGCATAGCGGTGCCGGATGGCCCGGTCTGGTCGGTTTGATCAGATCGGGTCATTCGGCGTCTGAGATGGGTACGCAGCAACTATCCTGTTGCGAGTCGGACCGTTAGCTCAGCTGGCTAGAGCGCTCGCCTCACACGCGAGAGGTCACAAGTTCAAGTCTTGTACGGTCCACCACAAAACCGC
>CAZSTV010000045.1:0-9236 GCA_964609665.1 uncultured Acidimicrobiaceae bacterium
GATTTGTAGAGAAGGCCAACCAGGGCCGATACAGGTGGGAAGGGCGTCAATAATGATCGGAATGCTTGGAAGTTTGCTCGGAAGTCAGGGCGGCCGCATGCTTGGAGGCATGCTCGGCGGCCGTACGGGCGCAATGATCGGCGGTATGGCCGGCGCAATGATCGGTGGCCGCAGACTTAGCGGTGCCCTCGGTGGTGCTGTCAGCGGCATCAAGAATCAGATGTCGGGAGACGACGACCAGCAGGCGGGCGGTGAACTCACCGAGGCCGACGCTGCGCTGCTTATCCGCACCATGGCCAATGCTGCCAAGGCCGATGGCGAGGTCAGCCAGTCCGAGGTGGAAACCATCATGGATGAGCTCGGAGACGCCAGCCGTGAGGAACAGGATTACCTCCGCCGTGAGCTCGAGTCTCCGCTTATCGATGTGAAGGCACTTTCGGCGTCGATTCCGCGAGAGCTTTCGGCCGAGGCCTACATGGTCTCGCTCGTCGCCATTCGCGTTGACACCGATGCGGAGAGTTCCTACCTCCAGGCACTTGCTGGCGAGCTCGGTCTTGACAACTCGGTGATCCAGGCCATCCACGAGGATCTGGGCGTGCCCCTGCCGGGCTGAGCTGCTAGACCTCAAAGCCATTGTTCCCCCGATGAAGGAGACTGCAATGGCATCAGTTCACGCAGACGATGACAAGCTTCTCGCGCTCGCGGCCAAGCCCGGCGACGAGCCGGTGGTGATGCTCAACATGCTCCGCTACCGCGACGTTGCCGAGTCGGGCTATGGCGTCGACGGCATGAGCGGCGAGGACGCCTATCGAGAATACGGTCGGAGGTTCGCCGAGTTGAACCCCCGATTCGGCGGCGAGCCCATCTGGATGGGGGCGGCCGACATCTCGGTCATCGGAGACGAAGATTGGGACGTGGTGATCCTCGTCCGGTATCCGTCACGTTCCGCCTTCGTCGCCATGTTCAACGACCCCGACTATCAGGCCATCGCCCCGATCAGGGCGGCGGCGCTCGCCGATTCCCGCCTCATCGAAACGAAGCAGCTCTTGCCTCGCAGCTAAAGCGAAAAACGGGTGGCGAGCACGGCGCCTAGTGGCGACAGGCCGCCGTGTGCTGATGATGGGCGACTGCGGTCAGCTTGGTGCCCAGCAGCTTCTTCTTGGTCACCAGTTCGATTTTGCTTGCGTACTGCACCAGCTGCTTCGCCACCAGGATGGTGATGTCCTCGTGATGGATCTTGCGGTAGGTGGATGTGTTCTTGCCTTTGAGGTAGGTGTCGACCGACACCTCTTCAGTGCCGCCTCAACCGATGGCGTGAATGTAGTCGACGGCGGCGGTGCCGCCCTTGCTTCTCACCATCTCAACTGCCTCGTCGCTCATACCGATTTCCATATACCAAAGGGTATCGGCACGACTTGGTCGACCTGGACCCAGCGCGGACCCAATAGAGTCGAACGGTGACGAATTCTCTGGTCAATGCCGCACCTCGAACCCTCGGCCGCTTCACCGTCGGCCCTCTAGGTTTCGGGTGTTGGAGGTTTACATCGGACTCGGTGGCCGATGCTCAGGCCGTGCTTGAGGTCGCCCTGGAAAATGATATGAACTTTGTCGACACCGCCGATGTTTACGGTCTCGACTGGGGTGGGTCCGGCTTTGGCGACAACGAAGCCATCCTCGGCAAGGTGCTCGCGGCGGCGCCCGGTTTGCGGGACCGCATGGTGCTGGCCACCAAGGGCGGCATCATCCCCCCGACCCCGTACAACTCCGGCGCCGAGTACATCACCAAGGCATGCGAGGACAGCCTGCGGCGGCTCGGCGTTGAGCGGATCGACCTCTACCAGATTCATCGGCCCGACTTTTACACCCACCCCGAGGAGCTGGCAGGAGCCCTCTCGGCACTCCGCGAAGCGGGCAAGATCGCCGAGGTTGGCGTATCGAACTACCTGCCGAGCCAAACCGATGCGCTGGCCGCCCATCTGCCATTCCCCATTGTTTCCGACCAGCCCGAGTTCTCGTTGACCGCTCTGGCTCCGTTGCGAGACGGCACACTCGATCGGTGTATGCAGCACGGACGGGTGCCGTTGGCATGGAGTCCGCTCGCCGGTGGTCAGCTTGCCACCGGACAGGGCATCGCCCCGGACCTGGTTGAGGCGATGGACACCATCGCCGAGCGAGAGGGCGTTTCGCGAGCGGTCATTGCCGTCGCCTTCGTCCTGGCTCACCCATCCCGCCCGGTTGCGATTGTCGGGTCCCAGACCGCCCACCGGCTGGTGGAACAGGCCGGGGCCACCACGGTGAATCTCAGCCGTGACGACGTGTACGACATGATCCAGGCGTCCGAAGGGCAGCCGCTGCCATAGCGCAGCAGCCGATAATGACTCCGCTTCCTACCTGGGCCGATGAGGTCCGCCAACTCGTCGCCGACCTGCACACCCTTGGCGAGCTTCCGTATGATCCGACGCCATCACGGCTCTACCAGCCGGACGATCTGTATGTCGGCTTCTCAGACGGTGGCTTTCCCGCCACGATGGATCAGGCCGTCTATCGACGGGCCCGCCGATCCGGCCAGCCACCGATTCCTCCGGTGCAAGCGCTGGCGCAACGGCTGCACGACCACGGCATAACCGTTGCCCTCGATGAGTTTCGGGCCTCACGTCGCCTTGTCGGGGTGATGGGTGGCCATGCGCTGGTGCGCGGTTCTGACGGCTACCGCCAAGGGGTGACCCTCGGCAGACAGATCGCACGCTCCGGGCGCTGCGTGGTCACCGGCGGGGGACCGGGAGCGATGGAGGCCGCCAACCTCGGTGCGCTCAGCTCCACCATGGACGTCGCCGCTGTTGATCGATTGGTCGACCAGCTTGCCACCGTCGGCGGGTTCGCCGATGACCCCGACGCGTTCATCGGGGTTGCTCTTGAAGTGGCGGCCGAGATTGAGAACGCCGTCGGCGATGACCGTGTGGAGACGCTGTCGGTGCCAACGTGGTTCTACGGACACGAGCCGAGCAATCCCTTTGCCAGCCACATTGCAAAGTACTTCTCCAACAGCGAGCGTGAAGACGGACTCCTGGCCATCGCTCTGTCCGGCATCGTGTTTCTGGCCGGTGGTCCTGGAACGGTCCAGGAGGTCTTTCAAGACGCGGCCCAGAACGCCTACCGGACGTTTGGACACCCGGCGCCGATGGTGTTTCTCAACCCGCCGGATCTGCCCGAACACTGGGAGCAGAGTGGCGTCATGACCGCGCTGGACTCCACCTTCACGTCATATGACGGGAGCCGTCGTCCCGGTTGGGACTTGCTGGCAAACGTCACCACCGTTGAGGACGCCGTCGCCAACCTGGCCTGAGCAAGGCGCAGTATTCGTGTTCGCGGCTTGCGGCCGTCGTTAACCTGCGCGGCCCCCGGCCGTTGTCAGTCCAGCGGTGGCAGGTCGCCGAAGTTGAGGTCCAGATCCGGCCCGTTTGAGGGAGCGGCAGGTTGGGTAATCTCGGTTGGTTCGGGGTCCCACCCAAGGGCTTCGGCAAGGCCGATCATGGCCGCCATCAGAATTGAGCCGCCGTGGCGTGGCGCTCGGCGAGGAGGGCGCTTGAACTCCTGAGCGAATTCGTTCTCGAACTCCTCCATGTCGATCGTCTCGGAGCCGTCGACGTGCTGATCGTCCCCGTCGTCACCGCTCTGGTTCGGATTCTCCACCGAAACAGTATGGCAAAGCCCGGAACCGTTCGGCCATCGGCCGGGGCTGAAACTAGAGCCGCAGCCGAAACCCGAGCCCGTGGACCTCACCCCACTGCTCGTCGAGCGATTCGTCACGGGCAAACCCGAGCCGCTTGTAGAGGTCGATCGCCACCGACATCGCCGACACGCTGTGAATGAGCACCTGGTCATGGCCAGCACTTCGTGCCCGTTCGATGCAGGCGCCTGCCAGCGCCCGCCCCGCCCCGAGTCCCTGGGCCGACGGGTCGACCGCCAGGTGTCGAAAGCTTGCGCCGGGCTCGTTGAACTCATACACGTCCGGTTCCGAGTCGTCGGTGTAGGTCACCCCGCCGACGACAAAGCCGCCGAACAGGGCCACAAGGACCGTGGCGCTCTCGGCCCGGCCGCTTACGTCCGCAAGCTCGGAGTCGTAGCCGCCCTCGTACAGATTTGGCAGCACCGGTTCGTAGGCCCGAAGCGTCAACTCTGCAATCAGTGGCAGGTGGCTGGGGGAGGCCTCGGCAATCTCGACCGTTGTCTGCTCGTCCATCTGGGCCACGGTGGCTAGAGGGTGGCGTCGAACCATGCGAGCGCGGCGGCGACCACCTGATCCGCGTCTGCCCGTTTTGCGAACATGTGGCCACCACTCTCCAGCGTGACCAACTTCTTCGGCTCCGATGCGGCCTGATACAACCGCTCGGCGTTGTCGTAGCCGACCACACCGTCGTCGGTGGCGTGGATGATGCAGTACGGCCGGGCAAGTTGGCCCGCCTGGCTGACGACATCGTGGGCGTCAAGGTCCGAAACGAAGCCAGGGTTGAGGTTGAACTGCCGTTCGGCGATGGTGATCGTCGCGGGTTGTCCCGCCTGCAGCGCTGGGACCTGGTCGGCGAAGAGATGTTGCACATGGGTGGTGTCCGCCGGTGCGCTCAACGTGACCAGCGATCGAACGGTCTTCAAACGTTGCGCGGCGAGAATGGACGCGGCGCCACCGAGGCTGTGCCCCATCAGCCCGCATGGACCGAAGCCCTCCTGGATCAGGCTCGCCGCGGCGCGGGTGAGATCCGAGACGTTGGCGCTGACCGACGTTTCGGCAAAGTCGCCGCCGGACTCGCCGAGGCCGGTGAAGTCAAACCGCAGCGTTGCGTAGCCGCCATCGGCCAGGCCCTTTGCCAGCCGGGTCATGGTGTTGAGGTCTTTCGAGCAGGTGAAGCAGTGGGCGAGCAGCACCGAGCCTTTGACCGCCCGGCCCGATGCGAGCTCTGGCCGGTGGAGCCGCCCGGACAGCGTTGCCCCCTGGCTGCCGACAAAGTCGAACGGTTCAACGTTGCTCATCGGCGCACTCCGACCGCGTCATCCATCCCGACCACGTTATCCATCCCGACCGGGTCATCCGTTCCGACCGGGTCATCCGTTCCGGACAGGTCGCTCGGCCCGACCAGCACCGCCGTCGTTGCTACTCGTCCAGTTCGGCCAAAACCTCGTCGGTGTGCTGCCCGATCGACGGCACCGGGCCGCTCGGCGGGATGGTCATGCCGTCGAAGCGCACCGGCGACGCGACCGTTGTCATCACCTGTTCTCCGTCGACGGTTTCCATGAAGGAGTCCAGGGCAAGTGCCTGCGGATCCACGGCAACCTCGGCTGCGGTTTGGCATGGTGCCCACCATACGTCGAACTCGGCGAATCGGTCGGACCAGTAGGCCAGGTCGTGGGACGCAAACGCCTCGTCGAGGGTGGCGATCAGCTCGACCCGGTTCTTGGCAATCTTGGCCGCCGAATCGAAACGCTCGTCAGCGGCCAGGTCATGGCGATCAATTGCCTTGCACACGCCGGGGAAGTGCCGTGACGCCTCAACCCCGATCAGATAGAACCACTTGTCATCGGCCGCCCGATAGGAGTTGACCAGCGGGGTGTGGTACTCCTCCCGAGGTTTCATCGAGCCGAGCCTGCCGAGCGTCAGCTGGGTGCTGAGATCCATCGACATGGTGTAGAGCCCGGTCTGGAACAGCGATGTCTCAACAAGGCGGCCCTTGCCGGTGCCCTGGCGTTCGACAAGGGCAGCCAGGATGCCGGCGCAGGTGGCGATGCCGGTGGTGTGGTCGCCGATGCCGCTGCGAAGGTTGATTGGCGACTCGTCCGTTGGCCGGTTTGTCCGGGCCATGCCCGTCCTCGCCACATAGGCCCCAATGTCATAGCCGGCGGTGTCCCGCTCCGGCCCGACCGAGCCATAGCCGGTTTGGGCCGCGACGATCAGTTTCGGGTGGCGTTCAAGTACATCTGCTGGGTCAAGGCCCAGCCTGGTCAGCGGCTCCGGTCTCACGTTGGTGACGAACACGTCCGCCCCGGCCAGAAGCTGTTCCAGCGTTGCACGGGCGTCGTCTTCTGCCAGGTCGAGGACCACGCTGCGTTTGCCGCGGTTGTCCTGGGCGAAGGTGGCGTTCGGAATCTCCTTGTCGATGCCGAGCGATTTGAAAATGCCCCGCTGCGGGTCTCCGGACGGCGCCTCGACCTTGACCACGTCCGCACCCCAGTCGGCCATGAGCCCGGCCGCGGATGGCCCGGCGATCCACTGGGCCAGTTCGATGACTCGGATACCGGTCAGTGGGCGTGGCGTTTCGCTTTCGGACATGGATTTGAACCTAGACGTCGCCATCTTCGGTATGCAATCTTCAACCGGGCGGGCCCCGGCGGTAGCGTGTTGGCATATATGGCTCACGTCACCAACCTCAAGGTCCGGTTCAACGAACTCGACCCCTACGGGCACGTCAATCACTCGGTCTATGTCTCCTACTGTGAGATTGGGCGCACCGAGGCGCTGGAGGCGGCCGGGATCTCACTGGAACGCTTAGCGTCCGAGGGGTACCAAATGGTGGTAACCCATCTCGACATGTCCTTCCTCCTAGCCGCCGAGGGCGGCGAACAGCTGACGGTGGAAACGTCGATCACAAAGCTGCGTCGGGCCAGCGGGACGTGGAGCCAACGGGTGCTACGCGGTGACGAGGTGCTGATCACCGCCGAGGTGACAGCGGCCGTGACCGACGCCTCCGGCAAACCTACGAAGCCACCGGCGTGGCTCTTTCCAGAGCTGGAGACAATCGGGTCGTGAGCTTCATCGGGACCGGCGACGAGGACTGGGTAGAACTTGACCTGGACCTGTTCGAGCGGTCCCGGTCGTCAATGCTCGACTCGGTACTGGCCGAAGATCACCGATCGGTGGCCGACGCCATCGGCGCCGATTTTGAGGTTGAGACCGGCGATGATGGACTGGTGTATCTCGTGGTTGACGGCGCCAGAAAGTACCGGGCCGAAATCAGCCGCAACGACCGGTTGATCCTCACCGGTCTCCCCGACCCCGAAGGACCTCTCTAGCGTGGCCATAGCATTCAACACCGATTTCACACCCGACTACGGCCAGGTCGATGAACTTTCGCCCCTGGTGCGCCGGGTGGTCGCCAAGAACCCCAATCCGTTCACCTTCACCGGCACCGGGGTCTACATCATCGGCAGGGGAGAGGTGGCCGTCATCGACCCCGGCCCCACCCTTGACGAGCACCTCGATGCCATACTCGGCGCGCTGGGCCCCGACGAGCGGGTGACCCACATCCTCGTCACCCATACCCATACCGACCACACCGCCGGTGTTCCGAAGCTCGTGGCCCGAACAAACGCGCCGACGTACGGCTTTGGCCCCCACGGACCGGTGCCCGAGTCCGACCCGTTGGACAACGTCAGCTTCGACGAGTACTTCACCAAAGAGGAAAAGGAAGAGTTCGAAAAGGTCTGGAAGGACACGCCTGACGAACTCAAGCGTGAAGGTCCCGACGCCGACTTTGTGCCAACGGTGGCGGTTGGCGACGGCGACGTGATCGAAGGCAACGGGTGGAGCGTCGAGGTGATCCACACCCCCGGCCACACATCAAACCACGTGTGCTTCGGTCTTCGGGAAGAGAAGCTGCTGTTCACCGGCGACCATGTGATGGGCTGGGCGACGTCGGTCATCTCCCCACCGGATGGGGATCTCTTCGACTACCTGGCAAGCCTCCGCAAACTGCTCGACCGCGACGACGTTCGCTACTGGCCGACACACGGCCCGGCAATCGACAACCCGCAGGACTACGTCCAGAGCTTCCTCGATCATCGGCTCAACCGTGAGTCGCAGATTGTCACGGCGCTCGGGGCCGGACCAGCAACCATCAAGTCGATCGTCCCCGACATGTACGCCGAGACCGACAAGCGGCTGTGGCGGGCCGCTGCAAACTCGGTGTACTCGCACCTTCTGTCGCTGCACCGCGAGGGGCGGGTGGTGTCGGTCGACGATGCGGGGAATCCCGCCGAGCCGTCGCTCACCGCCACCTGGCAGTTGCAGTAGAGGCTTCCGCTAGTCGCCGGCGAGGTAGCGAACGCCTGATAGTTCCATCGACTGCTCCCAGAGCGCCCGGCCGACGCTTCGGGTAGCCGCTCCGGCGATCAGAGGCACCTGCTTGGGCCTGCCACGGTATTGACGCCGACCGGCGGGACCGAAGTACTGGCCACCTTCGACGCGGGGGTCGGTAGCGGCCCGCAGAATCGGTTGCGCCCCGGCGGCCGCCGACTGGGTCAGGACTTTGCTAGCTGCTAGTAGCGGCCGGGTCAGCGGTCCGAGTTGCACGCTGGTGCCAAGGTTGGTGTGTGACACGCCGGGGTGGGCCACGACGGAGATGGCCGGGCTGTTGATTGCGGCCAGCCGATGGTTCAGCTCAACGGCAAACACCTGGTTCGCCAACTTCGTATCGCTGTAGACCCCGAAGCGGGAGTAGCCATCCAGGTCGGTGCGGATTTTCATCGATAGGTCGCCGCCCGCCGCTGCGAGGCTGGACACGCTCACCACACGGGCACCGGCTCGATCGACGAAGAGCGGTAGCAGGAGGCCGGTTAACGCGAAGTGACCGAGATGATTGGTGGCCCATTGGCGTTCAATACCCTCCGCTGTCAGCTCCGGGGGAGTGGCCATGATGCCCGCGTTGTTGATCAGCAGGTCGAGTGAGTCGGTCTGGTCTGCAACACGTTCGGCGAACGCCCGGACGGAATCCGGGTCTGAAACGTCGAGCAAAAGTACCTGAGATCGGTCTCTGGCGGGGCCCGGAAGCTCGTCCCGGGCGGCGTCTCCCCGTCGCTGATCGCGACACGCCATGATCACCGCGGCACCCTTTGCGGCGAGCGCGCAAGTTAATTCAAAACCGATACCGGAGTTTGCTCCAGTAACGACAACCGTGCGGTTGGATTGGTCCTCGATGTTTGCGGTGGTTGATCGAGTCATGTGGTGACCATACCCGGCCGCCTAATTCTGCAGGTTTCGGTTCCGAGGTCCGTTGTGCGGCTCGATGGCAGTTGTTCAGTGTCGATTGAGGGCCAAGAAAGTAGTCCAAAGTTGTCGCTGTGTTGCGCCCCAGACAACCACTTGACGATGGCGTTCTGAGCTGACAGGGTGAACCACGTTCAATCAGGGCTGATGGGTCGTGACCCGGCGGCGTACTGAGATGTTCGGAGGAGGGGGTCGCGTTCGGACC
>CAZSTV010000045.1:9246-11391 GCA_964609665.1 uncultured Acidimicrobiaceae bacterium
ATAGTCCAAAGTTGATGCGATGGTTGGGCGTCGACAGCGGCTGATGAACGGGATTCTTAGCACTTGACGATGGCGTTCTGAGCTGACAGGGTGAACCACGTTCAATCAGGGGCTGACGGGCCGCGTGTCTGACAGCACACCTGAGATGTTCGGAGGAGGGGGTCGCGTTCGGACCCGCGGTCGCTCTTGGGCAGCTAGCGGAAAATGTAACGCGATCCCCTTTCTCATTTTGTAGTCGCTGATGAGGGCCGGACCGCGGAGCCAGCGCCGAAAATGGTCTCCGATCGTCGGCTTCGCTCGGTAATCTGAAGCCATGATCACGCTCTACGACACCGCAGCCCAGCAGGTGGTCCCGCTTTCCATGCGCGAGGACGGCAAGGTGTCGATCTACGTATGTGGTCCCACGGTGTACGCCCCGCCACACCTTGGCCACGGGCGACAGGTCCTGGTCTACGACGTACTCCGGCGGTTCCTGGAGTGGACCGGGCTCGAAGTGACCTTTGTGTCCAACATCACCGATATCGACGATTCGATTATCGACAAGGCCAACGAAGAAGGCCGCGATCCAGCGGACATCGCGAAGGAATCTGAGGCGATCTGGTGGGACGCAATGGACCGCATCAACGTGCGGCGCCCCGACCACACGCCACACGCGACCGACTACGTCGACGAGATGATCGCCGTCGTCAGCGAGCTGGTGGACGCCGGCAAGGCCTACCAAACCTCTGACGGGGTGTATCTGTCCGTGGAGTCGGTCGAGGACTATGGGCTACTGCCGCACCAGGATCTTGAGAACCTTCGCGAAGGTGGCGGGGAGCGGGAAATCGTCGGCGACGAGAAGCGTCACCCCGCGGACTTTGCGCTGTGGAAGCTAGCGAAGGAAGGCGAGCCGTTCTGGGCGTCACCCTGGGGTGATGGTCGTCCAGGCTGGCACACCGAGTGTGTTGCGATGAGTCTCGACATTCTCGGTGAGGGCTTTGATCTGCATACCGGGGGATTGGACCTCGTCTTCCCCCACCACGAGAACGAGCGGGCGCAGGCGGTTGCGCTCGGCCGGCAATTTTGCAACCACTGGATGCACCACGGGTTCGTCGAGCTTGGCGGCGAGAAGATGTCAAAGTCGCTCGGCAACGTGCGGAACCTGGTGGATCTGACCGAGCAGTACGACCCCCGGGCGTACCGGCTTCTCATGCTGCAGTCGCACTATCGCTCGCCAATCGAAGTCACCGACGACACCATGTCCTCGAGCCAGGCCGCCCTCACCCGGTTGGACGCGTTTGCCAGGCGAACTGCTGACCTGAACGGCGTCGCTTCACCCGAGGCGCTCGCCGACTTCCGCTCCATGATGGAAGCCGACATGGACACGCCCGGCTCGGTGGACCTCATGTTCCGCCTGGTGCGAGAGGCCAACACGGCACTGGACCAGGGGGATGCCGACACCGCCGGGACAGCAGCGGCGGCCGCCACCGAAATTGCAACCGCACTGGGGCTGGAGTTGCACAGCGCGTCGGCCGAAGCGCCAGTTGAGATTCAGCTTCTGGCCGAGCAACGCACCGCTGCTCGCGATGCCAAAGACTACGCAAAGGCCGACGAGATTCGGGACAAGATGGCCGAAGCCGGTTGGACCGTCGAGGACTCTGCGGACGGCCCGGTCGTTCTTCCCATCGGTTGACCGCGGGCGGTCGGCTAGTGTGAAGCCGTGATTCAGGTGGACAGGCCGGGCGGGTCTCCAGGCGGAATGGGGTTGTTTCTTGCGGGAGCAGCGCTTTCGCTCGTCTCGATCTACTTCTTTGTTGACTCGGTTCGTGTCACCACATTCGGTCGCGGCATCGTCTCCGGAGGCTTTGGCGGCTGGGGTGGTACCGGCTCAACGGCGATCGTGTTCTTCCCACTGTTCATCGCCGTGGTTGCGCTTTTCTACGACGCAACAAAGACCTGGCCCTGGGCGCTGTTCGGGGTCGGCATCTTCATTCTCTTCGCCGAGATCCTTAGCAGGCTGGAGTTCTTCATCAACCTGAAGCTCTCCCATCTGCTGATCATGCTGGTCAGCTTTGCCGCCGGACTCGGCCTGATCCTTCGTTCGCTGAAGGCGCAGCCGCCGGGCCAGGAACACAGCTGACCGACCCGGTCGGCCGCTACAAGCAA
>CAZSTV010000045.1:11401-29588 GCA_964609665.1 uncultured Acidimicrobiaceae bacterium
GGGCTAGCCAGTGCTCTCGTTGAGCGTGTAGCGCAACGAACCGTCGGCCACCAACGAGAGCACCTGCGCGGCGACATCTCCCGGTTCGTCATCGTCGTTGGTGAGCACGTGTCGGGCGGCGACCGCGGCGGTCGAGAACTCATGGTGCATCTTGGTGGTTGCGCCCTCGTCGGTGAATCCGTGTCCAACCCTGGTCCGGACCCGGTCGAGGCAGCGGTCCAGCGTCGGGAGCAGCACCACGTAGCTGATCGTCGGCTCCGTCGTCCCTGTTGCGGTCGCCCCTGTTGCGGCCGTCCCTGTTGCCGCCGTCGCTGTTGCGACCGAGACGAAGCGGTCCAGATACCACGGGCCAACCACTCCGTCGTACACCGTGTCGTATCCGGCGTTGACGAAGTGACCGGTGGCTGCGGCAGCCGCTTCGGTCACCACGGTGTTCTGGGCCTTCGAGGCGGGAAGCCACGGGTCGATTCCCCCGTTGGCCAGGAAGCCGAAGAAGTCGTCGCCCCGGACCAAGATGCTCGGGTCGAACGACGCGGCGAGCAGTTCCGAGACGGTCGACTTGCCCGCCCCTGGTGGACCGCTGACGATCAGCAGCGAGCCCACATCAGGCCCTTACGCGCGACTCGACCGGTAGAGCGTCGGGGCTGCGGGCGTCATCGGGCAGCTCCGCCAGGCAGGTGCGACACCACGCCCGCGACGATTCCAGCGGCGGCTGCGCTATCGGCCGACCGTTTTGGATCAGTGGCACCTGCAGCCGCCGCCCGGGGCCCGGCACCTCGGTGAGGGGCCGCTCGTTGTCGATGATGAGCAGGTCGTGGTCGGCGAGCCGGAACGCTGCCTTGCGTCCTCCGACGGTGCCTTTGCCACTGGAGCGTTTGTTGACCGACTGCAGCGCGCCACCAGACTCGATGGCGACCAGCTTGTAGACCATCGACGCCGTCGGATGGCCGGAACCGGTGATCAGGTTGGTGCCGACGAGGTA
Source organism: uncultured Acidimicrobiaceae bacterium (assembly GCA_964609665.1). Classification (GTDB taxonomy): domain Bacteria; phylum Actinomycetota; class Acidimicrobiia; order Acidimicrobiales; family SZUA-35; genus JAHELU01. Next base: position 12,384 of record CAZSTV010000045.1, read on the forward strand.
GCCATCGATCGGGGCATCGGCCAACGCGGCGATGCTCCACTCGTCGAGGTCGCCGGAGACGATGATGCTGGCCTCGGTGGCCCCGAGGCTGTCGAGGAGCGTTCTGGCGTTCGCGGACTCTATGGCCAGGTCGCCCGAGTCGATGCGGATGCCGCCGAGGGTCGGTCCGGCGACGTCCACGGCGGTGCGAATGCCGGTCTCGATGTCGAACGTGTCGACGAGGTAGGTGGTGTCCGGACCGAGCAGGTCGTGTTGGGCGACGAACGCCTCGCGCTCGGACTGGTGGGCCAGGACAAAAGCGTGACCGATCGTGCCGACGGTCGGAATGCCGTAGCTGCGGCCAGCCTCAAGGTTGGACGTTGCGCTCGCGCCGGCGAGGTACGCCGACCTGGCAGCCGCTATTGCCGCCGACTCGTGCGCTCGTCGTGCGCCCCCCTCGATAACGGAGCGGCCCGCCGCTGCGTCGACCATTCGGGTCACCGCAGAAGCGACCGCGGCGTCGTGGTTGAAGATAGATAGAAGCACGGTCTCAAGGACGACCGCCTCAGCGAACGTGGCCTGCACGGTGAGTACCGGTGAGTCCGCCAGGTAGAGGTCGCCTTCGAGGAAGCCCCACATGTCTCCAGTGAATCGGTAGTTCTGGAAGTACGTGATGGCATCGGCCGAGACGATGTTGTTGTCCCGTAGCCAGCGCAGCTCATCGTCGTCGAACGAGAAGTTCATCGCCGCGTCGATGGCCCGGGCGGTCCCGGCAACAACGCCATAGCCCCGGTGAGGCGGAAGGCCCCTGGTGAAAATCTCGAACACCGACTGTCGATGGGCTTGGCCGCTACGAAGCGCCGCATCCACCATGGTCAGCTCGTAGCGGTCGGTAAGCAGCGCTGTGGAGCGACCGTTGCGGCCGCCGCTGTCACCGCCACCGGTCGAACCGCCTGCTCGGCCGTTTTGTCCCGTCATCGCTCCGCTCCGTCCGTAGTGACGGCCAGGGAGACGAGCGCCGCGCCGGCCATGTCGGCTAGTACATCCGGCGCCAGCACGATCTCCAACCCTCGACGGCCGGCGCTTACATGCATGGTGGCGAGTTCCTCGGCGCTGCGGTCGACAAATGTTCGCAACTGTTTGCGCTGCCCCAGCGGCGAGATTCCCCCCACCACGTAACCGGTGAGTCGCTCGGCAACGCCAGGATCGGTCATGGCGGCCTTTTTGGCCCCTGCGGCCTTGGCCAGCGCCTTCAGGTCGAGGCGGCCGGTCACGGGCACAACGGCAACGACGGTTTCGGTGCCGTCCAGAGTGGCCAGCAGCGTTTTGAAGACCTGGGCCGGGTCCACTCCGAGGGCTGTAGCAGCCTCGATGCCGTAGGACTCGGCCGCGGGGTCGTGGTCATAGGACACCACCTCATGGTCAACGCCTGCCTTTTCCAGCAGTTTGATAGCGGGTGTCACCTTTCGAGTGTGGCCGGTTTAGAATCATCTCCACAAATGAAAAACCGGGGAGCTCGGATGATGCCGGGCTGAGAGGACAGAACCGCTGTCGACCCGCCGAACCTGATCTGGGTAATACCAGCGAAAGGGAGCCAGAAATGCGCTATCGCCTTATTACGTCACTCCTCGCCTTGTTGCTGATTGTCGCTGGCTGTTCCAGTGGCGACGACGACGCTACGGCCAGTTCCGACGGCGACGAATCCGCCGAGACCGAGGCTGGCACCGAAACGGAAGCGGAAACCGCATCCGACGACGCTGGAGATACTGCGGATGCCGAAGAAGCCGCATCTGAGACAGAATCCGACTCCGAAACCGAGTCCGATGATCCGGTTGCCGTCGAGCCGGGAACCACGGTCCGCCTCATCACCCACGACTCGTTTTCGGTCAGCGACGGTCTCTTCGAGAACTTCACGCTTGAGACCGGCATCGACGTTGAGCTGGTAAAGGGTGGCGACGCAGGCGAGCTTGTCGCTCGTGCGGTGCTCACCTCAGACGTACCCGAAGCCGACGTGCTGTACGGCATCGACAATACGTTCCTGCAGCGTGGCCTCGACGGCGACATCTTCATGCCCTATGAGTCCGCTGCATTGGCATCGGTGCCCGATGAGCTCGAGCTCGATCCGGAGCATCGGGTCACCCCGATCGATGTCGGCGACGTGTGTGTCAACTACTGGATCGATGAGGTCGACCAGGTCCCGGCCGGTCTCGATGACCTGACCGACCCGGCGATTGCCTCCAGCTTCGTCACCCAGAATCCTGAGACCTCCTCTCCAGGGTTTGCCTTCCTGCTTGCCACCATCGCCAAGTACGGCGAAGACGGGTGGGAGGACTACTGGCAGCAGTTGACCGACGGCGGCGTCACCGTCACCGCCGGTTGGGGAGATGCCTACAACGGCGAGTTCATCGCCGGTGGCGGCGAGAAGGCCCTGGTCACGTCCTATGCGTCCAGCCCGGTGGCCGCCGTGCTTTTCGCAAGCGAGCCGATCGACACCCCGCCGACCGGTGTGATTACCGACAGCTGCTTCCGTCAGATCGAGTTTGCGGGAATCCTGGCCGGGACCGAGGTGCCAGACGCTGCAGCGCTGCTGATCGACTTCATGCTGTCCGAGACATTCCAGGCGGACATCCCATTGAACATGTTCGTCGCCCCGGCAAATGAGGACGTACCGCTCCCCGAGCTGTACGACGCTCACGCCGCCGTTGTGGACAGTCCGTTGAGCCTGAGCCCGGCCGAAATTGAAGCCAACCGCAACGATTGGACCGAGCGTTGGGCCGAAATAGTGCTGCGCGGATAGCGATCACGCCAGGGCGGGCGGTCCAGGCGGCGATACCTGCCGTCTTCCTCCTCGCCCTGGTGGCCTGGCCGCTGTTGGCGGTGATGAAACGAAGTCTTGGCGATGTTGGACTTGTCGACATCGCTGAGATACTCGGCCGCTCGTCGGTACGGCGGGTGCTGCTCTTCACCGTCTGGCAGGCTGCACTGTCTGCGGCCCTGACCGTCGTTGTCGGTCTACCGATCGCTCAGGTGGTCGCCCGCTACCAGTTCCGGGGGCGGGGGGCGCTGCGAGCGTTTGTGATTGTCCCGTTTGTCCTGCCGACCGTTGTGGTGGCCGCAGCGTTTGACGCGGTCTTCGACCGGTTCGGGTTGAACATTGATCGGACGCTGTGGGCGGTGTTGGCAGCGCACGTCTTCTTCAACGTTGCGGTCGTGGTTCGTGTTGTTGGTGGCTACTGGTCGCGGATGGATCGCCGTCAGCTCGAAGTGGCCGCCACCCTCGGGTCGTCGCCGATGCGGGCCTGGTTCACAATCACCCTGCGCCAACTTCTGCCGGTGCTCACCGGGTCCTACCTTCTGGTGTTCCTGTTTTCGTTTACGAGCTTTGGTGTCATCCGGGTGCTCGGTGGACTGCGGCGAGCGACGCTTGAGACCGAGATATACCGCTACGCAATCGCACGCCAAGAATTCGATGTTGCCGCGGTGTTGGCAGGTATTCAGATTCTGGTCGTGGTGGTGCTTGCCGTCGGCACCGCCCGCTTTCAACGCCGTCATGCAACAGTGCACCGTGGCGCGCCCCGGCCGGTCCCCGCAAACACCCTGGCTCGGAGGCTTCATCTGACATCGGTGATCGGGCTTGCGCTACTGGTGCTCGGTGTACCGGTCGCGGTGCTGGTCGAGCAATCGTTCCGCCTGAGCGCTCGCGACGGCGCCCCCTACGGATTGGCCAACTACCGTCTGCTCGCCGAACGGGCGGATCTCCTGCCGGTCAGCGCCGCCCAGGCGCTGCTCAACTCACTGTGGTTCGCCGCGCTGGCCGCTGTCATCGCCACCGCCGTCGGTGTGTGTGCCGCCCTGGCGATCGAGCGGGGTGGCCTGGTCGGTCGGGCGCTGGAGACCATTGCGCTGCTTCCGCTCGGCGTCTCCGCTGTCACCTTGGGCTTTGGCTACCTGCTCGGATTCACCCTGTTCGACCTCCGTCGCTCCATCTGGCTGATCCCGGTCGCTCACGCGGTCATTGGCCTTCCGTTCGTCTTGGCGTCACTGGTTCCCGCACTTCGTTCGATCAACCCGAGGGTTCGAGAGGCCGCAGCAACGCTCGGGGCGGGCCCCGCGGTTGTACGCCGTACCGTCGACTGGCCGCTCGTCAAACGGGCACTGGCCACCGGGTCGGGGTTTGCCGCAGCGGTGAGCGTCGGTGAGTTCGGGGCAACGTCATTTCTCGCTCGGGGTCAGGAGTCCTTCACGGCCCCGCTTGCGATCTTCCGGCTGCTGTCCAACCCGGGGGATCAGCTGCGGGGCCAGGCCCTCGCGCTGAGCGTCGTCATCGGCATGGTGGTCATTGCCATCGCCGCGGCGATTGAAGCACGACGAGACGATGGGGTGTCGCTGCTGTGAGAGTCTGGACAAAGTGAACGCGCTGACCGTTGACCGCATTGCGGTTCGCTATGGGGACAACCTCGCCCTCGATGACTTCTCGCTTGAGGTCCCGCCAGGGCAGATCATGGCTGTGGTCGGCCCGAGCGGGTCCGGCAAGTCGACCCTGCTGCGGGCCATCGCTGGTCTGGAGCCGCTCGTCACCGGCCGGATCGTACTTGGGGACAGCGACCTTGCAGGTGTCGCCACCCACCGCCGCAACCTGGGTCTGATGTTTCAGGATCATGGTCTGTTCACCCACCTGAGCGTCGCCGACAACATCGGCTACGGCTTGAAGACCGCCGGTGTCGATGGCGCCACGCGTCGGTCTCGAGTGTCGGACCTTTTGGACCTTGTGGGCCTGGCGAGCTTTGGCGGCCGAGCCACCAACGAGTTGTCTGGCGGTGAGGCGCAGCGGGTGGCCCTGGCCAGAGCGCTGGCACCGCAACCGGGCCTGCTGATGCTGGACGAGCCGCTCGGCTCGCTCGACCGGGCACTGCGGGACCAGCTCACCGGTGAGCTACGGCGGCTGCTCACAACCCTCGGGCAAACCGCGCTGCATGTCACCCACGATCAGGCCGAGGCGTTCGCCCTTGCCGATCGGGTCGCCGTTGTGGCTGACGGGAGGCTCGTCGCGGTCGGTACCCCGTCGGAGTTGTGGTCGAACCCGAAGCAGCGCTTCGTCGCCGAGTTCCTCGGCCACCCGAACATCTGGACCGTCGCGGTCGACGATGGGGGAGCGGTCTCGTGGAACGGCCGACCGCTTGGACAGCTCTCGTCCGACCACCCGCTCCGCCAGGCACCCGCAGGGCAAACCGGTGCGGTCATGCGAGGGCCGGGGCTGACGGTCGCGCAGACCGAGCCGACCCGGTCCGGGGACGGCCCCGGGTTGGACGTCGTCGTTTCGGAGTCGGTGTTTCGGGCCGGAATGCATGACGTGGTGGCCACGGTGCCTGAGCCATCGAAGGGCTCCGCGGAGAACGAAGCGACGGTGCATTTCACCACCGCCCAGGTGGTCAGCCCCGGTCAGCGTCTCACCCTGGCCGTCAATATTGAAGAACTTGTCCCGCTCGATGACTAGTGGGGCATGAGCGGGTCGTCTGACGCTGTGCGCTAGCTGACCTGTGGGAAGTCGGCGTCGTCCAGCCAGGATCCGTGGAAGCCAAACGGCACTCGTTGCGGGAGGTTGACCACCGCTACCGGCTCGGCGGTGATGTCCGCCGCATTCAGCACCACAAAGTCGCTGCTCTCGGTTGGCTTGTTGTAGACGTAGGTCATCAGCCAGCCGTCGTCTTCCGACGTCGCATTTTCAGCCGGGACAAACACCGGCTCGCCCGGCATTGCGGTCGGCCCGAAATCCCGGACCTGGGACGTGCCTGCGTCAAGGTCATACTTTGTCAGCGAGCTCCCATCAGGACCGCCCGCCCCATAGCCGTAGCGATTCTTCAGGCCGGTGAGGTGCTCGGCGATTCTCGGGAACTCCATCGGATAGTCGTCCAGCCCTGACTCGGCGGTCTTGCCCGTCGCCAGGTCGAACGTCCAGCGGTACAGCGATGACGGGTTGTCGAAGTCGTCGGCCGACTTGTCCCACAACGTCTGGTAGCGGGCGGTGTCAACCACCACGCGGTCCTGGTCATCGACGAAGGCATTCATTGGATGAAAGACGTAGCACGGCTCAACCTCGAACCACTGCACGTCCGCGCCGGTGGTCTGATGGGTCTCGGTCGAACGCGGCATCACGCCGACCCGTGCGCCGTAGCCCGGGTCCCAGCGATACGGCATGCTGCCCTGCATGGCGAGGTCGAGATCAAAGATCACCGGCAGGTCCATGAATATGACGTGCTTATCGGTGATGGCGAAGTCGTGGATCATGGTGGCCCCGGGCACGTCGATCACTTCGGTCTGCACCAGTTCGCCGGCAGCCGATACGCGGTTGTAGGTCAGGTACGGCTCGAAGAACCCGTAGCCGAAGAAGTGCATCTCGCCGGTGATCGGACACGTCTTGGGGTGTGCGGTCATTGCGGACTCGAGCCGTCCGCCGAAGTTGTAGGGGCCGACGGTGTCGAGGTCCGGGGTAAGTTCGCACGGGAAGCTCGACTCGACAAGGGCGAGGATCTTGCCTGCGTGACCGACGATGTGGGTGTTGGAGACACCGATTGTCCGGTCGACCGTTCCGTCGTCGCCAATCATCTGTGCGTCCGGCTCACTCAGCGCCCGGGTCTGCACCCAACGGTTGCGGTACCACTCTGCCTTGCCGTCGCGAAGGCGGATTCCGTGGATCATGCCGTCACCAAGAAACCAGTGTCCGGAGGTTCCCGACTGTGGGTTCGGTCCGTTGCGGAGGTACCGGCCGGAGAGTTCTGCGGGGATCGAACCGACCACGGTTAGGTCGGTCCCGGTGACCTCCTCATCGACCGGTGCATAGTTTCCTTTAAGGTGAAACGGTGTTTCTTCCGAAGAAACTTGAGTAGCCATGGTGCGAGGTCCTCCTCAGGGCCCAAATGTGTGCGTTCCCAAAAACTTTCATCTAAAGGCAACCTGAGTTTGGCACCGATAGCTCAGGAATGCAGAGTCGACGTCATATGACGATCGCCGCCGTGATTGGGACCACCCAGGTGCTCTCCCTCACGGTTGCCACCGACATTCTGGGCGCGGACGTGTCCGAGTACGCCAATCGCGCCGAAGCGATTGAGGCCAGTGGTGCGCAGCCAGACATCGAATCCGCAGCCGGTGCAGGCTGGGCGGCCTTGGATTTGTCGAGCATCGATCTGCTCGGTGCGCTGCCAGCGTCGGACCCTGCCGCCGATCAGCCGGCGACTCCAGAGCCAGAACCAAAACCAGAACCCGAGCCAGAGCCAGAACCAGAGCCAGCCCAAGAACAGGCACCGGCTCCTGCGCCCATACCTGCTCCGGCCCCAACCCCAGCTCCGACCCCAACCCCGGCTCCGACCCCTGATGTCCCCGCCACACCGGCGGCCGAGACCGCAGCAGACGCCGTCTCGGAATCGGTGAACCAAACTGAGGCCGCGGGTACTCAGAACCCTGCGCCAGCGCCAAGCCCCGATGCTGCGACGTCCGAGACGCAGCCCGCCGGCGATGACAGCACCAGCGATGCTGCGGACGATGACAGCACCAATGATGCTGCGGACGAATCTGGGCCGGCCGACGCCACCACACCGACCACCATTTCGACCGAGACCACCACCGGGACGACCATTCCCGCCCTTGACCAGAACAGCTCGTCGACAACGACCACCACCATCGCGGGGGCGCCCTCGGCCGCCACCACGACCAGCACCACTGCGGTGAAGAGCTCTCCGCCGGTCACCAGGTCCTCGACGAGCACGACCACCACCACCGTGCCAGTGGCCGCCGCCCAGGTCTCGAGCACCACGACCACCACGCAGCCAACGACCACCACGGCGGCCCCGACCACAACGACAGCACCTGCGACCACGGTGCCACCGACTACCGCTCCGCCGACAACGCAGGCCACCACCGTGCCACCGACCACCGCAGCGCCGTCTGGCGGCTCGAGCAACGCCGGTCTTGAGGCCATGCGCAACAGCGATCCGCGGTTCAGCCAGTACACGTCGTTGCCGTCGAACCAGCTCAGGGTCGCAAACCTGACCGAGCCAGCTCCGGTGAAGGACAACGGCACCGTTGGCGATGGTCAGTTCCGGGCCGCATGCCAGTACTCCCACTTCGCCTACGACGACCCGATCGTCTACCCGAACCAGCCCGGTCGTTCCCACCTCCACATGTTCTTCGGCAACACGCTGACCAATGCGAACACGAACACCAACTCGCTTGTGAACTCCGGTGGCGGCTCCTGCAACGGCTTCGAGCTGAACCGCTCCGGCTACTGGACCCCGGCGCTGCTTGACGGTCGAGGCAATGCCATCGTGCCCGACATGATCATCCTGTACTACAAGACCAAGTCGACCGACACCGTCCAGCGGATGCCTCAAGGGCTCAAGATGATCAGCGGCAACGCAACGGCGGAGAGCTTCACCGTGTCGGACTTCCTCTACTGGTCGTGCGGCGACAGCGGCAGCATCTCGAACAAGTCCAACCGCATTCCGGACTGCAATGGCGACACCATCAACGCCACCATCGCCTTTCCTCAGTGTTGGGATGGTCGCAATCTGGACTCCGCCGATCACCGGTCCCACATGGCGCTGGTCAGCCCCCACGCTGCCTGCCCGTCGACCCACCCGGTCCGGCTGCCGCAGATCAGCATCCTTATGTACTTCCCCGGCGACCAGTACTCCAAAGATTGGCACCTTTCATCTGACCGCACCGGCGGGTTCAACACCGGTGCCGGTGCAACGCTCCACGCCGACTGGTGGGGTGGTTGGAACGATGAGGCCATGGACCTCTGGACCGACGGTTGCATGAAGGCGGCTCGGAACTGTTCGTTTGGACAGACCGGCACCGATCGTCAGCTGGCGAAACTCAACAACTTCCAGAATTACCCTGGCAACAACTACATTCCGCTTCCCTGACCGGGGTGCTCAACGGGAGTGTTGCCGGTGACCGTGTGTAAGCTCGAAGGGCAATGAAACCGACGCCCCACCACCGCCAGTTCGTCAACGCCGGTCGTTGGTGTACCAAACTTGCGACGCCCATTGCGAAGCTCGACCTTCCGGAAACGCTGCGGGTGCCGACCACCCGCCCCATCTTGTTTGCCGGCAACCATCGCAGCTTCTTCGATGTCATCGCAACGCTGGCTATCTTCGCCAAGTTTGACGTCTCCAGCCGAATTCTGATTCGGGCAGACCTGGTCGACAGCGGCATCTCCGGGTCGGTCCTTCGTCGCCTCGGATCCATCTCGACGTCGTCGGAGAAACGCCAGAGCGCCGAGGACCAGGCCGTCCAAGCGCTCTCCGACGGTCACACGGTCTCGATGATGCCCGAGGGGCGCCTCGTGCCGAAGAAGGACTGGAGCGAGTCAGGGGTGGGTCCGGCCCGCCCCGGTCTGTCCCGCATCGCCAGCCGGGCCGGGGCCAGCGTTGTTCCGGTGGCCTTTGTCGGGACCGATCAGGTCTGGCCTCGTGGCGCGCCGCCGAGACTCCAGCGCCGCCGGCCCACGGTGACCGTCCGCCTGGGCGAGCCGATGGAAATGCTCGGCGACGACCATCAGGCCAACACCGACGCGTTCATGGCCCACCTCGGGTCACTCGTGCAACGACTCGAGGCAGGACAGGCACACTAGTTCGCCCTGAATGCGGCAAAGGCCATCAGACCGCCGGTCTGATGGCCTTCACAGATCGTTTGGGCAGTGTGGTCAGTTGACGAAGAACTGCACGTACGGGCGGGTCGATTCAACGTTGCCCGCCGCATCGTATGATCGCACCACGATGGCGTAGGTGTCCGCCGGCAAGTCGGCCGAGAACGTCCACGCCGTGCTGGCTGAGCCAGGGTTAACGAGCGTGGCATCGAGCAGTTCGAACCCGCCGTAGGTGCCGTCGTTCTGCAGCCACTCCCTGGTCGTCTTGTTTCGCAGGCTGAGCGCAACCCGAGTCACGCCGACGTTGTCGGTCGCCGTTCCGCTGATGACCACGCTTGGTCCGGTCACGGTTTCATTGCGGGTCGGGGCGTCCACCACGGTCTCGGGCTCGACGGTATCGGACGCCGCTGCGCTGACGCTGAAGGCGACCCAGGTGCGGGTGCTGTCCTTGTTGCCAGACGTGTCGACGGCCTCAACGGAGATGCCGTAAATGCCATCAGGCAACGACCGAGAAAGCGACCAGCCGGTGGTTGGAGCATCTGGCGATGCCAGATCAGCGGTCAGTCGTGTGAACGAACCATAGGTGCCGTCATCCTGCAGCCACTGCTTGGTCGTGCGGTCCTGGACCGCCACACCAACTCGTCCAACGCCGACATTGTCAGTTGCTTCGCCAGTAATTACAACGTCCGGTCCGACGAGCACCTGGTTTCTTGTCGGCACCGAAACCGTTGCGTCGGGCTCTTCGGTGTCGGCGGCAGCGGTCTGCACGGTGAATGCCACCCAGGGGCGGGTGCTGTCGCGGTTGCCCGTAGCGTCTTCAGCCCGTACCGAGAAGCCCCACCTGCCGTCGGTCAGGGTGACGGGGAACGACCATCCGGTCTGAGTTTCTCCGGGGGCGTTGAGCACGGCGTCAAGATATTGGATGGATCCGAAGCTGCCGTCTGCTCGGAGCCAGCCACCGGTGTCACGATTGCGAACCGCGATCTTGACGTTGGCAACCGCAACGTTGTCCGTGGCGGTGCCGGTGAGGGTCACCGCAGCCTCGCCGACCACGTCCAGATGCATTGGCGAGGTCACCGTTGCATCCGGCTCGATTTCATCGGTGTCACAGGCGTCACCAATGCCATCGTTGTCGCTGTCGGTCTGATCGGGATTGGGGTCCGCCGGACAGTTGTCATCGTCGTCGCCAATGCCGTCGCCATCGGTATCGATGACGGGCGGTGGCGTCGGGGCGGGAGTCAGCGCGATGAGCGTTCGCTCCGGCCGCCACTGGTCCGAGACACGTGCGTTCACCTCAATCGAGTACTCGGTGCCATTTGTCAGCCCGTCGAGCACCAGCGTCTGATCGAGAGCGATCTGGGTCCACGATGACCAGGCCCCGTCTCCAGCCTTTGTCCGGTAGCGGTAACGCTGGGCGCTGGTGACGGTGTCCCAGTGCAGCACGATCCGCTCGTCGCCGGACCAACCGCGAACGGTCGGTGCTCTGAGAGAACCGGGCACGATCGCAATGTTGTCCGGCAGATCCGTTGGGTCTGGGGGAGTGAGGGCTCTGATTGCGGTGAAGTCCTGGGTCAGCGCGCCGAGCGGATTCGGTGCACCGAAGGACGAGCTTGAAGCGTCGCCGTAGTCACTTGGGGATGGGCTGAGGCTGGGGTCTGCTTGCAGGATCCCGACCTCTCGGCTGTTGACCCCTGACAGTCCACCGATTCCTTCGCCAACGGGACCGGACCGGAGCGCTCCGGAATCATCGCGGATAGCCAACGTCCAATCGTCGTTCGTGACGTCGAACGCTGCGCCGGAAATGTAGGTTCCCGGTCCGCCGTCCGTCGCCTGGACGTTGATGGTCCAGTCGCCGTTCGCCGGGTCGTAGGAAACATCGTCAGGCTGATCTTCAGAGACGGTGATGATGGTCCCCGGCTCCAGGTTGGACCACAGCGGATCATCGCTGAGCGTCAGCGAGCCGGAGGAGGCCTGTTCCTGCCAGTTCAGTGTCCAGCCCCGCAGATCTTCGAATCCGGCGACGACCAATTCAAACCAGTCGCCTCCGTTGCCATCGACGGTGCCGAAGGTCGTGTCACTGCCAGCGCCGTCATCCAGTTGCCTATCGGAGGCGACAGCATTGTATTCGTTGAGAATCAGCCCCGGTGCCGGCTGATCGCTGACGGCCCGCATCGGGAAGTTGGGCTGGCCGGGGGTGCCGTCGGTGAAGAACGAGACACCCCAATTCGCCGAGTCGTCGTTGTCACCGGCGACGTCGAAGAGTTCCAGGGACGGACCTGTGCCGCCTGCTGCCGGCCATGGTGACACGGCGCTGTAGGTGACTTCGTCGACCAGGGCGCCCGACGGGTCGAGTACCCGGATGGTGTCGCCGTCATCGGCCAATGAACCGGAGTACTCGCCTCCGACGTAGACACGGCTTGTTGCGGCCCGCATCGCGACGTCATCAGCGGTGAAGACCACCTGCTGGCCTGGCAACAGCACGGTGCCTGCCGACACGGTGAGTCCCACAGGCTCGATGGTGAATCCGGTGAGATCAACCGATTCGGTTGCGGACCCGTTGGTCAGTTCGAAGAACTCTGTGCCAGTACCGGTCGGGTAGTAGTGGATCTCGGAGATGACGATGTCGAGGTTTCCGGTGGCCGAGGTCGGAATCAGCTCGCCGGCTCCGGTGTTGGCCCCAAACAAGGTGTTGCGTTCGTTGACCCCGCTGGTGAAGCGATTCTGCTCGATGACTGGAGTTGGCCCGTGCTGCCAGATGGCGTAGTCCTCGAGCCAGGCTGCCTCAACGTTCTGATAGTGAGCGTTGTAGTCGGCCAGGATGGACGTGGCGTCTGATTGGTCGATCAGGGTCCTGAGGCGACGGCCGAACATCTCTCTGATGTCGGGATCGTTTAGAAGCGCTTTGGTGAACGGATGATTGGTCGGCGGGAGGAGTTCGGTCGGGACCGACTTGATGCTGGCCGGTTGGAGGATCGCGTCGAGGTCCCAGGTTTCCATGCGCCATCGGCCGGACCCCTCCGGGTCACGGATGAGGAAGAGGTTCTTGATGGTCGAGTCCCAGTGGCGGGTTTGGGTCTGGAAGGCCATGTAGTTGACCATCGCTGGGACGTCGTAGTTGTCCCACAAGAAGTCGCGCAGATTGGCGTCGTCGGTTTCCGACATCTGGTTTATGAGAGCCCAGATGTCGGTGTAGTCGCCAGCGGTGCCTTCGTCCTTCTCGAACCGGATCAACTGCGTGTCCGGTGTCGGGGTCTTCATGATGGCGATTTCCTGCTTGTACACCGCGGCGTCGCCGATGCCGTTGGCATCTCGGTGTCGGCCGTCGGTGGCGGTCAGGTAGGCGCCGGTCCCGTGGAACTGCCCGTTCAGGTAGCTTCGCATGGGGAAGAAGTCCATTGTGATCAACCCTGCGGCTTCGGCCAGCTCCCAGCCGATGTCGACCATCGGGTCGGGGTTGCGGTAGAGGTTGAACTCGTCGACCGGAGCGTCGAGCCCGGGGAACGAAATCAGCTGGCCGTCCGGCAGCTCCATCTTGAGGCTGGGCTTCGGGATGCTGCGGGTGACACCACCGCGCACCCGGACGAGGCCGTTGTCGATCACGTCATCACCCGAAGCGACGACGAGTGGGAACTTGACGTCATCGAAGCGGTGATTGTCCAACATGTCGTCGTAGTCGACGGGGTCCATGAACCAGTCGATGACGGGAAGATCGGTTGGTGGGTTCGAATCGGCGGTCACCACACCGTGGTAGTTGATGGTGTCGCTGACGCTCGGGCTGGTCACCGTTACCTGGGCCCCGACCGCGCTGATGCTGTAGCGGACGAGCGTGCGTTCCGGTTGGGCGGGGATCATGGCGGTGAAGACGCCGTCGCCCGCTCCGCCGACGCTTGCGGCGTCATCGAGCATGGGGATTTGCAGCGGATCGTCGAACATCACCTTGTATTCGAGGGTGACGCTGGCGGCCCCGCCGATGGTTGCCGAGACCGGGATTGGAAGGTTGGCCGCAGGGCGAACCGCGCCATCATCGACCGAGGTGATCGATGGGGCGTTCAGGAGAGGAGCAACCGAGTTCTCTGCGCCGGGGGTTCCTGCCGGGTCGATGGATGCGAGCCAGTTGGGGGCATCGGCGACACCGCCTGCGTTTGGCACCGCCAAGTCGAGGCGTTCCAGAGAGGGGCCGTTGCCATCGGGAGCGCCAGGCCATGGCGGGTCGTCGGAGAAGTCGACGGCATCGATGACGTTGCCGAGCGCGTCGCTGAGCTCAAGGCGTTCTCCGCCGTTCGACAGGTTGCCACCGGTGTAGACAAAGTCGGGCGCCGAGCCGTAGCGGTCGTTGAAGGCGACGGGGTCCTTGGCGATAACCAGGTATTCGCCCGGAGCGATCGACGCCACGGGAAACACGAAGTCGACGCCGGCGGTGAGTACCCACCCGGTGAGGGTCTCGGCGCTGGCACCGATGTTGGTGATCTCCAAGTAGTCGTATGCGGCGTCTTCCCCAAGTGCATCTTCCGCGGCGTGATACATCACTTCGCTGATGACGACGTCCGTGGGTGCCGCGGCCGCAGGCGATGCCGTCAAGGCAATCGCTGTGAGAGGACTTGCAAGCATTGCGAATGCTGCCAAGACGGTTCTAACCCGTGTCATGCCGTATGTCCCTCCTGGCGGCAGTTGAGCCCCCCGCCAAGGTCAAAACTAACTGTCGACGAGATGCACCGACAACCTTCTTATGTAATGTCACCCATCGAAGAATCCGTAGGACTTACAGGGGATTTAGGCACCCTTTAACGGAGAGGTTCGTCGTTGCCTGTGGGGTTCGATAATCACTCTTCTTAACGGATGGTGAGCACTTGCAGCCGACGGACTATTCGACGGCCTGTTGCGTGTTAAGTTACTTACTGGTAACTTAGTATCACCACCGAAAGCCAACCGTCTGTCGATTGAGCGCCTTCTTCCCCGGTGTAGGTTCGCAGCCGTCACGGCCTGCCGGATCGGATTCGCAGCCTCCGGGCTCAAGCCGGACCCAAAATCGATCGACAGTTAGAGACAGAAGAGGAACGAAGCCATGAGCGAATTCTCACTAGATCTCAACGAAGACCAGGTGCAGCTCCAGAAGTGGGTGCACGACTTTGCTGAGGATGTCATACGGCCGGCCGCCCAGGAATGGGACGAGCGCGAGGAAACCCCATGGCCGATCCTGGAAGAGTCCGCCAAGATCGGACTCTACGGCTGGGAGTTCATGGCCGAGATGATGATGAACGACCCGACCGGGCTGTCCATGTCGGTTGCCCTGGAAGAGCTCTTCTGGGGTGACGCCGGGATTGGCATGTCGATCATGGGGTCCGGTCTCGCCGCTGCAGGCATTGCCGCATCCGGCACCTCGGAACAGGTCATGGAATGGGTGCCGCAGTGCTACGGCGATGCCACCGACGTCAAGCTCGGTGCCTTCGCCGCATCCGAACCGGACGCCGGCTCCGATGTTGCCGCATACCGAACCAAGGCCGTGTACGACGAGGCCAGCGACGAGTGGGTCCTCAACGGCACAAAGACGTGGATCACCAACGGCGGCATTGCAAACATCCACGTTGTCGTCGCCGTGGTCGACCCGGAGCTCGGCTCGAAGGGGCAGGCCAGCTTCGTCATCCCGCCCAACACGCCGGGCCTGTCGATGGGGCAGAAGTTCTCCAAGCATGGCATCCGGGCCAGCCACACCGCCGAGGTGGTACTCGACGACGTCCGAGTCCCCGGTTCCTGCCTCCTTGGAAGCAAGGAGCGTTTGGATGAGCGCCTCGCCCGCATCCGTGAAGGCAAGACAAACGATCGCCAAGCCGCAATGCAGACCTTCGAGGCCACCAGGCCCGCCGTCGCTGCGCAGGCAATCGGCATCGCACGAGCCGCCTTTGAGTATTCGCTGGAGTACGCCAAGGAGCGCGAGGCGTTTGGGCGGCCGATCATCCAGAACCAGTCGATCGCTTTCATGCTGGCCGACATGGCAACCGAGATTGACGCTGCCAGAATGCTGACCCGCCGGGCTGCGTGGCTTGGCAAGCAGAAGAAGTTCAAGAACGCCGAAGGCTCAATGGCGAAACTCAAGGCTGGCCGGGTTGCGGTCTGGGCCACCGAGCGGGCAATGCAGATTCTCGGTGGGTACGGCTACGTGACCGACTACCCGGTCGAGCGTTGGCACCGAGATGCGAAGATCTACGACATCTTCGAAGGCACCGAACAGATCCAACAGCTCGTCATCGCCCGCAACATCTCCGGCATGCGCATCGAATAGCTCTGACTAGGAGAAACAACCGATTCGGTGTTCGGGTCACGCCCGATCTGCCGGATCGGTGCTTCTAGTAGATTTCGTTTCATCCCTAGCCCCCGTTACCAACGCACCGGTCGAACGACCAAGACGGATGCGCCGCTGGTTTGCTTGTCGGGTCGTTTTGCCTCTTGAGGCATGACAAAATAATTTTCTAGGGTCGGGCCATCAAGGGTGGAGGTGGCGGTAGTGCGATTGGCGCGGTCTATTGCGGTTGGCGTGATTCTTCTGGCGGTCGGTTTGTTGGGCAGCGGTCCGACCGACGCTGTTGCTGAGACGGAGTCGCCTGAGGTGAGCATTGCTAGCCCGGCAAATCGTTCGATTGCCGATTCGTCGACACTGGATGTGACGTTGGAGGTCTCTGGCGACGGCGAGTTCGAGCGTGTCGGGGTGGTCGTCTGGGACACCACGGGTTACTTCGTGTCGCCGGATGGTCAGAGCAGCCGTGAATTTGCTTCGGTAGAAGCGACGCTCCAACCAGACGGTACCTACCGGGCGTACGTCGAGGATGCGTTGCTTCCTGGACGCAAGTACAGAATCAGAGCGCATGCCGTCGATCGTTCCGGCGACCGCACTTCCTATCGGCCGATAGTGAGAGTGTTCACCCCGCGGGATACGACTCCACCGACGGCAGAGATCGCTCGCTTAAAGCAATCACAACGCGACACGGTGGTCGTCGAGATCGACGCGAGCGACCGCTCACAGTTGGGCACTGCGCCAGCGCCGAAGGTCTACTTCTGGGTTCTTGACACCGCGACCGGTCGATTTCTGGAGCGTTCGCGCAGCCGCCCGCGAGAATGGGTGTTCACTCCGGGCTACAAACTGGTTGAGGCGACCGCGGTCGACCGACGCGAATTCGAGCTTCCGCCGGGGACGTACCGCATCCGAGCTATCGCCGTTGATGCTGCTGGCAATTGGGGACGTTCGACGGTTCCTTTCGACTTCGAGTATCCCTTCGACGGCGGTGAGTCTGGGCCGGATCCCGATGCCAATCTGGCGCCGGAGTTCGTCTCGGCTGCTGATGTCGAGGTTGACGAGGGCCAGATCGCGGTTGTTGATATCGAGGCGATCGATGACAACGATTCCGAGGCTGCAGGTCTCGGGTATGCGCTTTCGGGAGGCGCCGACCAGGCGCGCTTCGCGCTTGACGTCAACTCTGGGACGCTCACCTTCGTGGATCCGCCAGACTTCGACACTCCAACCGATGCTGACGCCGACAATCGCTATGAAGTCAATGTATCCGTCGTCGACTCCGGCGGCCTTGAGGCAA
>CAZSTV010000046.1:0-13096 GCA_964609665.1 uncultured Acidimicrobiaceae bacterium
CCGGTCCGGTCGGCGGCAACCGCTGAGCCGACCAGCCGCAGCCGCCGGCCTCCATCGATTCGTGCAGCATCGCTGCCAACTGGGCGTGTTCGGCGTCGGTGGGCATGCGCCCGGCCTTGGCATCGGCAAGGCCGAGAACCTGCACGAGCATCGGCCCGACGGGCACGTACGGCAAGATGTTCAGCGCCTTTGGCGTGCGGTCAAGGCTGTCCAGGTATTCGGGAAACGTGACCCAGTCCCACGGCATACCGAGCCGCATCGAGTCATACGGGATCGCCTCGACGCGGGTCATCGACCGCATTGCATACTCTCGGGCGTCCGGCTGCACCGGGGCGAAACCGAACCCGCAGTTGCCGATTGCCACCGAGGTGATGCCGTGCCACCCCGACAGCGTGCAGTACGGGTCCCAGAACACCTGGGCGTCGTAGTGGGTGTGGAGGTCGACGAAGCCCGGTGCCACGTGCATGCCGGTTGCGTCGATTACCTCACCGGCGTCAGCGGCGCTGACCCGGCCCATGGCGGTGACCTTCCCGTCGGTGATGCCGAGGTCTCCCCGGATCCTGGGCGCTCCGGTGCCGTCGAAGATCAGGCCGTCTTTGATGACGATGTCGTATGGTCCGCTTGTTGCAGCCACGGACGTTCCCCTTCCGTGTGGGGCCGTCCGGTACGGTCGGCCCGTCGCGTTTTAGCTGAGGCTAGTCAGCGTTAAATGTGAGGCTAGTCAGCCTTGAATGTGGGGAACCAATTGGCCGCCGAGGACGCGGGCGGCAACAGGCGAGGGAAGGCCTAGAGGTTTGCGGTCTGCAACGCCGCGTAACCGGGCTTGATCTGCTCGTTGATGATCTTGAGCCGCTGTTCGAATGGCCAGAAGGCGCTCTTCATGGCGTTCAACGTCAACCACTCCATGTCGCTCAGCGAATACCCGAAGGCTTCGGACAACTTGATGAACTCATCCGAAAGAGTCACGTCGCTCATCAGCCGGTTGTCGGTGTTGACCGTCACCCGGAACCGGAGGCGTCGCAGCAGGCCGATGGGGTGTTCGGCGATGGAGGGTGCCGCGCCGGTGTTCACATTGGACGTCGGACACATTTCCAGCGGCACGCGGCGGTCTCTGACGTAGGCGGCCAAGCGGCCGAGATGGGCCTGGCCATCGTCATCGATGTTGATGTCGTCGACGATGCGCACGCCGTGACCAAGCCGTTCGGCACCGCAGTAGTTGAGTGCCTCGGCAATCGACGGCAGGCCAAACGCCTCACCTGCGTGAATGGTGATGTGGAGGTTCTCACGCATGATCAGCTGGAATGCATCGAGGTGGCGGCTCGGCGGGAAACCGGCTTCGGCGCCAGCGATATCAAAGCCGACGACGCCACCGTCGCGATGGCGAACCGCAAGCTCGGCAATCTCATAGGAACGCGCTGCGGTGCGCATGGCGGTGCAGAGGGTGCCGATGGCAATCGGCTTGCTGGCAGAACCGATGCGGAAACCCTCGGTGACCGCTTCGACCACCTCATCAAGGGTGAGTCCACCATCGGTGTGGAGCTCGGGGGCAAAGCGGACCTCGGCGTAGACAATGCCGTCAGCGGCCATGTCTTCTGCGGATTCCGCGGCGGCCCGCATGAGCCCGTCCTTGGTCTGAGTCACACCGACGGTGTGGGCAAACGTCTCGAGGTACAACTCAAGATTGCGGCGATCAGCACCCCTGGTAAACCACTTTGCGAGGTCGTCGACGTCCTCTGTCGGCAGACCGTCGTAGCCCTGCTCCTTTGCGAGTTCCACCACGGTCGATGGCCGCATACTGCCATCGAGATGGTCGTGAAGGAGAACTTTCGGGGCCGCCCTGATCTGGTCAGCGAAGCTTGTATCCACGGTGCGGCCGTTCGGCGATTCGGAAGGCATAACTAATGGTACGTCAATACCGATACAGAAAGTCTGAGTGTTGCCCGAGTGCGCCTGAGTCTTGTGGTGGCTCCTGTCACGTCATGTGTCGTGCCACCGGCGGCAACCTCGGCGAAACCTGCAAATCTTCTCCCCGACTAGGCTGACTACGACCATGACCATCTCGACCATTGGCCTCGATGCCGACGACACGCTCTGGCACTCCGAGAGCCACTTTGCGGTGACCGAAGAGCGGTTTCGGGATCTCGTGAGCCCCTGGGTTTCCGCCGATGAGGCCGGGAGCCGACTGCTCGAACGGGAACGGGCCAACCTGGCGGTCTTCGGCTACGGCGTAAAGGGTTTCACCCTGTCGATGATCGAGACCGCTATCGAGTCAAGCAACGGCACCGTGACCTCCGATGCGGTGCAGCAGATCATCGATTGGGGCAAGGAAATGCTGGCCCACCCGGTCGAGCTGCTGCCCGGGGTGAGCGAGACCATCGACAATCTCAAAGAGCGTTTCGAACTGGTGCTCATCACAAAGGGCGACCTGTTTCACCAGGAATCGAAGATTGCCGAATCGGGCCTCGCTGACCGCTTCGACCACATCGAGATTCTCAGCGAGAAATCGCCGGACCAGTACCGTCGGGTGCTCGAACGGTGTGGCGTTGATCCGTCGCAGTTCCTCATGGTCGGCAACTCGCTTCGGTCCGACGTGCTGCCCGTTATCGACATCGGCGCCGAGGGTGCGCACATCCCGTACGGCATCACGTGGGGCCATGAGAAGGTGGACTGCTCGGGGATGGAGCCGACCTGGCACCAGCTGGAGGAGTTCTCCCAGGTGCCCGGCCTTGTCGACCGACTCAACGCCCGCTAGAGGACCACAAGCGGGTTGACCTATGTGACCCGGTCGATCACCAGCGGCGAGAGCGTTGGTTCCTCGGTGGTGTAGGAAATCGCGTCGGCCAGCAGCTCGTTTGCCACGGCGAACGTCTCCGGCTGGTCGCTGTGGAGCCGGAGCACCGTTTGGCCACTGCTCACCGGTTCGCCCGGCTTGACCAGGCATTCAATCCCGGCCCCGAATGCAATGTCGTCTTCCTTGCGGGCCCGGCCTGCGCCCAGCCGCATGGAGGCCACGCCAACCGCCAACGCATCCATGTCCGCTACATAGCCTGACTCCGGAGCGGTGACGTCGTGCTGATGGGCAGCCCGTTCCCGGGGCGCGGAGAGATCGCCGCCCTGGGCGGCCACCATCTGCTGCCATACCGGCTCCGCTGCGCCCGAGGCCAGGACAGCCGCGGGGTCGGCATCGAGGCCGACCAGTTCCAGCATTTCAACCGCCAGGGCCACGACTACATCGATAAGATCCTGAGGCCCGCCACCCTGCAGCAGTTCGATGGACTCATCCACCTCGAGGGTGTTGCCAACGGCTCGGCCAAGCGGTCGGTCCATGCCGGTCAGCAGCGCAACGGTCTTCACCCCCGACCGGTTCCCGATGTCCACCATGGTCTCGGCCAGCAGTCGGGCGTCCTCCAGCTCTCGCATGAACGCCCCGTTGCCAACCTTCACGTCCAACACCAGCGCCTGGGTGCCGGAAGCGATCTTCTTCGACATGATCGATGAGGCGATCAGGGGGATCGACGCCACGGTGCCGGTGACGTCACGCAGTGCGTACAGCTTGCGGTCGGCGGGCGCGAGATCATCGTTGGCGGCGGCGATGATGGCTCCGACGTCGGTGAGAATGTCGTTGAACCGGTCAGGGTTGACGAACGGTGACCACCCGGGGATCGCCTCCAGCTTGTCGAGCGTGCCGCCGGTGTGGCCGAGGCCTCGCCCTGCCACCTGGGGCATCACGGCCCCGCAGGCGGCGACCAGCGGGCACAGGATCAACGAGACCTTGTCGCCGACGCCGCCGGTGGAGTGCTTGTCGACCAGCGGCTTGTCGAAGCCGGTGAGGTTGAACCGTCGGCCGGTGTCGATCATGGCGTTGGTCCAGCGGGCAAGCTCGGTCCCGTCCAGGCCGTTCAGGTAGATGGCCATCAGCATGGCGGAGGCCTGGTAGTCGGGGATGGTGCCGGAGGTGTAGCCGTTGATAAACCAGTCGATCGCCTCGTCCGGCAGCGCGCCACCGTCCCGTTTTGTGATGATGAGCGACTGGGCGTCCCAGCTCACGGCCTTGTTCGTATTGGTCATGTGGCTTACCCCTCCGCCAGTCGGTCCGGGCCGAATCCGTCCGGCAGCAAGACCGACAGTGGCACTATCTCTGGGCCGCCCTCGATAAGGCAGTCGGGCCCGCCGTGCTCGTAAAGAAGCTGACGGCATCGGCCACACGGCGTGCACGGCTTCCCGGAGCCCGACACCACGCTCACCGCCACAAGGCGGCCGCCGCCAGACTGGTGAAGGGCCGATACCAGCCCGCACTCGGCGCATAGCGCAAGGCCGTAGGAGACATTCTCAACGTTGCAGCCGGTGATGATGCGGCCGTCGTCGGTCAACGCTGCGGCCCCGACATGGAATTTGGAGTACGGCGCATAGGCCCGGGTCGCCGCGTCTCGTGCCGCGGCACGAAGCTGGTCCCAATCGATGGTTGGCGAATCGGGCGATTCCATATGTGGTAACTCCTACTTTGTCCCGTAGATACGGTCGCCTGCGTCGCCAAGTCCAGGCACGATGTATGCGTGTTCGTTGAGCCGCTCATCGAGGGCAGCCAGGGTGATATCGGTCTCGGGGTAACGCTCGTGTACCGCTGCGACTCCCTCGGGGCAGCCGATGATGGACAGCAGGGACACGTTGGTGGCTCCGGCGTCTGCCAGCACGTCGAGGGCGTGGATGGCGCTGCCTCCGGTGGCCAACATGGGGTCGACCAGCAGCACCTCCCGAGTGTCGATGTTCTCCGGAAGCTTCTTGTAGTACTCGACCGGGTTGTGGGTCTCCGGGTCCCGGTAGAGGCCGAGGTGACCGACTCGGCCGTGGGGGATCAGGGTGAGGATCGCCTCGACCATCACCAGACCTGCTCGAAGGATCCCGACGATGGCAGGCGCCGGCCCATCGAGCATCGGCGAGTCGGTGGTGGTAATTGGGGTCTTGACCGAAACAGCTTTGGTCGGCAGATGCCGTAGCGCCTCGTACGCGGTCAGCAGCGTGATCTCCGAACACAGCGAACGAAAGTCTGATGACTGGGTCGCTTCGTTGCGCAACATGGTGATCTTGTGAGCCACCAGTGGATGGTCGACAACGTTCAGGGTCTTTGTCATGGGCTCAACTCTATTGGAGTGGGTGGTGCAGCGGGACGTGTCACAGACGGCGGCCGTGAAGCGCCGCCTCGGCCCGTCGAGCCAGTTCTCTCGCTTGGTCCATGTCATCGCCGAGAGCGGTCACGTGGCCGAGTTTGCGTCCCGGCCGCGGCAGCTTGCCGTAGAGGTGAATCTGCGCCCCTTCGACCGAGAGCGCCTCGGGAAGGTGCCTCGACGGATCGGTGCCCTCAAGGTTGCCGATCACGTTGATGGTGACCGCCGCCGGGGCGATCTGCCAGACCGGCCCGAGGGGAAGATCCAGCACGGCCCGAACATGGTTTTCGAACTGTGAGGTTGGGCAACTTTCGATGGTGAGGTGTCCGGCATTGTGGGGCCTGGCCGCAAGCTCGTTGACGACGAGACCCTCCGTGGTGAGGAACATTTCCACTGCAAGCACCCCGACGGCGTCGAACTCATCGGCCAGCTTCAGTGCAAGCTCCCGGGCCTCGGTTGCCAGACGATGGCCGATGTCGGCCGGGGCCCGGATCTCTCGGGCCGCACCGTCCTGATTGGTGAACTCGGCAATGGGGTAGCAGCGGGAGAACCCGCCGGGCCTGCGGACGACCAGGACCACCATTTCCTTGATGATGGCCTGATGCTCCTCGGCCATGAGCTCAAGGTTGGACCGCTCGGCAAGCACCCGCATCGCTTCGGCCCGGTTCTCGACAATCCAAACGCCACGCTCTCCGGGCGGCGCGGCTCGCACGGTCTTGAGCACAACGGGGAACCCGTGGGCGTTCGCAAAGTCGAAGACGTCGTCTGGGCCGCGGACCTCGGCAAACGCCGGCACCTGGTAGCCCCGGTGTTTCAACATCCGGCGCTGATGCATCTTGTCGAAGGCAACGCGGATGGTCTTCGTGCCCGGTCGAAGCAGGGCGCCGTTCTCTTCGAGCGCCTGGAGCAGCCCGACATCGATCCGCTCGTGCTCAAACGTAAGGACTTCGCAGTCGGCCGCGAATCCTGCCAGGGCGTCCGGGTGATTGAAGACAGCGCCGGGGGCGGCCTGAGCGGCGGAGTCGTCGAAACGCTCGGCGAAGAGCCTTGGCGTAATACCAAGCTTGACCGCGGACTGGTGGGTCATTCTGGCGATCTGTCCCGACCCAACAATGCCAAGCCGGTAGAGAGCAGGGAGGTCTTCGGCCACGGCATAACAGTAGTCGCCAAAAGGGCGGTCTCCATCGACGGTCTGACGGTCGAGGCGGGTCCGGTGTTACAGGTCATCGGGGGTCGCCGATTCGCCTTCTGCCGCGGACTACGGTCGTCCTCCTCATGGGAAGTGAACCGGATCTCCCGGCGTCCCGAGACCGCCGCAAGTTGCTACTGGCCTTTGGTCTCGGCGCGGTCAACGTGGTGGCGCTGCGCCGCCTCGGTCCTGGCGCGGTCAGCGGCGATTCCCAGGTGTCGGCCGGAATCGGGGCGCCAGATCCGGCGTCGCCGAGCGTCGATCCTGCCGTGGCGAACGCGGCGACGATCAACGCTCCGGGTTTGCAGAGCGGACCGGACCTGCCGCCGCCACTGGACGCGGAGGGCGTAGCTCCCGAGCCCCCTCCGGGGCACGTCTTTGACGTGGTGATCGCCGGGGGTCGGGTCCTTGACCCGGACTCGGGATTCGACGGTCTGGTGAACGTTGGCATCGACGGAGGGGTGATCACCGCCATCAGTCGCGCAGCGCTTATCGGCACCGAGAAAATCGATGCAACCAACCGCATTGTCTCCCCGGGGTTCGTGGACCTGTTGTCCTATGAACCGAACGAGTTTGGCGTGTGGCTGAAGCTGGCGGACGGTGTCACCACCAACCTGGCCATGCACGGCATCAACAACTACGCCGATGCGTTCTTTCGTCGCTACGAGAACCGCACGCCCATCAACTTCGGCGGCGCGTTCCACCACCACTTTATGCGGGGGTTTGATCTTGAGGTCGGCGTTGAAGATGAGCTGACCGCGGCCGAGTTCGATGAGCTGGCAGCGCTGGCAGAATCAAACCTCGCAACCGGTTTCGCCGGCATCTCCTTCTCACCTGAATACTCGCCCGGCACGACGACCGATGAGATGCGCCGGCTCACCGCCATGGCCGCGGCCCACGGGCACGTCAGCTTCTTCCACGTGCGCCACAGCGACCCCGACCCACCGGGCACCAGCCTCGAAGCAATCGACGAGGTGCTCGACATCGCCCGAGCAACCGGGGCGGCGGTCCACATCGAACACCTGTCGAGCACCGGCGGAACGTTTGTCATGCACCGGGCCATCGAGACGATCGGGCAGGCCAGGGCCGACGGGGTCGACGTAACTGCGTGCCTTTACCCCTACGACTTCTGGGGTACGTTCCTTGGCAGTTCACGATTCTCGCTCGGCTGGCAGGAGCGGTACCGCCTCACCGAGGCCGACCTTCAGGTTGCAGGCACAAGTTCCCGGTTGAACAGCGACACCTTCGCCGAAGCGTGGCGGGAGAACAAGTTGGTGGCCGCCATCGACTCGATCCCCGACGACGAGGTCCAGCTGGCGTTACGTCAACCGTGGACGATGGTGGCGAGCGACGCCATTCCCACCGCAGCGATGAACAACCATCCCCGGGGGGCCGGAACGTTTGCGAGGACGATTGGGCACTACGTGCGAGAGCTTGGCGTGCTGGACCTGATGACCGGCCTGGCCAAGATCACCATCTTGCCGGTCCGTCGGGTTGAGTCGATGATGCCGGCCATGGCCCGCAAGGGTCGCATGCAGCGCGGTGCTGATGCCGACATCGTTGTGTTCAACCCGGTGACGATTGCCGACAGGGCGACGATCGCCGAACCAGCGGCTTCATCGGTTGGCATCGACTGGGTGCTCGTCGACGGCAAGCTCGCACTTCGCGACGGTGAACCGGACCGATCGGTCCTGGCCGGTCGCCCGATCACCAGCTCCCGCTAGTTCTGGTTCGAGTCGTCCAGAAGGGCGCCGAACGAGCTGAGAATCTGGTCGGCGTATTGCTGGCAGCCGTAGCCTTCGGCCGAGAGGCAGTCAACGAACGCCCGCACGACGTGCATGGTGAAGGCACGCTGTTCCTTCGCCTCTTCCGGAGTGATCCAGCTCATGACGGCAGGGGAGTGCAGGCAGCGGTCGAGGCCGTGAAGCAAGTACTCCGCAACCTCGGGCTCCAGCTCCTCTGTCAGGCGAAACAGCGAGTCGGCGTCCGAGAAGTCCTTTGCCTGGCTTGACCAGTCATCCAGGGTCCTTGCCCACAGGTCAATAACGTCGGGAGCAAAGCCCTCGATACCTTCGGTGGACCGAAGCTCCACGACGATTCGTCGTGCAAACTTCGACCACCGAACTACGTCCTCAGCAGGGCAGGGCCCTAGCTCTAGCACCATCGATTCTCAGGGTACTCAGCCTGTTTGACGGTAGGAACCATCCCGGCCATGTTTGCCAGCGATGACGGTGTGCTAGCGACCGATCATGTTGCCGCTCGACGGATGCCGGGCCTTAGCCGATGCGGGAATCCGCACCGCCGGTCCGTCTTCGGAGTCCGGGGAGAGGCACGTCCAGGTAAAGCTGGTCAGGTTTGCCGGTGGCGGGATCCGATCGAGGTGGCGCCGGGCTCGCATCCAACGCCGCTCAGCGAGGGACCGGGCAAGATGCGCGCCGCGCCGCGGGTCCGGACCGAGCAGTTCGTCGGTCGATGCACCCTCGCCGTAGACCCAGCGAAGGTCGAGATGGCGTTGGCGGTGCCACGCACCACAGACCGGACTGCTCGCCCCGAGATCGGGGTCGCCGACGTGCACTGTTGGCTGTGGCCGGTGTTTTCGAGTCGGGCGTGGACCACGCCGCCGGTCCGGCCTGACCCGGAGGCCAAGCCCCAGCTGCAGAACCTTGGCCCTCGCCCGAAGGAAGGGCAGATCGAGGATTGAACCGTTCCAGGTGCTGATGATGCCGGGGTCGAGGACAGCGAAGCGCTGGTCGAGGATCGACAGGATCCGTCGCTCGTCCCCGTCGTAGTACTCGTCACCGTCTATCGTGCTGATACCAGCTGCGACGACTGTGCTGTTGGAAGGGTCGACGACGTAGACGTCATCGTTCGGATCGCCATTCGGTTTGTCGAGCAGTGATGAAACGTCGACAACGATGTCCAATCCATAAATAGGCGGTCTAACCAGCACGTGTAACCCATACCTCCAGTAAGCCGAGGACTAATCGGCTTCGAACAACTCCGCACCAGGGAATGTAGTGCGTCCACCAC
This sequence comes from uncultured Acidimicrobiaceae bacterium, assembly GCA_964609665.1. Taxonomy (GTDB): domain Bacteria; phylum Actinomycetota; class Acidimicrobiia; order Acidimicrobiales; family SZUA-35; genus JAHELU01. Next base: position 9,382 of record CAZSTV010000046.1, read on the forward strand.
TGGGAGTGGTGGATCGGTCGAGATCCGCCAAATTTGGCGGCTCAGGAGGCAAATCTTCAGATCTGAAGATTCTGATTTCAACTTTCGGTCAGGTCATCCACAATCAAGTGGCCTTACTCAAGCATCCTGGGCCAAGGCGTCCGCAATCAGCGCAGAGATGGGAAGCTGGCCGTTGTGCAGTTTTGTTTCTGCAACTGCCAGGTTGAACCATGCGGCTCGGTCAACCTCGGGAAACGATGCCATGTTGCCGGACTTCGGTGGCCACTCCATCTCGAACTCGTTGCTTGAGATGGTCTCGGGATCCAGATCCCCTGCGACGAGCCAGGCCGTGATCGTTTTGCGGCCAGCCTTGAACGGCGGCAGCGCGTGCCGCTCTCCGTCGGGTGCCGGGTGGCCCAACTCTTCCTCGAACTCCCGAAACGCCGCGGCCTCAGCATCTTCGGTGTCCGGCTCGTACTCGCCCTTCGGCACCGACCACCCGTGGGTGTCCTTGTTGGCCCAGAACGGTCCGCCGGGGTGGACCAGCAGAATTTCAACCCCTTCCGGTCCCGACCGGTAGAGGACTACTCCTGCGCTGTGGTTCACAGGCGCTGCGTCAGGTCGGCAGGTTGACCGTGAACTCGGGGTGACCGATCCGGTCGAGCACGGTGTTCAGCACCCGAGCGTCGTCGTCGAACCCGAGGGCATGGTCCATGTCGCCGTCTGCGTCGTCGGTGAGCAGGAAGTACTCCACCGCTCCTCGGACCTGGGACCGAGATTCACCGTTCAGGTCAATCTCGCTGGTCAGGAGTCGATTGAGCGACTCGCCGATCATTTCCGCTGTCTCAACGTCGGTGGCGGGACCAGCGTTGCTGCGTATGTGATCGAGGTGCATGTCTACGACCGACACCAACTGGGCCAGGTCCTCACCCGAGGTCTCAATGCACAGACGACGGAACCGCCGCTGCTCATCCGGATGCAGGAGATCTTGCAGGTCAATGACCGGTTCGGCAGGCTTTTCGCTGCCGTCGGAATCTGTGGTCTCGGTTCCGCCCTCATTCATAGCCAACAGTATGGAACACCGATTCCACGAAGAACAGCCCTACTCCGGATATGGGTTCAAAAGACCACTTCGGCCCGGAGTCCGGTGGCGTCAACGTCGGTCCCGAGCCGGTGCTCGGTGCCGGACGTGACGTGGCGAGCGGTGATGCACAGCACCGCCGCGTCGATGAGGTCAAGGACGGGAAGCTCGGGGTGGGCGGCGACGATGTCACCGAGGAGCGGATCATGGGCGGCGAGCAGTCGCTGTCTCATCTCGCGGCCGGCCGGGGTGCGCTTCGGTTCTGCGAGCGTGCCATCGGCCAGCCGGACAAAGGCACATTCGGGGTGCGCTTCCACCAACCGGTCCTGATCTTGTGGCGTGACCAGATCGTCCAGTTCGGCAATCTTCGGCAGGAGGTTAAAGGCCTGCTTGGAGAGCGCCTTGCCCGAGGCTGCGATGGAACGGGCACAGGCGTCTCGGTAGTCGGTAGCGGCCAGCGTGGCCCGCACCGGGGTTGGGAAGACCGACGATCGTCGTGGTCCGAGCATTTTGCGTGCCGCCACATCGCAGGCCCGAGGTTGGCCGTCCAGCATGCCGATCGGCATGTCCACGGCCATCGCTGCAACCGCGCCGGACCGCAACTGCTCGACGGAGGTGGCAAGGCTCTCGGTGAACGTTGCGTGCACGGTCTCTTCGTGCCAGCTGACGACCACCCATCCACCCCGGCAACCGTCCACCCCGAGCACCGGACGCTCGGGCCCTGAACGCTCCGGTTCGCCGTGGCTCACAGATCGTCGATGAGCTTGAAGACCTCGGCGTGACGCATCCCGCAGGCCTCGCCCGCGGTGGTCAGCTTGGCCTCCACCCGCTTTCGGAACTCGATCAGCTCCGGGTCTTCGCCGGACGCCATCGTCGATTCGAACTGGCTGGTGTGAGCCAGCAGCGCTTGATACTTGGTGTCGACGAAGTTGCTCACGTCTTCGGCATGGTCGGCCTCGTCCGCCTCCCACAGCAGCAACCGGTCGGGGCGATGATGGGGGACCGGCTGGTCGGGGAAGAACTTGGGGTCCCGGGCCGCAACAACGCCGTCCGTCGCCAGCCAGCCGGCATGGCGGTGGTCGGGATGGAGCCGGTATCGCTTCCAGGGGTCATGGCCGAGCACGACCACCGGCTTGGTCTTGCGAATCCACAGCGCAACCTGAGCCCGCTGTTCCATGGTCGACTCAAGTTCGCCGTCCGGCCAGCCCAGAAAGCCAACCTCGCCGGTGGCGCCGAGGGTCTCCGCCGCGGCCCGCTGCTCTCGCTGTCGGGTGGCGATCAGTTCGGTCTCATCAGCATCGGGGTCCCAGGTTCCCTTCGACCCATCGGTGCAGACCAGCACACTCACCTCGCAGCCATCGGCCGCCCACTTGGCCAGCGTCGCCCCGCACCCGAAGTCAACGTCGTCGGGGTGGGCACCAATGGCCAGCGCCCGGGCCGGGGTGTCGAGGTTGGTGGTGAACCGGTCGATGCGGACCGGTGAGGGAGTCAGCGGGTTCTGAGCTTCGGTCATGTCGGTCCAGTTCTGGTGTCGAGTTCTGCCAGGTCGGTCGGGGTGTCAACGTCAAGGCCGAGTTCTTCGTTTGCGACGATGCGCACCTCCAGGCCACGCCGTTCGGCCTCGGCCTGATGGAGCGGCGCCGAGCCCTCGCCGTAGTGGAAGTCAAACGGGACTCCCAGCGGGATGGACATGACGTTGGTGCCGCCACCGTTGCGGTCGGGCACGATGGTGACGCCGTCCGCCTCACCGACCCATGCCAACGATTGGGCCAGCGGCAGGTCGCCGTGGGCAATGATGACCCGCTTGTATCCGTCGTCGGCCAGTGCATCGGTGGCGAAGGCGATGGCGCCGTTGAGGCCCGGCGGCTCGTGCCAGATAACCCCCGCGCCGAGGCCCACGGCCCAGCCCGCCACCTCGGCCGAGCCGCACACCACGAAGGTCGGCAGAGGTGACGCCGCGGTGACCACTCGGGCCGCCATCGATCGGGCCAGCGACGCACGTTCCTCGGGCTCCAGCGTGACGGCCAGACGCTCCTTCGCCAAGTCGAAGGACTTCACCGGGATGAGCACGGCCGTGGAGAGAGGGTGTCGCATAGCGCCACGCCGATGGTACCGGCATGTCCGGACCACGAACGAAACGACCCCCGTCAGGAGGGGACCGGGCGAACCGATCATGCAAAGATGGGAAGGTGACAAGCGCATCGACATCCTCGACACCCCCGCCAGCTGCATCCGCCACCGAGACGTCCGAGCTTCGGGTGCTGGTGGTCGGCGGCGGCTCCTGGGGAACGACGGTGGCCCATCTCGCCGCCCACAACGGCCCCACGACCATCTGGGCCAGAGATCCTGAAACGGTGAGGGGCATCAACGACGACCACCGCAACATGCGATACCTGCCGGACTATGAACTTCACCCGCAGCTGACCGCAACCGACGATCTTGCCTCCGCGGTCGCCAACACCGATCTGCTGGTCCTCGGGGTGCCGACGGGAGCGTTCCGCGACACCTGCGACACCATCGCCCCGGTGCTGCGACCGTGGGTGCCGGTGGTGAGCCTTGCCAAGGGCTTTGAGCCGGAGACCAGGCTCCGCATGACACAAATCATCGAGGAAGTGCTGCCCGGTCGGCCGGTCGGGGTGTTGTCCGGTCCGAACC
>CAZSTV010000046.1:13106-29200 GCA_964609665.1 uncultured Acidimicrobiaceae bacterium
AAGGAAATCATGGCGGGCAACCCGGCAGGGGCGGTGGTCGCCCTCTCCGAACAGCACATCGCCGCTCGCCTGCAGGAGGTGTTCTCAACACCGATGTTCCGGGTGTTCAGCCACCACGACGTCGTTGGGTGTGAGCTCGGCGGAGCGCTGAAGAACGTCTACGCCATCGCCGCAGGAGCGGTGGAGGGCCGAGGGCTCGGCGACAATGCCCGCTCGGCGGTGATCACTCGAGGCCTCGCAGAACTGATCGAGCTTGGCTCCAAGATGGGTGGTGAGGCCCTGACCCTGGCCGGACTGGCGGGCGTCGGCGATCTGCTCGCCACCTGCATCAGCCCACAGAGCCGGAATTCCAGCGTCGGCCGTCGGCTGGGCCAGGGGGCGTCGATGGAGGAGATCATGGCCGAAATGGACCAGGTGGCCGAAGGGGTCAAGGCCGCCAAGGTGGTTCGAGCGCTGTCTCGCGAGCACGAGGTCTTGATGCCGATCGCCGATCAGGTTTACGCCATCTGCTGGGAGGGCAAGGACCCGAACTTTGCTCAGGAAACCCTGCTGCGGGGCAGGATCGGTCACGAATAGTCCATCTTTGGGCACCTGACAGCTGGCGTCGGGCCTGTTTGTGGCGTCGGGGTATGGGCCGTGGTCGATATCTTCGAATGCGTGAGCACAACCTCGGAAACCTCAGGGACCATGACCCTCGGTCCACGGTCGATCGAACGGCCGGCCGATGCGGGCTACACCCTGGTCTCCGGGTTGGAGGGCATTGCCCCGGCCATGGTGGATGGCGGTGGTGCCGTAACGCCGTTTGGGACCGAGTACTCGATCGATTGGTGGATCGGTGCCGATGACCGGTGGCACCTTCCGGCCAGAGAGCCTGCGGTCCGGCAACGTCGGGTTGGGCACGGGCCGATCATCGAGACGTCGCTGCGGGTGCCGTCGGGTGATGTGATTCACACCGTGTATCCGGTGGTGGTACCCGGAGGCATGGCGACCGTCATCGAGATTGCGAACGAGTCACCGGTCCCGGTCGCCCTTGCCATTGCGGTGCGGCCGTACGGGGTCAACGGCGACGGTGGCGACCGTCGCTTCGAACTCGGAGGAGAGAACGAGCAGGTGCTGGTCGACGGCCAACCGGCGCTGCAGCTGCCACGACGACCGAACGAGGCCGGTGGGTCGACCACCGGTGATCTGCTCCAGGCCGTAAGCGACGGCGAGACGTTGCGTTGGGACGGGCCGGTTACCGGTCCGCTGGCAAACGGCGTCTGTCTGTATCCGCTACCTCACGGCACGTCGCTGCGGTTCGCCATTCCGGGCCCAGGGGTCACCGACCTCTCGCTCGATGGCATGCCTGATGCCGCGGCGGCAGCACGGGGTTGGAGCGTGGTCATCGACCGTGCCTCCAGCTACCAGTTTCCCGACTCGGGAGTCACCGACCTGGCAAACGCGGCGCGGGCCCGGCTGCTGATGGCCTCGCCGTCGCTCGTCGACGCCGTGGTGGACGCCAGCCCCGGAGCGGGACGGGTGCTTCTCGGCTTGGCCGCAGGTGGTCACCGACTTGAGTGCCGACGGGTGGCCGATGCGGCGGCCCGTTCGTTCCCGACGTCAATTCCCTCACCGGCCGAGGGTGCCGATCTGGTCATGGGTCTCAGCGCCACCGCCGAATTGCTCGGTGACCCGGACCTGACCGACCAGTTGCTCGACTCGGTAAGCCAGCTGACCCACCTGGTGGAGAAGGCGGCGAAGAAGCATCGACAGGACCCGTCGCAGCTGGCAGCGGTCGGTCGGGCCAAGCTCGGTCTGGCCACGATGGCGGATCTGACGGGCCAGTCCGACGCGGCCGCCGACCTCCGACGAGACGCCACCGTGACCGCTACCCCTGACTTGGCACAGATCACCGAATGGGCCGAGCAGGCAGCCCCCGCCCGCCGCTGGCCGGGAACACAGACTGCCGCTGAGGCTTCGGCCGGTCCCGACGATCTGACCGCAGGGCCGGACAGCGCCGCCGACGCTGCTGACTTCTGGCTTGGCGCCAGGGCGCTACTCATCCGGCCGGCCGCTTCGGCCGCCATATCTCCCGGGCCGGCCGGGCCTGATCATCGCCCAGTGGTGGAGCTTCTCCCCGAGTTTCCGGCGGCGTGGCGGGGTGGCACCGTTGAGATTCACCGGGCCCCGGTTCACGGCGCCTTGATCTCGTTTGCCATCCGGTGGCACGGGTACCGGCCCGCGCTGCTGTGGGAGGTTGAGGGCGACGTTGCGGTGGAGCTTCGCTGTCCGGGCCTTGACCCCGAGTGGTCCACCACCGACATCAAGGGAGAGGCGCTGCTTGCTGGCGCCGCCGAGGAACTGCCCGACGCCCCGATGCCCGGCGACAGTTTCAACTGACCTGCTAAGTTCAACCCATGGCGACGGCCACCGTGCCAAAACTGCGCAAAGCGCTGAAGGTCAAACCTCCCGGCCTGTCCGAGGAGCGTGACCTTTGGGGTTCCGGGCACCAGATCGTTGTCGGGGTCGATGAGGTTGGCCGCGGCGCCTGGGCCGGGCCGCTGACCATTGGCGCCGTCGTGGTGCCGAAGGATCGACGGCTCTACAAGCTGCGTGACTCCAAGCAGCTGACCGAGCCGGAACGCGAAGCCATGTTTGAACGCATCTCCGAGTGGTGTGATGCCTGGGCGGTCGGCCACGCCAGCCACAACGAATGTGACCAGCTCGGCATGTCGGCCGCACAGAAGCTGGCGGCCCGGCGTGCCATCGACGGTCTCGGCCTGGCGGTGGACGCAGTGATTCTCGACGGGAACTGGGACTTTGTCGGACACCCCGTAACCCGCAAACTCATCAAGGGTGATGCAAAGTGCCTCTCCATAGCCGCCGCGTCCATCCTGGCCAAAGTGACGCGGGACCGAATGATGCGGGCTCAGGCCGAGGAGTTCCCCGGGTTCGAGTTTGAGAGCAACAAGGGGTATCCGTGCCCCCGTCACCGCACCGCGCTGCAGGGATACGGTCCGACCGCCATCCACCGCCGGTCATGGGTGTTTATGGACTCGCTGCCCTGGACCGGGGTGCCCCGGCTCCCGCCCGGCGGGCAGCTCGGCCTGTTCAACCGGTCACAAACTCAGCCTGCGTAGACCGTCTCGTCGAAGACAATGCCCTTTTCGAGTGTTTTGTGGACCGGGCAGCGCTGGGCGATCTCGATGAGTCGCTTCCGGGTGTCTTCATCGAAGTTGCCGTCGATGAAGATCCGTGATGTGACCCGGTCGATCATGCCGGAGTGGGTGTCATCGCACTGCTCGCAATCATCGGCGTGGACCTTGTCGTAGCTGTACTCCACCGACAGCGATGTCATCTCGATGTCCTTGCGTTTGGTGTACATCGACAGGGTGATGGTGGTGCAGGCCGCAAGCGAGCCGAGCAGCAGGTCATAGGGGTTGGGTCCGGTGTTGTCGCCGCCGAGGTTGACCGGTTCGTCAGCTCGCCAGGTGTGGACGCCGTTGGTGATGTCCACCCGAAAGTCGCCGATCAGTTCTGCAGTAATCGATGTCATGCCCTACGTAACAATGCCGATGCGCCGTGCATTCCATCCCGCACACCATCCCGCGTCCCGCCCCGGGGCTGTCGAGTCCGTCGCTGGTGGTGGCTAGCCGAGTTCCGGCTGTTTGGTCCGGCCCAAACCGGTCCGTCCGAGATCGACCTGTTCCGCGGCTGACATGCCAGACCCGTATTCGGCAGAATCCACGGTGTTGCGGCGCTCGGTTCTGAGTTTGTGGGCGGCCCGGAGAGCCTCGTCGGCGGCAACGTTGGTCGGCACCAGGGCGTTCGATTCCGCTGCGGCCTGTTCGGTCGCGGCCTGGAGACGGTCGAGGACCTCATGGGTCCACCCGATCGAGTAACTCATCCGTGACCGTGGCCGGTCGTTCAAGATGGCCAACCGCAATTGGGGCAACAGATGTTCGACGAGCGCGCAGGTCAGGTCGGCGTCATGGTCTGAACCGAACAGGACGATCCGTGCCCACCCTCGCCCGGTCCGATGGGCCACCGAGCATCGGTTGAGCTTGGCGATGCCGGAATAGAGGTACACGACGCCCCGGGTGGCGTTGCCCCAGTCCTCGACCATGATGGAGCGCTCCTCCATCTCGGCTCGGCTCAGCCGCAGCTCGCCCTCGGCGATCTGGTGGCGGGTGATGAGGGCCTGGGCCTTGGCTTGAAACGCCTCACGCTCGGGGGCATGTTCGCTGCTGTCGGCCTTGGCCAGCAGGGCCGCCACCTTGGAGACGAGGTTCTCTCGAGTCGCACAATCGGACACGCCTCCAGCATGCCACAACGGGCACCGCTGATAGCAGTACGGCTGCGGAACCGGTCTACAGTTCCAACGATGGTCGAGTCCTCTGGCAGCGCACATTCCGTCAACCTCAACGTCGGTCTGGAGACCGTTGCCATCCCCGGCCCGTCGATCATCCCGGAGCGGGTGCTCTCGGCCATGCACCGGCCGATGCCCGACATTTACTCGGGTGAGCTGGTGGGGGTATCGGACGAGATTTTCGCCCAGCTCCCGGGGCTTGCCAAGACCACCGGTGCTCCCTTTGTCATCATTTCAAACGGGCACGGAGCCTGGCAGATGGCAATCTCGAACACCCTGGCCAGGGGAGACAAAGTTCTTGCGCTGGAGTCCGGCCGCTTCGCCATTGCGTGGGCGGACATGGCAGAGATCTCCGGCGTGAAAGCCGAAGTACTGCCCGGCGCCAACAACCGGCCGGTTGACCCCGACGCGCTGCGGGCCCGGCTGGCCGATGACCCCGGACACGAGATCAAAGCGGTGCTCACGGTGCACACCGACACCGCCACATCGGTCCGAAACGACATCCCGGCGTTGCGGGCCGCCATCGACGACGCCGAACATCCCGCACTGCTGATGGTCGACTGCATCGCTTCGCTCGGCTGTGAGCCGTACTTCATGGACGACTGGGGCGTTGACATCACCATCGCCGGTTCTCAGAAGGGCCTGATGGTGCCGCCAGGGTTGGCGTTCCTGTGGGCGGGGGAGAAGGCGCTCGCCGCCTATGACCGCTCGGACATTCACGTCGGCTACCTGGACTGGGGCAACCGGCTCAACCCGAGCCACCACTACGAGCTGTACTGCGGCACTCCGCCGGTCTCGCATCTGTACGGGATGCAGGAAGCCTTGCGGATGATCGCCGAAGAGGGTTTGGAGGCTCGGTGGGATCGCCACGGCTACCTGGCAGAGGCAGTGTGGGCCGCCGTCGACGCGTGGTCTACCGACGGGGGCATCGGATGCAACATCGCAGACCCGGCCAGCCGCTCCACCGCGGTCACGACCGTGCTGACCGGTGACATCGACGCCGATGAGCTGCGCCGAATCTGCCAGGAAGAGGCAGGGGTGACACTGGGTCTCGGCATTGGCGATCTCTCGGGTCAGGCATTCCGGATTGGTCACATGGGGTATCTGAACCCGCCGATGCTGCTCGGCACGTTGACCACGATCGAGTCGGTGCTGCTTGCCATGGGTGCGTCGATTGACGACTCGGGAGCGGCCGCTGCAGCCCGCTCACTGAGCGGACATTTCGCTGCGTAACCTGCGGGTGTAAGGGGCCGACTTTTCCCTGGTCAGAGCATTGCATCGCGTGTGTCTGAAGACACGTCGAATTGCGGTCCAGTATTGGCAGAAATGGCCGATACTGGAAGCTGAAATAACTCGTGACAGCGGACGGTTTCCCGGTCGAACCCGGCACCGTCCCCGTTCCATCCCGGCTGGAAGCCCCAGCCCGGAAACCAACACCTAACGAACTCAGCGCCACCCGATCGGGATCGATCGTTTGAGCGCCCGCACCCCGGAAGGGCTTACTTTGCGCGCCCGCTTGACCTCACTCGCCATTTCAACGTCGTTCGCCATTTCGCGCGCCGGCGCCATCGCTGCGATCGCCGCCAACCGGCGCCTCCACCGGGTGCTGCCCGTCACGGTTCGGGTCATGCTGTTAGTCGGTGGGGCCATCACCATTGGGGTGGGGGCGGCGTCCACCATCGCGTCGGGGCTTGGCCCGGGACCGTTCGACGTTTTGGTGACCGGCATCTCGTCGGCCATAGGTCTTCCCTTCGCCCTTTCGCTGTGGGCCCTGGCCGGCGTGCTCGGCGTCATCTCCGCCCTGCTCGGCAAACGGCCCGGCGTGGGCACGGTCCTTGCGCCCATGATCATTGGGCCAATCATCGGCAGCCTGTCCGGACCGCTCGGCTCGGCGCTGGACGCGGGGCTCGAGGCACTCTTCGGCGCAGGACAACGTGATGGCCTCACCAGCGTCGCTGCCTATGCGGCGCTTGGCGTTGCTCACCTTGGCGGCGTGGCCATCATCGGGCTTGGCGCCGGAGCGATGATCGCCTCCGGGCTTGGGGCCGGAACCGGTGACCTGTTGGCATCGGCCACGTCATCCAAGCTTGGGCGGTCCATGCCAATCGTTAGGACCGCGCTGGAAATCGGCTTCGTCGGCCTTGGTGTGACCCTCGGGGGTCCGGTGGGCGTCGGGACAATCCTTGTGGCGCTGACAATCGGGCCGTCGGTTCGGTTCGGTCACGGTCGGGTGGACGCCATGATCGGCCGCTGGACCGATTCAGTGCTGTCGGCCAAGCGCCCGGAAACCCTCGCCGGGCGAAGCGCTTTGCACCTGAAGAGCGTCCGCTAGGAGCGGTCGCTCGACGTGCCGACCGCCAGGTCTTTGAACGGGCTGACCGTGTCGATGCCGGGCTCTTTTGGAAGTCCGAGCACACGCTCGCCCATGATGTTGCGCAGCACCTGGTCGGAACCGCCGGCGATTGCCATCCCCGGCATGCCGAGCACGTAGCCGTTCCAGGAGAACGTACCCCACTCGCCGGAATCGGCTGCCAGCCTCGGGCCGAGCACCTTGGACACGAACGCTGAGGTCCGCCGCATGTTCTCGGTCAGGATGAGCTTCGCCCCCGACATCTCCGGTCCCGGCAGCTGGCCACGCTTGAGCGCGGCCATGGTCCGCTGGTTGTTGAGCTTGAGCACCTGACCACGGATGTAGATGTCCATGAGGTCCTGGCGCACCAGGGCATCGTCGGCCAGGCCATAGTGGCGAACCATTTCCTTGAGCCTTGTGAAGCCGCCACCGCCTCCACCCCCGCCGCCGATGGACGCCCGCTCGTTCATCAGGGTGGTCAGGGCGACACGCCAGCCGTCGTTCACCTCGCCGAGACGATGGGTGTCAGGGACCCGGACCTCGTTGAAGAAGACCTCGTTGAAGTTTGCGCCGCCGGTCATCTGCCGCAGCGGGCGAATCTCCACCCCCGGTGCCTTCATGTCGACCACAAATCCGGTCAGGCCCTTGTGCTTCGGCATGTCCACATCGGTCCGACAAATCACCTCGCCCACGTCGGAGAAGTGGGCCCCGGATGTCCACACTTTCTGGCCGGTGACAATCCACTCGTCGCCGTCACGCTCGGCCTTCATCTGCAGGCTTGCCAGGTCCGAGCCTGCGCCAGGCTCCGAGAAGAGCTGGCAGCCGACGATGTCTCCCCGGTACATCTTCGGTAGGAGCTCGGCCGCCACCTCGGGGGTGGCGTGGTCGGCGATGGTCGGCGCAACCATGCCAAGGCCGATGCCGAAGAAGCCCTGGTTCGGCACTTCGAATTTTGCTTCCAGCTCGTTGTAGGCCTGCTCGAACGGGCGACCGAGGCCGCGTCCACCGAGATCCGGAGAGCCGGTGATCCAACCGAGTCCGGCATCGAAACGCTTGGCCCGCCACGCCTGAGCTTTGGCAAGCTCGACAAGTTCCTTTTCCCGATCGACCTCTTCGAACAGCGATGCGTCATCGGACCCCTCGCCCCAGACGAACGCCTGTACCTCGGCCTTTTCCTCGGCGTTGGCCTGCAGGAACGTCAGGCTCTCCTGGCGAAACTCATCAAGGGTGATTTCAGACATCTGACCACAATAATCGGCCACGCCGATCGGCGACCATTCGTCGCCGTTGGATAGCCTGTAGCTGTGGTTCGGATACGCAACGCTGCCCAACTAGCGGTACCGGCATTTGTGGCGTGGACCCTGTTCGTCTGGGTTGGCAGGCTGCGGAATCTCTGGCAGGAGCCGGGGCCGCTGTCGGAAGTGAGCACGTGGTCGCTGGTCGGCTCGTTGGTGTTTACCGTGGCCGCGCTCAGCGTTGCCTCGCTGTGGGTCGCAACCAGGTTCTTCTCCTTTGGAGCGCCCGGGCTACGGGTTGTCGTCTTCGGACTTGCCGCATTCACCACGGTGATTTGGCTCATCCGTGCGGTCGATATCGCCCTGGGAGACCATTCGGTGCCGTTCATTGTGGTCCACGTTGTGCTGGCGGTGGTCTCGATCGGCCTTGCGGTGTTTGCCTCCCGATCACTGCTCCAACCTCGAACTGTCATCGCTTCGAAGGAGTCCGGAGAGCCAGGTCGGGCTTCGGTCGGGTAACCTGTCGTCGATGGGTGAGCCAGTAACCGTTATCGAATCAGCCTCAAGCCGACCGGGATACGTGCGGTTTGAGACAAATCGCACGTTCACGGGCATGGGGCACGAGAGCTACCGGGCCGGCGACGTGATCTACAAGGATCGGCCGCCGGACGCAATCGCCAAGGCCCTTTTCGAGTCCGGCAAGGTGGATGAAGTCCACGTGTACGCCCAGTCGATCACGGTGAAGCTGTTTGATCGTGCCAATTCCGACGGCCTGTCGGAGATCATCGGCGATCTCTACACCTACTACCGGCCCGGCGTTGAAGTGCCAACGGCCGAGTCGTTCGGCGCCGAAGGCTGACCAATTGATCACCGCTACCGCCCCCGCCCGGGTCGGTATTCTCGGTAACCCATCGGATGGTTATGGCGGCCGGACGCTCAGTCTGGCAGTGCCCCAATTTGAGGCCGTCGTCGAACTCGAACCGGCCGAACGCCTTGAGATCGTTGCCAACGACGATGATCTGCCGTCGTGGACCTCGGTTGGTGACCTCGTCGAGCGGGTCGATCGCCAGGGGTACGGCACCGGCCCGCAGCTGCTCGCGGCAACGATAAGGACCTTTGCCGACGTCGCCCGTTCGCTCGAACACCCTGGGTTTGTGAACGAGGGTTTCCGGTTGCAGTACCGGACGAACATCCCCCGCCAGGTCGGCCTCGGCGGGTCATCGGCGCTGGTGGTCGCAACGCTGAAGGCGCTGTCGGAACTGACTGGCATCGAGATTCCGCTGCCGGTGCTTCCGTCGGTTGCGCTGCGGGTGGAGACCGAGCAGCTCGGCATCACCGCGGGTCTGCAGGATCGGGTCATCCAGAGCTACGGCGGTTTGGTTGCCATGAACTTCGGCGACATGACCACCGACGCCCGTTTCGGTGTTGCCCACGGTGACTACCGCAGTCACGACGTCGAGCACCTCCCGCCGCTGTTCCTCGTGTACCGAGAGCGAGCGGCGGAGCCGAGCGATGGCTACCACCGGTTGCTGCGTCGGCGATTCGATGAAGGCGATGTTGGTATTCGCGAAACGATGCGGGCGCTGGCCGCGCTCGTGGTCGAGGGCGAGGCGGCGTTGCGGTGGAAGGACTCGGATCGCCTCGGGTCGCTGATCGCTGAGAACATGCGGCTCCGGCGGTTGCTCGGCAAGATCACCGATTCTCAGCTGGAGCTGATCGAGGCGGCGGACTCGCTTGATCTTCCCGCAACGTTTGCCGGTTCCGGCGGGGCCATCGTCGGCGCGTATCAGGACGAGGATCAGCTCGCGGTTTTGGGCGGCCTTATGGCCACGCTCGATGCGGTGGTAGTGCCGCTCACGTCGTAGCGACTCGGACCCTCAGGCCGGTCCTAGGCCGCTTGGCCGTCGGGGTCCGGTTCCACCACCAAGATGATGGTCATCAACAACGTTGCCACGGCGGCGATCGCTCCGATGGCCATAACCGTCTGAAAGCCCTGTCGAAGGATGACTTCGGCCGCCAAGATGCTGCCGAGGGCTCGGCCCACGATGGAGAGTCCGACCGCTCGCCCGATCACCTCGGCCCTGGCCCTCGGGTCCAGCTCTGCCAGCAGTGGAATGGCCGAGACCACGCCGAACTCAAACCCGAGAAAGGCGATGACCAGGAGGCTGAGGCCGATGACGAGCGGCGGGTCGTCCATCACGGTGAGGCCGATGAGCCCTACGGCGAGAATCAGCGTGCCGACTGCCAGGGAGTTGCGTTTGCCGATCCTGTCGGCAAACCGGGAGGAACCGTAGGAGGCGAACAGTTCGGCGATGCCGACGGTGATGATGGCGAACCCGACCTGGGACGGATCGAAGTCGTAGGTGTCTTCAAGCCAGATCCCGTGGCTGAACACCAGCATCTGAGCGGAGACGGTCAGCAGGGAGAAGGCAGCGACGGCGGCCCAGGCTGACATCGTCATGGTGGGGCGGACCCGGGGCCCGGTGCTGGCGGCGGTCGGTGGCGCAAGACGCTTGGCGGCCACGACCGTGAGCGGCAGTGCCAACATGGCCAGAGCCGTCGGCGCGGCCCGCCAGCCGATGCGGTCGATGAGCAGCCCCATCGTCGGGAGGCCGACAAGGGCGGCCCCGGCCCAGGTCATCTCGATGCGGCCCGATGCCCGGCCCCGGCGCTCGTACGCCACCTCGTGGCCGACCCAGGCGTTCATGCCGATGTTGTATGAGATGTGGGCCAGGCCGTAGCAGATCAGTCCGATGACCACGCCGAGAGAGCCCAGGGCGAACAGCGCCATGCCGATGGCCGCCAGCGCGCCGCCGGTCAACATGACGCCCCGAGTGCCGCTGCGGTCCGATCGTCTCCCGACGAGCGGGGCGATCAGCCCGGTCATGTCCCGGATCGACAGCAGCCTGGCAAGGGTGTTCAGCTCAATCCCGGTCCCTCGAGAGAACTCCGGAAGGAAGGTGAACATCATCCGTGAGCCGGTGTTGGTCACAAGTCGGAGCGCGATGAGGATGGGGAGGCTGCGGCGGACCTCGGGCCTGAAGTCCGACGAGGCGCGGTCGGCGTTATGCGGTCGGGGTCCGGCCAAGTCGGTCTACCATAGCGGCCCCGGCCTCCCGCCCTGGCGGGCACGCCTGTGAACCCGTACGCCTGTGAACCCGTACGCCTGTGAACCCGCCGCCCGTCTGTTAATCGAACAAATGTTCGACTATGATTAACCGATGGCGACCGGCCGAACCTCTGCAGACCATGAGATGGACCGGCGGTTGGCGCCGGTCAACCTGGCCAATCAAGACCTACTGCCGGTACCGGAGGCGGTCACCTCACTGTTCCCGGCCGGAGGTTTGCAGCGCGGCTGGTCCGTGGGGTTCGAGGGGCCGGGTGGCTGGTCGCTGGCGCTCGCCATGCTCGGTGAGGCCGTCGGGGGGCAGGGGTGGACCGCCTGTATTGGGTTGGAAGAGCTCGGGCTGGTGGCGGGGGGCGAGCTTGGCCTTCAGCTCGACCGGGTGATCATGGTGGAAACCCCAGGGCCTGATCACCTGTCGGCGGTGATCGCCGCACTGGTCGAGGTGGTCGATGTGGTGTGCGTCGGACCAACCCCGGCGGTCGGGATGCGAGATGCCCGAAGGTTGATGGCAAGAGCCAGGGAGCAGGACGCGGTCCTGTTCCATTTCGATGGTGGCCGTAGCTGGCCCCAGGCACTCGACGTGACGTTGCGGGTGGAGCCTGGCCCGTGGACGGGCATTGGCACCGGGTTTGGTTACCTGCAGAGTCGTTCAGCGTCGGTTGCCGCCACCGGCCGGCGGTCCATGGCAAAGCCGAGGCGGTGCGACGTGCTGCTCCCCGGCCCCAACGGCAGACTCGCCGTTGCTGTGCCGATTGAAGGGACCGCATCCCCGGCCGAGGGTGACGCCCGCCAGGTCCCAGAACCGATGCCTGTTGGGCTGCGGGCGCAAGACCCGGTTGCTGGTCTGCTGGAAGTGAGCTGATCAGGTCGTGGCCGGTATCCGGATGGCGGTGGTGTGGTGCCCGGACTGGCCGGTGGTGTCCTGGGGGGTGCCCCTTGATGAGCCTGCGGCGGTGTTGGCCGCCAACCGGGTGGTCGCCACCTCCCCGGCAGCCCGGGCCAGCGGGGTGGCACTTGGCCAGCGTCGCCGCGACGCACAGGGCCGTTGCCCCGAGCTTGCCGTGCTCGACCGCGACGTCGACCGGGAGGCTCGACTGTTCGAACCGGTGGCGGCAGCACTGGACGCCATAACCCCCAGGGTTGAGGTAACGGGGCCCGGCCTGGTCGGCTTTCCAACGAAAGGCCCATCGCGGTTCTTCGGTGGTGATCAGGCATTGGCGGAAAAGACCCTGGAGTTGGTGGAGCCGGTGCTCCCCAGGAGGGTGCCGGTTCGGGTGGCCATTGCCGATGGCGTCTTTGCGGCGCGGCTCGCAGCGCGGGCAGTCGCCCCAGCTCCAACACGGGTCATCGACCCGGGCGACACCCCCCGATTCCTGGCGGACGTGTCGATAACCGCCCTGGACATGGCGGAGCTGACCGATGTCTTCACCAGGCTCGGGCTGACCACCCTTGGTTCGCTGGCAGATCTTTCCGCCGCGGACATCGTCGGGAGGTTCGGGCGGGAGGGTCGGGTGGCACACAGGCTGGCTCAGGGGGAGGATGACCACCCGCCGGACTTGCGGCGGCCGGTACCCGACCTGGCCGCCACCTGGATGTTTGAACCGGCAGCAGAACAGGTGGACCGCTGCGCCTTTGCCGCCAAGACATTGGCGGACGAACTACACCATGACCTGTTGTCCCAGGGATTGTCCTGTACCCGTGTGGCCATCGAGGCGGAAACCGAAACGGGGGAACGCCAGCTTCGGCTGTGGCGTCATCAGGGAACCCTGTCCGCTGCAGCTCTGGCCGACCGGGCACGATGGCAGTTGGACGGTTGGCTGAACCAGGGAGAGAACAGTCGCCCCAATTCCGGCATTGTCCGCCTCACCCTGATGCCGGATGAGGTTGTGGCCGCCACCGGTCGTCAGCTCGGGCTGTGGGGGGCTCGCAACGACCGGTCCGAGGATGTGACCCGGGTGGTCGCTCGGTTGCAGGCCATGCTCGGCCCGGACGCTGTGACCGTTCCCGAGTATCGAGGTGGGCTGGGACCTGCGGAGCGGCTTCGGATGGTTCCGGCCGCCGTGGTCGATCTGTCGGAGGACCGTCCCGCTGCGTTGCCCGGATGGGTGACCGAACCGTGGCCCGGGCAGATTCCGGCCCCGTCGCCAGCCCGTATCCACCCCGATCCGCTGATGGCGGACGTCGTCGATGAGCGTGACCTAACCATCGGTGTGAGCGCCAGGGGTGAGCTCACCGGAGTGCCACATCGGGTGCTGCTTCCGGGTTCGACGGCCGGAGGCCACAACTCCGTTCACTCCCGGTCCGAGCGCATGCAGTCCCACAACGTCGTGCAGTGGGCCGGCCCGTGGACGGCGGAGCAGCGATGGTGGGATCCGCTCACCCGCCGTCGCCGGGCCCGGATCCAGGTGGTGTTGGATGACAACACCGCCCACCTGCTGGCGCTAGAGCGTCAATCCTGGGCGGTGGAAGCCAGCTACGACTGACCAGCATTCATTGCCCGTGTCGATCGTCAACCGCCGTGGCCCATTCCCGGTTGCCGTCCGATTCTAAGAACTTCGATCGGACCGCTTCCTCAAGGTCTATCTCGAACCTGGAAGCCAACGCACTCAACACGACGAAGGTGTCCGCCAACTCATCGCTCAGGTCTTGCGTGACAAGGTCTGCGTAGTTCGGAGACCAGGTTTTCTTGATCTCGGCCGCAACCTCGCCGACCTCCTCGGTCAGCAGGCAGATGAGTTGGGCCGGGTCTGTCGTGAAGCCACGCGCCGTCCGGGTGCCGACGATCATGTTCTGGACATCTGCAAGCTGGGCCATGACGGGCATTCTACGATTCTCCACTCCTGCCGGGATGCAACACTCCCGCCGGATGCAAGACTCCGCCGGATGCGACACTGCCGCCACGGTGTGCGATGGATCACATCTGTTAGGACCAACCCCAGCCATTCGTTTAGAATGTCTAAATATGTCTCGTGATACCTGCCCGGCTATATGAGCCGCCCGTTTGCCGGAGCGTTCTCCTCGCTTCGTGTTCCCGCATACCGAACGCTCTGGTGGGGCGGGCTGTTCTCGTTCATGTCGGTGCAGATGCAGTTCCTCCTGCGGGGGCTGCTGGCATGGGACCTGACCGAACGAGAGGGTGCGCTCGGCCTGGTCTACCTCTGCTTCGGGTTTGCCATGTTGGTCTCCACCCCGCTCGGCGGTGTAGCGACCGACCGTTTCTCGAAGCGGACCATCCTCATTCTCAGCCAGACCGCCATCATGATCGCCGCGCTGATCATGGGTGTCCTCGTCGCCTTCGACGCCGCAGAGTTCTGGATGCTGCTGGTCGCCGCCGTCATCCAGGGCGGCTCATTCGGATTCTTCGGGCCCGCAAGGGTGGCGCTTGCCGCTGACTACGTCGGCCGCGATCAGCTGGGGAACGCCATCGCACTCTCACTGCTCAGCATGAACGGCACCCGCATCTTCGCCCCGGCGATAGCGGGGGTCCTGGCCGGTGTCGCCACCGTTGGCATCGGCGGGGCGTACTTCGTGGCGGCCGCGCTCTCAATGCTCAGCTTCATTGCCCTGGTGCGGCTACCGAGGCCGGCCCCGGTCGAGCATGTCGCCAACGGTCGTAACCCGCTGCAGGAAATCGCCGACGGTGTTCGCTACGTCAGGGCTCGGCCGCCGCTTCGCAGACTGATCCTGTCGTCGTTCTTCGTGATCATGTTCGGCTTCAACTACGTGGCCTTCTACCCGGCCATGGTCGAGGGTGTGTTCAACCTCGATGACACCTGGGTCGGCTACATAAGCTCTGCCAGCGCGCTTGGCGCTGTTGCCGTCGCCATTCCGCTCGCGGGCAAGGCCGATTCGCCCTGGGCCAAGACCGCCATGACCATCGGCGGTCTCTTCTTCGGCCTCGGTGTCATCGTGTTCGGCATGTCGCCGTCGTTCTGGTTCGCCTTCGGCGTGATCGTGTTCGTCGGCTCGGCTACGACCATCTACCAGTCGCTCTCAAACACCTTGGCGCTGGCCCTGACCGACGATGATCATCAGGGGCGGGTGCAGTCGTTGATGCAACTGTCCTTTGCTGGCTTCGGTCTGGCTGCAGCCCCGCTCGGCCTGCTGGCCGAGGTCATCGGGCTCCGCCAAGCCATCGCAGTTATGGGCACCGTTGCCACGCTCTCGGTGGTGCTCTACGTGATCGGTGAAGGTGGCATCGGCGCGATTCGCCCGGCTTCGGTTACTGCCGGGGCCGTCAATCCAGCCGGCGACCGTACTGGCGATCCTGCTGCGGGTCTCACCGAACCTGTCACTGAACCTCTCGATGGCAATCTCTCCGGCTCCGCTATGAGCAGGACCGGCACTGCCGGTAGCGTTAGTGGCGATGACCTCTCTCCAACACCTACTGCCGGGTCCTGACGAAGCGGTTCGGTGCGCGGACCACAGCCGTGGACTGCAGATCGATCCTGCCGGGACGGCGATCGGCTGTGACCGAGTCATCCTGATCGAAACACCCCTGCCATGGCCAAAGCCGGTGTTCGACCACCCGAACCTGGTGGCGGTCGCGCCCGTTCTCAAAGCGTCGACCGTGCCAACCAGAACCCTGGCGTTCGTGCCGGCGGCAAGCTCCGGCGATGACGGCCACGCCCCGACCGATACGGTCATCACGTTTGACCGCATCCCAGCGACCGGTCCGACCGAGTCGCCAACCGTGATGGAGCGGCGCTTTCGGCCATCGTCTCCCGAGGAGTGGGAGTCCCTGGCTCGAGCGCTGGCCACCGATGAGGTTGACACCCTTACCACGATGGCGACCTACCGGTCCGACGTTGTGGCACCGGTCGTGCTGATCTGCACCCAGGGAAGCCATGACGTTTGCTGTGGCTCGGAGGGGGCCCGCTTTGCGGCCGAGGCCGAGACCATCGATCAGCTTCGGGTCTTTCGGGTCAGCCACACCGGTGGCCACCGTTTCGCCCCGACGGCCATGACCCTCCCGGACGGGAGAATGTGGGCCGATATGGACACCGACATGCTCCGGTCGATCCTGTGGCGCAC
>CAZSTV010000047.1:0-29153 GCA_964609665.1 uncultured Acidimicrobiaceae bacterium
GGGAAGGTGACGCCCGGTGACGTTGTAGAGCGGCGCAAGCCGCTCCGGGTCCGAGCGGGTCTCCAGAAGGTTGAGGACCCAGTCGAGGTACGCCATGCCCTCAGCGTGAGAGTTCAGCCGTGCCAGGGCCGCAGCGGTAAGCGCCGCGTCTCTGAGCCAGCAGTAGCGGTAATCCCAGTTGCGGATGCCGCCCAGGGTCTCGGGAAGGCTGGTGGTCGCCGCAGCCAGAATGGCACCGGTGGGGCCGTGGCTGAGGCTCTTGAGGATCAGAGCACTCCGGGTGACAAGATCTCGTTCGACGGTCGGCAGCTGCAGCTTGCCCGCCCAGTTCGACCAAAAGTGCTTGGTGTCGTTCAGACGGTCAACCTCGGACCGGGCGTCGGGGCGGACGGTGCCGGTGCCGGACCGCAGCTCCAAAGTGATCGGGTTGTCCTCGGTCAGGGTGACCGTGCCCATAGCGGTCTGGTGTGGGCCGTCCTGGACGATCTCCCAATCCACATCGGGGGAGCGAAGGACGATGAGATCCGCGGTGCCCTGGACGATGATGCCGTCGGGACGAAGCTCGAGCTGAGTTGGCACACGCCCAAAGTCCAGCCTCGGCGCAAACTCGATCTCCACCTTGCCGGTGCCGTTGAGCACCCGAAGCAGGTCTGACCGGCCGGCCAGGCGGCGGGTGCGTCCACTCGACGAATCGAGGAAGTCGGTGAGAGTGAAGCTGGAAAATTCGGTTTCCAGCACCATCGAGTTGTTGACGTAGCGCTGGCCCACCGGCTGCGAGGATCCCTGACCACCGCCTCGAACGGTGAAGTGCCCTGCAGATGGCCCGCCGAGGAGCTGCGCGAACACAGCGCCGGAGTCGATGCGGGGAACGCAGAGCCACGAGATGGACGCCTCAGGAGTGACGATGGCAGCGGTGCGGAGATCGGACAGGATGGAGTGGTCTTCGATCGGCACCAGTCCTTCACCGCGCAGCCACCGACCTCGAAGTTCCGCTAGCAACGCCAGGACCTGGGCCACGGTCTCCGGGCTGGACACCCGGTACTCCGCTGCGCTGGTGGCTTCACCGACCTTGACACCGATGTCGGGGCCGCTCAGGGTTCGGAACCCGTCCTCATCGGTGACGTCGTCACCGAAGAAGATGACCGCTGAGGCACCGACCTGATGGCGGATGGACTCCAGCGCGCCACCCTTGTTGGTGTCGATAACCGAGAACTCAAGAATGTCGTGCCCGTTGCGGACAAACACGTCGTCTTTGGTTGCAGGACCGCGGACCAGTTCTTCCCTGGCCGCCTCCGCTCGCTCGGTCGGCACACCGCGGAAGTGATAGGTGACGCCGGCCGGCTTCTCCTCGACGATTGCGTCGTATTTGATGCCGAGCTCTCGGACTTCTGAGACCAATTCGTTGCGAAGCTTGGCCAGCGGTTCTTCGAGCTGAGCAGCAAACCCAAGGTCGAACTCGCTGCCGTGGCTCCCGACCAGTCGGATCTCCTCCGGTAGGCGAGACAGCGTTGCGAGATCTCGCAGGCTCCGCCCGGAGATAACCGTGACGTGGGTGTTGGCCTGCTCGGCCAGCGAACGCATGGCCGCCGCGGAATCCCGATTCGGTATGGCCTCCATCGGGTTGTCCACCAGAGGGGCCAGCGTCCCGTCGTAGTCGCACGCGACCAATAGGTTGGGGACTCTTGCCAGGTGCCTGATCCGTTCCGCCAGTTCACCCAGATTGTCGATCGTCATCGTTTCCCCTTGATCCGATGCATAGCTATTGCCGGGGTATGTGCGCCTTCAACCTCTTGCAGCAGAAACGAGGCCTCAGGCGTTCTATCGGTTCCTGTCGACGACATGTGAAATGCGGCGGCATTTCGGTCCATCTGACGACGACAATGAATGCTATCGATCTGCCGCTGGGTTGTGTTGCAACAGGATCATCAACCCGGGTCCTCGGCTCGACGGGAACGGCCTAAGGTGGGGTGGTCGTGTTCCCGCAGCAGCCCGTCATCGGCCCCCCACCAACCCCACAGGAAGAGCCACCGTCGCGGCGTGACGGCGTTCTGGTGGCCCTTGCGGTGGTGCTCGGCGCCATGGTGGTGCTTGGCGGTCTCGTCGGTTTTCAATGGCTCCGTTCTGAACAAAGCGAGATTGCGGCCGACGTCGCCCCCGAAACCGGAGGGGCTGCCGATCCGTCGGATTCCGAGCAACAGGCAGCGCCGGACACCACCGCTCCCGCCCCGTCCACCACCCCGGACACCACCGATGAGCCCGATCTTCCGTCCACCACCGTTCCGGCCGCTCCGCTGGTCGAGTCGGTCCCGTGCCCGGAGCGCTACACCGAGGAAATCTGCTCGGCTGCTGACTTCGTCCAGCAAAACAGGGGCCAGCCGTTCAAAGAGTTCCCAAACATCGAGCTTCTCGACGATGCCGACTTTGATGAGGCGCTGCTTTCCGACTTCGACGAGTCGCGTTCAGAGTTCATCGAGGATGAGCAGCTCATGAAGTCGCTCGGGTTGATCCCGACCGACCTGGACCTGTTTGAGACATTCCGTGAGCTGATCGAGGTCGGCGTCGTCGGCTTCTATGACCCAGACGACGGCAGATTGGTGGTGCGTGGCGGGGAGTTCGACCTCTACGGACAGGCGATCCTCGTCCACGAACTGGTCCATGCGTTCGATGACCAGTGGTTCGACCTGAGCCGTGATGACTTTGACAGCGACGATGCGGAGTACGGCTACATCGCCGTCGTGGAGGGCAACGCAAGCCGCATCGAAGACCTGTGGCGGAACACACTCGACCCGGACCAGGCTGCGGAACTTGCCACCCAGGAGCTGTCATCGCTGAGCCCTGAGGACTTGGACCGCATGCTGTCGTTGCCGCGGATCTTGATCAACCTCCAGGTTTCACCCTATGAAGATGGCGAAATCTACGTTTCAGGTCTCGCCGCTGCAGGCGGAGAGGCCGCCGTTGACGAACGGTTGGGGTCACCGCCGGCGTCGAGTGAGCAGGTGCTGCACCCCGGCGATCCGGCCGACGAACTCGCCATCGTTGACGTTGAACCGCCAACCGTCGATGGCGCCGTCTCTTCTGACGGAACCATCGGCGAGCTGCTGCTTCGGTTCTGGCTCGGCACCGAGGCAGGCGACGGGTGGGGTGGAGACACCTTTGTGATCTGGGAGTCCGGAAACGAGACCTGCACCACGGTTGACTTCGTCGCCGATTCCGCTGCAGACCTCGATGAGATTGAAGCGGGCGCGTCGCGCTGGATCAGCGGTGCCGAGGATCGTCGCTCGGTGGAACGTGTGCAATCGGTGGACGCCGAAAAGCTCCGCATCACCGGCTGCTACTGACGCTCTGACTCGGTGAAGCTCTGCCCGGTTGATTGGGGCTAGATGTCGGCGCACGGGCGGAGAATCGTCTCCGCCGTCGCTTCGGCGTTGTCCGCCAACGACCCCTTGATGAGCAGGAACGCCGGAACGATGCTGCGGGTGACGCCGACCGCTGCCAACTCCTCAGCCGCCGCCACAGGATCGGCCCCGAAGAGACCGGGGTGACCGGCGGTAATCTCGATGGCTGCCGGATCTCGGTCGGCATCGGCCGCGGTTTGGCGGACAACATCGACCAGCTCCGCCACCTCCTCCATGGAGCCCTTGCCGGGAAAGAAGCCGTTGCCGAGGCGACCGGCCCGGCGTGCCGCAGCCTTTGAGTGGCCGCCGACGACGATTGGAATGTCGCCACGGTCCGGCTTCGGGTTGCTCGTGACGTTCTGGAAGCCGGCGAAGCGGCCGTCAAAGGTGGCGTTGTCACCGGCCCACAGGGTGCGCATGGCGGCGATGTACTCGTCGGTGCGTGCGCCTCGTTCGGCGAAGGGGACCTGTAGCGCTTCGAACTCCTCTTCCAACCAACCGACCCCGATGCCGAGGGCGAGGCGGCCCCCTGACAGCACGTCGAGTGTCGCTGCGCTCTTGGCGAGGACCAGTGGGTTGCGTTGCGGCAGGATCAGGATGCCGGTGGCAAGGCGGATGGTGGAGGTGTGGGCCGCAGCAAAGCTGAGCCAGATGAGCGGGTCGGGGATGGGTGAGGTGGAATCGCCAGGCAGCCGCCCGGTTGGGGAGTAGGGATACTCCGAGGAGTACTCCTCGGGCCAGATCACATGCTCGACGGTCCATACGGACTCGAAACCAACTTGTTCCGCAACCGTCGCAAGCTCCACGACGCCGGCCGCTGATGCGAACGGTCCGGTGTTGGCGAACATCAATCCAAACTTCATTGCAGTCTCCTCTGTTGTGCTGAAGTCGGTGGACCTAGCGGCCCTTCCACTCCGGTTGGCGCTTCTCTCGCCACGCTGTGACGCCTTCGGCAGCGTCAGCCGTTGCACCGGCAACTTTGCGCATCGTCTCGCCGAACCGGACCGATTCCGTCCAGCCCATTTCGGCGCTTCGCCACGCAACTTCCTTGGTCGCTCGCTGGGCCAGCGGCGCTGCGTTGGTCAGCGTTGTTGCCCACGCCCGAGCCTGTTCCATCAAGTCATCGGGCTCGGTGATTCGCCATACCAGACCGACTTCTTTGGCCCGCTCAGCATCGATTGGCTGGCCGGTGAGCAGCAGCTCCATGGCGTTGGCCCAACCGATCCGCTCCGGCAGCCGAATGGCGCCAACGATGGTGGGAACACCGATGGCAACCTCGGGGTAGGCGAACGTCGCCCGGTTGCTTGCAAGCACGAAGTCGCAGAACAGCACGCCGGTCAAGCCGTAGCCGATGCATGGTCCGTCGACCGCTGCGATGGTTGGCTTGAACAGCTCAAGACCACTCTCGAAGGAGTTGATGGTCGGCTTCTCCCAGAAGGTCCCGGGAAAGTTGCCGGTGGAGCCCGCCCCGTCCTTGAGGTCCGCTCCGGCGGAGAATATCCCCTCGCCACCGGTCAGAATGGCAACCCAGGCGTCCTCGTCGCTGAGGAAGTTGTCCCAGGCCTCATTCAGCTCCGTTCGGAGCTGCCCGTTAATGGCGTTCTTGGCCTCCGGGCGGTTGAGGGTGATGGTGGCGATGTGATCGGTGACGTCGTACAACACGGTCGGCATTGTCCGACCTTAGATTTCCGCCGCCGTTGAAACCAGACGATCCGACCGAAAGGTTGGCGACCAGCCGCGGCGTGCGGTGTTGCTACCGGTCGTTGGTGCCGTACCAGAGGTTGGCGACGGTGATGCCGCCGGTCTCCGGCCGGTCCGTTGGTAGGCCGATCACCAGCTCGGATCGGTCCGGGGGTATCGGCACCTCAGCGTCCAACTGCTCGTGGCTGAGGAACCGGGCCGAGGGCGAGAGCCGGGCCAGGGTTGGTGCCAGAATCGAGGCCACGGCCTCGGGCGGGAGAAACGCAAAGACAACGTCAGCATCGTCGATGCTGGCCGTTGTGGCGTCGCCATGGATGATCTCCACCCGGTCGCCAACACCGGCTCGCTCGACGGCGTCGGTGGCCTGTGCTGCGAGATCGCCGTCGATTTCATAGCCCCGTGCCCGGCAGCCGAAGGTCTCGACCGCTTCGATCAACACCCGGCCGTCACCGCAACCGATGTCGACGACCAGTTGCCCCGCGTCCACCCCGGCGAATCGCAGCAGAGGTTCGATGAGTCCCGGTGGCGTGCCGAGGAAGATGCCAAGATCGGCGACGCCACCGCCTTGGGCGAGACCACCGGACTGTAGGGCCGACCGTATGCGGTCTCCGGCCAGCCGGAATGGACGAATGGGCCAGTAGGCGGGCCACGCCCACCGGGGAAGGTCGACCACGTCAAAGTCACCCTTGGTCGGTGCCAGGCGTTTCCCGATGGCCGAGCGCCGAGACGCAGATGCCACGGCGTTGGCGTTCCACCGGAGCCGCATACGCGAGGTCGTGTCGCCGCGGCGGACATAGTCGATCCAGCTGTGCGCTCTGACGGTCGCGAGCAGTGCCGCTCGACTCGATGCGTCGACCGGTTGATAGTCGAGTGTCGCCATGACCTCGCTCGCAGCCCATGGGTCACCGGCAACATCGATCGCAGCGGTCGCATGCTGGAGCCGGGAGGGAACCGGTACGAGGGTCGCGTCGATGCCGTTGTCGTTCAGTCGAGCGGTTACAGCGGTAGCGGCGGCCTCGGTTGCGTCGGCGAGTGCCTGCAACACCCGGTCGCTGTCGGTCACGAGCGCTGCCGCCTCGGCGTTCACGCCGGGGTGTTTCGCCAGACGGTTGACGACCGCGGGTAGACGGCCTGCTCGGAGCCCACCGGTGAGGAGCCGCCGCACTGTGGCGGCATCAATGGTGGAGTTGTCAGAGCTCTCAGATGCGGCGCTGGCTGTCGGGTCCGAAGCGGTGTGCTGGTCGAGCGCATCCCGTAGGGACGCGGCGACCACTTCGACATTCGGTTCGGCCATCATCGACAGGTGCCCGCCAGGAGCGGTGTTGATAGTCAGACCACCGGCCGCCAGGTGTTCCCAACCCATACCGGCGTCGATGAAGTAGTCGGCAAAGGGGTCGTCGGCTGCCTTGATGACCAGCATCTTGCCGGGGTAGGCGTCATAGACATAGCTGGCCTGAGCATTGACGTTGTCTTCGATGAACTGCCGGATTTCCAGCTGATGATCGGTGCGGGCATTCAGCCGCCGCCGCAGCGCCAGGTTGGCCCGCTCCCTGGTGCGGTTGATCCGCTGGCTCTGATGGTCGAGCTGTTCTGCGGCGTAGCGGAGCGGATCGCGACCCGCCCGCTGTAGGTGAGCGTTGAGGCGCAGCGACGCCGACGGAGGATTGGTGACCGCCGCCGGTCCGAGTGCATCAAAGAGCGCAAGAAGCGACACGTCGCGACCCTGGGCGGTCAGCTGCTGGGCGAGTTCGTAGGCCACCACGCCGCCGAGCGAGATGGCGGCGAGGCTGATCGGCCCGTCAGGAGCGACCCGGTTGATTTCGTTGGCGTAGATTTCGGCGACGGCACCGACGTCGGTCGGGCCGGCGGTGTTGAGCTCGGTCGTCGGCTGGCCGAGGCCATACATCGGCTGGTCGCCGCCGAGCCGGGCCGAAAGCGGTCGGAAGAACTCACAGTCGACCCCGAGCACGTGGATGGCGAAGATTGGCGCCTTCGACCCGTTTGGCTGGATGGGAATCAGGAAGCTGCCGGGATGTTCGACGGTCTGCTCAGCAATGCGAGCGGCGAGCAGCCGTGGGGTTGGTGCTGCGTACAACGCCGAAGCGGGTAGTCGGTGGCGCTGGTCCTCTTCGATCGCCAGCAGAAGCTCCATGGCCAGCAAGGAGTGCCCGCCATGGTCGAAGAAGGAGTCATCGGGCCCGAAATCGTTGGTCCGCAACGTTGCAGAGAACAAACGGGTCAAGGTCTCGACCATGCCCGCCAGCTCCGGGTCGGTCGCGCGATCAGCGCCTGGTGAACCGGTGGGGGCCGAAGACCCATGGTCGGCATCGGTAAGGGGGAGTGACGCTGCAGCTTGGCGGTCCAACTTGCGGTTTGGGGTGCGGGGAAGCTCCGCGTGCAGCTCATACCTGGCTGGCCGAAGCAAGGGTGGAAGCGACTCGATGGCCCTGGCCCGAAGCTCCTGGCGCACGGTTGGGTCGTCGAGTCGTGATGGTGCCTCAACGTGGGCGACAAGTCGGAGTTGTGGTTCCCCGTGGCTTTGCAGCGCCCGGAGTAGTGCGGCGGTGGGATCTGCCGTTCCCGCTGATGACTGCATCGCGTCGCTGACCGCGTCGGCGGGCAGGGCGTCGAGCAGCTCGGCGAGCGTCCTGGTGTCGGCCGCAACCGCGATGGCCGCGGTCACCCCGTCGACAGCGAGGATGGCGTCTTCAATGTCCTCCGGCTCGGCGCGGGTACCACCGATATTGAGCTGGCTGTCGCCGCGGCCAAGGAATCGGAGCCGGCCATCGGTGATGACCGCCCGGTCGCCGGTGCGGAAGAACCGTCCGACGACGGCGCTGTTGTGGATCGAGGTTGGAAGCGAGCCGAACTTGGCCGCGGTTGCCTCGTCGTCTCCGAGGTAGCCCGAGACAACGCCGGCGCCGCCGATGATCAGATCACCCTCAACGCCGACCGGCCGAACGTGGCCGTCGCTGTCGATGACCGCCACCCAGGTCCCGGCGATCGGCGGACCGATCGGGACGACCGTGTCGGTTGGGGAGCAGTGATGGGCGGTAGCCCAGACCGTCGCTTCGGTCGGGCCGTATTCGTTCGTCAGCGCGGTGTCGGGGTGGCGGGCAAAGTGAGCCTGGAGCAGGGCCGGCGGGCAGGCTTCGCCCGCGACGATGACGTGCTCTGGCCATGAGTCGGTGGCCCCACCCATGTTGAGCAGTCCCTGGTACAGGGTCGGGACCATGAGCGTGTGGGAGATGCCCGACGTTGCGATCCCATGGAGTGCCGCGATGTCGTGGGCCTGCTCCTCTGTCGGCAGGACAACCGTGCCGCCGGCGCCAAGCGTCCAGAACAGTCCGACGATGCTGCTGTCAAAGGCCGGGCTGGAAGGGACCAGAAACCGCCTCGGTGGTTCGGGGTAGAAGTCCGCTCGGGCGTTGGTACTTGCTGCAAGTAGGCGATGACTGACCGGAACACCACGGGGTTCACCGGTGGACCCGGAGGTGAAGATCACATAGGCAGGGGAGTCTGGATCCAACTGGTCGGGTTGGCGCTCCGCCCCGGAGGCGTCCTGACCGTCGGTGGTCATGGCGGTCGAGGTGGGGACGGTCCAGGGATGGTCGTGGAGGCCGCTGGCGGACAGCACGAGCGGCAGGTCCACGAGCGAGCGATGGTCCTCATCGACGATGCCAACCATGGCACCGGCCCGGGCCGTGATGAGTGCGATCCGATCATCCGGGTAGCCGGGGTCGATCGGCACGTAGGCGGCGCCGGCAAGTTGGATGCCGATGATGGCCGCGACCAACTCAACCGACCGGGGAGCGCAGAGCGCAACAAGGTCTCCCGGCTTTACCTGGTTGTCGGCCAGAACAGCGGCGACCACGTTCGCCTGATCGGCGAGCTCGGCCCAGGTCAGGCGGTGGTCACCGCAGACGACCGCAGCATCGTTCGATCCGGCATCGAGGTGCTGAGAGATGTGGGACAACACGGTGGTGGAGTCCATCAGGTCCGGGCCGACGAGCACACTGTGCGGGGTCGTCGGCGCCTGGTCGCCACCGTTTAGTTCTCCGACGCTCTCGGACAGCACCGCGTCGAGTGTGTCGAGCATGGCCCGAGCGGTCTCGTCGCTGATCAGCGACCCTCGGTGTTCGACGCTCAGATCGATCTGGTCGTCGCGGACCTCGACGAAGAAGGTCAGCGGTGCGACCGCCGTTCCGTTCGACAGGACACGCTGCTCGGCACGGGAGCCGAGGATGTTGATATCGCCAAGCTCGTCGAACGCCATCAGCACATCGAGATTTGGGGCCGGGAGCTGCTCGGCGTGGCGGTCGGCGGCAATTCTCGACAGCGGGTAGGCCCGGTTGGCAAGCGCACCGGCGATTGCCGCTGCAGCCTGTGTTGTCAGGTCGGCCTTGGTCCGAGTCGGGGCGCAGTCAATCCTGACCGGCACCGAGTTCAGGAAGTAGCCGAAGAGGTCATCGGCCGCGGCACCCACCCTGGTGGTGGTGATAAGACCGATTTCAACCTGGGAGCCGTCGCTATAGCGGCGCACCGTCGTCGCAACGGCGGCGAGGGCTACGGCGGCGGCGCTGGTGCCGGCTCCGGTTGAGGCCTCCGAACGGAGCGCGGTCGGAGACACCGATGAGGCACGGGTGATGAAGCCATCCGCCTCGGCGATGTCCGGTCGATGAATCGCAAGCGATGCGCACGGTTCGGTGCCCGACGAGTTCCGCCAGTAGTTCTGGTGGGTTTCGGAAAGGCCATCGGCCTGCCATGCGCAGTAGCCGGCGTAGTCCAGCACGTCGGGGAGCGGGTTCCCACTCAGAACGTCGTCGATTTGGCGCCACAGCGTTGCGAAACTGCCGGCATCGCCGGAGGCGTGATGAATGACAAACACGATTGCCGTGTGCGCTCCGGCGCCGTCGCTGCCTTCGTCGGCCACGGGCTGTACCAGGCAGCGCAGGAGGGGACCGTTGTCCAGATCGAACGGTCGGCGGTGGATGTCGTCCACCATTCGGTCCAGCTCAGCGCTGGTGACGGTGTTCGTGGCGGAGTGGAACCACACGGCCTGTTCGGTGGCCAGTGGCCGCCTCGGCGACCCGTAGCTCCACGACAGTGGTTGATGCCGCTTGGCTACCGACCGCAACGCCGCTTCAAACGCGACGGCATCCACGGTGTCTGGCACCTGGTAGACCCGGCCGACGTTGTACATCACATCGTCGGGCCGATTCGCCTGATCGAACAGCACGGCAAGCTCGCCCGCCGACAGCGCTGGTGCGGTATCGCTCCCGGTGGCGAACGCCGCAAGGTCCGGCCGTGAGTCTGCGCCGACGGTGAGTTGTTCCGCCACCGCCAAATCGATGGCCGCCGCCAACGTTCGAGGCGTCGTGTTGGAGAATGCCAAGTCCTCGGCCAGGTTTTCTGACAGCGAGTCACCGAGGGCGACGATCATTTCCAGCGCTGCGAGTGAGTCGCCACCGAGGACAAAGAAGTCGTCGTCGGGGCCGATCGGCTCGACCTGCAGGACCCGCTCCCAAATGTCGATGACCGCCCGCTCCCGCTCGGTAGTGGCGGCCACCTGCATGGTCGGTCCCGGCCGATGGACCCGATCCGGGGGTGGCAGGGCGGTCTCGTCGAGCTTGCCGTTTGTCGTGAGGGGGAGGGTCTCCACCTGGACGAAGGCAGACGGGACGGCATGGGACGGCAGAAGATCGGCCAGAAATCCACGAAGCTCGGCAGGACTGGGGATCTCGTCTGTCCCCTCGGTCGGTTCGATCCAGGCCGTCAGCACCTGGCGCGGCCGTGGCCGATATCCGACGTCTTCCAACATTCGGCCGACGTCGCCGAGGTCTAGCTGGTCGTCCAACTCTTCAATCGCCTCGGACCGGGTCTTGTGGCCGAGGCGGACGTCCCAGGCGTAGGGGACGGCGTAATTGTGGTAGCCCTGCTCGGTCTGATGGGTGTGAATGCCTGCGGCGTTGATGAGGCAGTTGGTCGATCGGCCGGTGTCCGGCGGGCGTACCCAGGGGGCCCGCTCATCGAGAAACTGGAACATCTCGGCCAGTTCAACATCAACGTAGCGATAGAAGTCCAGGTACTCGATCTGCTCGAAGATCTGGTCGTCGGCGAACACCTCTGTGTCGAGCAGGCGGTTGGTCTGATCATCAACCCGGTGGTACACCTTGCGCGCTTCAAGCACCGCTCGGTCAATCGCGTCGGGGTCGAACCGGTCTTCGGAAAACTGCTGTGGAATCAGTCGTGTCTCGAACAGCTGACCACGCGACAGCCCGGTCACGATGAGCGGCGCGCCGATTTCCGCGGCCCGGTTCGTAGCAAGGGTGTAGATGGTCTTGTAGCAGCCGTGGCAGACGTTTGAGTACCGGTCGAGCGAGTCTCGGAAGATCTCGTTCATCGCCCCCCACGTTGCGATCTCGTGCTCAAGTCCGAGTTCTGCCACCGACCGCCGAGCGTTATCGAGTGCGCCTTCGGAGATGAAGCCATTGTCGAGGGTCAGGACGTAGGGATTGAAGCCCAACTCGACCAGGCGGTACAGCGCGTAGGTGGAGTCCTTGCCGCCACTCAGCAGGTGGAGACAGTCATATGGGCCGGTCCGCCTGGTGCGGACCTCGACCAACTTGGCCTGCAGGTCTTCCGGGGTACGGAACCAGCTTTCGGTGATCGGGGCCACCCGCTCGTAGGCGTGGCAGGTGTCGCAGACATCCGACTCGTCGAACCCGACGCCGGGGATGTTGTCCGGCAACCCGCAGCGGACGCAGTGCTTCTTCGGCACGGTTTCCGACGGCGACCACAGACGAACCGCTGAACGCTCGATGAGCCGGTGGGTGTTGAGACTCTCCTCCACCTCGATCGGGTCAAGGCGAATGCCGCCCACTTTGACCTGGGCGTCCTTGCGGCCGAGGTAGACGAGGTGATCGTCCTCGTTCAGCCGGACGAGGTCTCCGGATCGGTAGAACCGGGTGCCGTCGATAGTAACGAAGGGGCTGTCCAGGTCATGATCCCCGGAACCGAGGTAGCCGGCGGTCACGCCGCCATGGGAGATGCAGAGCTCGCCGGGGGAACCGATCGGAACCCGCTGCAGGAAGTCATCGACAACCACCAGGTGCACCCCGGGGGCCGGAACGCCGATGGGAACTTCGGACTGGCGGCCAAGCTCAGCGGTTTCCACACGGTGAATCATGCAGCCGACCACGGCTTCGGTCGGGCCGTATTCGTTGTAGATGGCCAGGTCGGGCTCGAACGCCAGCAGATCGGCGGCGAGGCGAGCGCCAAAGGCTTCGCCACCGACCACCAGGGTCGCCAGGCCATGATCGTCTGGCAGTAGCCGTACCAGGAGTTCCAGGTGAGACGGTGTGGCTTTGCACCAGTTGATGTCGGTGGTGGCGGCGATGGTGGTCAGCGCAGCCGGCCCGTCCTCGGCCACGACCATCAGCGTGCCGCCCGCAAGGATGGGCATGAACAGCGAGGTCAGGGTGAGATCGAACGTCAGCGCGCTGAACAGGGGAGCGATGGGCCGCTGTGGCGACCCGTCATCTCCGGTCACCACATAGTTCTCTTCGGCGAAGCGCAGGTAGTTGGCTAGCCCACCGTGGGTGATCGGCACACCCTTTGGTTCCCCGGTGGAGCCGGAGGTGAACAGCAGGTATGCCTCGTCGGACTCGGAGCGAGCAACCGGAGAGAACCGCAGCCCCGGCCCGTCGTCGCCTCTGGTTGCCGATATCTCCTCGACCGATGTCAGGACCAACACGCACCCTGCGCGAGAGGCAAGGCGCGTTCGGCGCAGCTCAGGCTGGGATGGGTCGAGCGGTACGAAAGAGGCTCCGGCCGCCATGATGGCCATGATCGCCACGACGGACTCCATCGACCGAGGCAGTTCCACGCCGACGCGATCGCCGGGCGTGACACCCCGGCGCACCAGAGACTCGGCGGTGGCGCCGATCCAGCTCCACAGCCGATCGCCGGTAACCGCGTCGGTTGAGTCGGACTGCACCGAGTGCGGCGCTGAGGTGGCGCGGGCGAGCACCACCGTCGGGTTGCCGACAAGGTTCAGCCGTAGACGATCAAGCACCAACGGCGTCTGGCCATCGATATCGGTGCCGTGTTCCCAGCGGGCGAGACGGTCAAGCTCATCGGGCCCGCACAGCGACTGGGTACCGATCGGCTGGTCGGGGTCGGTGACCATTTCGGAGAGCACGGCCATGAAGTGGCCGGTCGCCCGCTCCCGGTGAGACGGCGTCGACGCACCGTCGTTCAGGTCGATGGCAAATTCCTGACCGCCGAGACCGTTGTCATGGGAGGCGGTGGCAGCGGTGTAGCCGGTCATCTGGACCCGGAGCAGGTGGCTCGGCTCGATGGCACCCGAATGGAGCCACTTGGTCACCGCAGGGGTGTCCCCAAATCGTTCCTGTTCGGCCCGGGGAATGACGTTCACAACGGCCTCAAAATCGGGCGTTGGGGCGGTGCCCGGCGCGGCGTGGCGGAGGGTGTTGAGAATGGAGCGGCCAATGCGCTTGTGGAGCGAACGGAAGGTGTCGGACGGGTCGATCTCGACATCGACCGGGAAGACCTCCATCGTCGGCCCGATAAGTTGACGGGCCTCCGGCTTGCTTCGGTTGTGCACCGGCATGCCAATCGAGAACCGCTCGGCACCGGCGATGCGGTGGCAGTACAGCGCGGTGGTCGTCATCAGCAGCGTCGACCAACCGAGATCGTCGGTCAGCATCCGGTAGTCGGTGCCGAGTCGCTCGTTGGCCAGCCGCATGATCTCCGGCCCGATGGGCAACGCCAGCCGCTCTGCGGCCGGGACGGGGCTGTCGACCGCTGTGTACAGACGGCCGATCCGGGGCGCCGGGGCACGATCTCGCCAGTAGTCGACCGAGCGGCGGGTCATCGTGTCGGCCGGGCTCTCCAGCGATGCGCTCAGCCGTCTCGCCCAACCGTAATATGAGGTCGCCGTCTGTGGCTCGGGCGGAGCGACCGTGCCGTTGTAGTGGGCGGCGGTCGCCTCGAAGACGAGGGCCGATGACGTGGCGTCGGTGATCACATGATGCAGGTTGAGGTACCACGACAGCGAAGCATCCTCGTGAATGATGATGGCGCTGTCGTAGCCGCAGACCGACATGTCGACTGGAGTGCGGCCGCGGTCTCTGGCCCACTGCTCAACCTCGGCGAGAGGCAGTTCAACGGTGTCGGTAGGTGGGAGGTCATCGGCCTTGATGAGTTCCACGTTCCATTGGCCGCTCTGCGGATCTCGACCTGCGAGCCGTGTCCGCAGCACGTCGGAGTCCTGGACGACCGTTTCAAATGAGGTGATCAACCGGATGGGGTCGATGGGGCCCTGCAGGTGGGAGAGCAGCGGCATGTTTTGCAGTGGAACCTCGGGGTGGTTCAGCTGAGACGCCCAAAGCCCGCGTTGCATCGGTGACAGCGACCGTCCCGACCCAAGAGGTACCGAGACACCATGTGGTGCTGCCTCTGTCATACCGTTCTCATCCGCATCTTTCAGGACCTTCCACCAAACCAACGCCCATCATGAGGCGGCCGACTACGTTCTCGTAGGTACCCTGACAGTTCGCCTCATCTCCCGATGCAGATGCAGGCCGCCGATATTGGGTGAGGCGACTATTAACTCTCCCTGCATCTATCGTGCCGTCCGCTGGCGAACTATAGCTTGGTCGGCTCGGGTGATCATCCGAACCGCAACCACTCGAATCAATATCTTTCATGATGGAGGAGCGACTTTCATGTCCTCGAAAAGGCCCTGGCTCTTGCTCAGGCGTGGCTCGAATACCGAAACAAAAGCAGGCCGCAGGTCCCGTCTTGGGTACCCGCTCGCTCTGGTCGGGTTGCTGGCATTCGTTACCCTTGGCGTTGCCTCGGCGGCGGCAGCTCACAGCGGGAACCAGTCCTACGTCTATCTGGATGTCACCGAGCAGTCGCTCTCGGGCCGTCACGAGCTTCCCTTCGTCGACCTTCGGACCACCCTGGGGCTCAGCCTTGAAGGCTCCGATGAGGAGGTGCTCGCAGAGCTGTGGGCCAACGCCGATCTGGTTGCCGCCTACGCCGATGACCACTTCGATATTGGTATCGACGGTCAGCAGGATTGGACCGTCAACTACGGAGAGATCGAGCTGTTCTTCTCCGATGCGCCAGAGGTTGATGACAACTACATCATCCTCCCGTTCGACGTAGAGGTGGCCAGCGACACCGTCCCTCGCGAGTTCGACGTGCGTTTCGATCTCTTCTTTGATGAGGTCGATGGCCGCGACGCTCTGCTCCTCATCGGAAACGACTGGCAGGCCGGCGTTATCGAGAACGGCGCAGAAGATCTGGCAACCTTTGATCCCGACACCCGGGTGCAGAACATCGATCTTGGCGACCCGAGCGCATTCAAGAACTTCAGTTCCAGCGTGAAGCTTGGCATCAACCACATCAAGACTGGACCGGACCACATCCTCTTCGTGCTCGTGCTGCTCCTCCCGTCGGTCCTCGTCTTCCGCAACGGCTGGAAGCCGACCGACAAGTTCACCTCGTCGCTGTGGCGGGTGTTGAAGGTGGTGACGATGTTCACCATCGCTCACTCCATCACCTTCACCCTGGCCGGCCTTGGACTGTTGCCGCTGCCGTCTCCGCGCATCGTCGAATCGATCATCGCCCTGTCCATCGCTGCGGCTGCGCTGCACAACATTCGACCGATTGCTGCAAACAAGGAATGGTTGATCTCCTTCGCCTTCGGTCTGTTCCACGGCATGGGCTTTGCGTCGCTGGTCTCGGGCCTTGACGTTTCGCGGGGAACCCAGTTGGTGTCGCTG
The DNA here is from genome assembly GCA_964609665.1 of uncultured Acidimicrobiaceae bacterium. Taxonomy (GTDB): domain Bacteria; phylum Actinomycetota; class Acidimicrobiia; order Acidimicrobiales; family SZUA-35; genus JAHELU01. The sequence goes on from CAZSTV010000047.1 coordinate 15,917, forward strand.
CTCGGACGCAACGTGGGAATCGAGATTGGTCAGGCCATCGTGGTGCTGCTGCTCTTCCCGATGCTGTTCCTGCTGCGTCGGTCCCGGATCTTCCAGCCGCTGTTTGTCGGGGTGTCTCTGCTGCTGACCGTTGTTGCGTTGATCTGGATGGTGGAGCGACTGTTCGAGACCGACCTTGGTATCAATCAGTTCGTCGACCCGGTGTTTGAATGGCCACGGGTGTTCTTCTACATCGCAGCGCTCACCGCGGTCGCGGGCCTGTACTTCTTGAATGAGCGGAAGTCTGAGCGGCTGTTGCCCACCGTGGCTTCTGCCGATGAGTCACCCGAGCGAGAAAGCGTCGGCGTTTAAGCCCGCCGGGAGAGTTCCACATGACACAGACAAGTGAAATGTACGCAGAGAAGCTTCTCGCCTTCATCAACACCGAGGTCTCGGTAAGCCCGGACCCAATCGATGTCGGGACCGATCTGCTCTTGACCGGCGCTGTCGATTCGCTCGGCGTTGTTCGGATTACCCAGTGGCTCGAGGACGAGCTCGGGTTCGAGGTTGACCCCGTCGACGTCACACTCGACAATTTCCAGACCGTGGAAAAGATGGTCGCCTACGCCGAGTCCAAGATCGGCTGAGCCCAACGGGTTTCCCAGCGCAACGTTCGATCAGGCCTGACGCAGCCGTCAGGCCTGATCCGCGTCTCACGCTTGGTCAGCGTCTCACGCCTGGTCAAGGCGCCGCTCGGCCTCCTTGACGGTCCGAGATTTGCTCCTCGGAAAGCCGGAGATCGCACCGAGGAACACATCGCGCTCCAGGGTGTAGGCAACGAGGCCGTCGGTGCCGGCCCGCACGGTCGCCATCCGCGGCTGGTCTTTGACGAGGGCGATCTCGCCGAAGAAGCCGCCTGGCCCGTGCTCCACCTCTCGGTCGGCCAGCTCCACCAGGGCGGAACCTTCTTGCACCACATACAGCTTGTCGCCGGGAGACCCGCTTTCGAACACGGTCTCACCAGCGGACAGCTCTGTCCGGCGGAGGTTGACCAGGAGTTGCTCGGCTCGGAACGCCGGAAGGGGAGCGAAGATCGGGATGCGGCGGATCAAGGACAGGAGCTGTGGGTCGGCGGCCGGCCGTGCCCTGTCGATCTCGGCCAGTTTCCGCAGGCGGACCAGCAGGAACAGCGGCAGGATCGCCCCCATGATCAGCAAGGCTCTGGCCAGGCCGACCGACACGGCGAGAAGCGAAAAGGCAATGCTCCCGATCGCCAGGGCCGCAGTCGCCAAGCCTTCGAGAACACCGAAGACCCTGGCCAGGGTGTCCTGGGCCGCCAACCCCTGGAGCAGCGTCCGGCCCGCAATGTCGGAGACGGCGTCGCCAATGCCGCTGAGTCCGAGCAGGACGACCACAATGATCAACGACTCGGACGCGGCCAAGGCCATGATTGGCAGTCCCGTTGCCATCAAGCCGAGGGCTATCGGCCCGGAGAGCCGCCGTCGGCCGACGAGGGTCAGCGACACCGCGGCGCCGATCATGCCGCCTACGCCAACCGCTCCGGCCAACAATCCCGTTGTGGCCTCGCTTCGGTCCAGGTGTTCAACCGCTACCGCAACCAACGCAACGTCCAACGCCCCGGACACGAGCCACGCCGTCGACAGCAACAACACGAGGAGTCGTGGTTGCGGCTCGGTTCGCAGTAGTTGCAGGCCGCCGAGGATCTCGGTGAGTGGCCCTTCGAGTTCATCGTCGTCGTGAGCTGTCGCATCCCCCGGCCCGACCGTCATGGCGAGAATCGTTGCGATGACCATCACTGCCGCGCTGGCCGCAAAGACCGCCGTTGGGGACCCGCTCACCAGCAGGAGCCCCGCCAGCCCAGGCCCGACGAAGGAGCCAACGGTCTCAATCCCACCGGATATCGAGTTCGCCGCCGCAAGCTGAGCAGGTCCTGACGAAATCGCCGGAAGTACCGCGGCCAGCGTTGGCCTGGACACGGTGAGGGCGACGCTGAAAAAGGCGCCCGCACCGTACACCACTGTCGAGGCAGCACCGGTGGCGATGGCGGTGGCGACGGCACCGCAAGCGGCTGCCTGCAGACCGAATCCCGTTGCGAGCCCCGCGCCGCCAATCAGCCTGCCGGTCGCCGCTGCGGCGAACGGCGCCAGGAACGCCGCAGGAACCAGTGCTGCGAACGCAACGATGCCGGCCTCGGCAACGCCGCCGCGATCATAGGCGTAGAGCAACAGCGCCAGCCACGCACCGTGTTCGACCGCGGAGAAGCAGGCGAAGCTGAGTTGGGCCGCCGCCATATTCCGGTCCCGCAGAACCGAGAGCGCCAATCGTCGGTTCGTCACCGTGGGCTAACCAGCGATCACGGGTTGTATCGGGCAACCACGGTGCTGCTCGCGCTGGCCAGGTGGTCGGTCAGCGCTGCGACTGCCGCGTCGGCATCTCCGGACTTCATCGCAGCGACGATGTCGGCGTGTGAACCGGACGGTCCCTGGATGTCGGAGTCGAGTGACGTCAGGTTGGTCATCATCAGCAGCGTCTGGTCTGCCAGCCGCTCCCACGCATCGAGCAGACGGCTGTGGGCCCCGGCCTGGACGACGGCGCGGTGCAATGCCATGTCCGCTTCGGCGATGGCGACGCCGTTACCGCAGTCATGGGCGGACTCCAGCGAGGCGAGCCGCTCGTCGAGGACCGAACAGTCGGCGCCGGTCTCGACCGCCCGCCGGATTGCCAGCGACTCGAGTGCGGTACGCAGCGTGTAGACCTCTTCCACATCAGCCGCGGTGAGGGAGCGGACGAAACTGCCTTTGCGAGCTCGCAGCTCCACCAGGCCGGTCCGTTCCAACTCGGCAAGGGCGTCACGAATGGGCCCGCGGCTGACGCCGAATTGTTCGGCCAGGTCGGTCTCGACCAGCCGGTCGCCTGCCGGAATTTCCCCCGACACGATGGCAGAACGAAGCGATGCGGTCACCGCCGTTCCCAAATCCGTGTACTCGACGCTCAGGGCCACAACACCTACCATAGCTCTATCCGCACGCCCATGTTGACTGTTAACAACAGTCACTCTAGGGTACGGGAATCGCAAGCTGTCAACTGTTAACTGTCAACTGCTAAGAATGTGAAAGCACCGGAATGAATCCAGAACGGACCGAAACCAACGGCTTGGCCATCGGCCAGGAGCTCTATGACTTCTTAGTCTCTGATGCGCTTCCCGGCTCCGGCGTAACCCCGGAGGCGTTCTTCGCCGGGCTGGCCGACCTCGTGGCCGAGTTCGGCCCCCGCAACGCTGATCTGTTGCAGGTGCGGGAGGACTTTCAGGCCGGGATCGATGCCTGGCATCGCGAGCGGGTAGGGCAACCGCACGACCCGGAGGCATACAAGGCATTCCTCCAGGAGTCCGGCTACATCGTGGCCGACGGTCCGGCATTCACGATCGAAACCACCAACGTCGACCCAGAGATTGCATCGGTGCCCGGAGCGCAGTTGGTCGTGCCGGTGACGAACGCCCGCTATGCATTGAATGCTGCCAACGCCCGCTGGGGGTCGCTGTATGACGCGCTCTATGGCACCGACGCCCTCGGCGATGTGGCGGAGCCGGGGCCCTACAGCGCCGCCCGCGGCGCCAGGGTCATCGCCTGGGCCCGTGACTTCCTGGACCGCACGGTCCCGTTGGCCGACGGCGCCCACGCCGATGCCACCGGCTACGCCGTAGTCGATGGGGCGCTTGCGGTAACACTTGGTGATGGCCGCTCCGTCGGCCTCGCTGACCCCGACCATTTTGTGGGGCACCTTGGTGAGGCAGCGTCGCCAACCTCGGTCCTGTTGGACCAACATGGACTCGGTATCGAGATCCTGATCGACCCGAACCACCCGGTCGGCTCCGACGATGCCGCCGGCGTGTCCGACGTTGTGCTGGAGGCGGCACTGACCGCCATCATCGATTGCGAAGACTCGGTGGCCGCGGTCGACAGCGAGGACAAGACGCTCGCCTACCGGAATTGGCTCGGGTTGATGACCGGTTCGCTGAGCGAAGAGGTCACCAAGGGAGACTCGACCTTCACCAGAACGCTCAACGCCGACCGTGACTTCATTGGGCCGGACGGCTCGACGGTGACCAGAACCGGCCGTTCATTGCTCCTGACCCGCAACGTCGGGCACCTCATGAAGACCCCCGCTGTGCTCGACGGTGACGGCAACCAGATCTTTGAGGGCATCCTCGACGCACTTTTGACCGTGCTGTGTGCCAAGCACGATCTGCTGAAGACCGAAGGTGACCGCAATTCCCGAACCGGGTCGGTGTACGTGGTCAAACCGAAGATGCACGGACCCGATGAAGTGACCTTCACCGATGATCTGTTCACCAAGGTGGAACAGATTCTTGGGCTCGACGCCAACACCGTGAAGATCGGCATCATGGACGAGGAGCGTCGAACGACCCTCAACTTGAAGGAATGCATCCGTGCCGCCAAGGCCAGGGTCTGCTTCATCAACACCGGCTTCCTCGATCGGACCGGCGATGAGATGCACACCTCGATGCAGGCTGGTCCCATGGTTCGCAAGGGCGACATGAAAGCCCAGCGCTGGATCTCGGCCTATGAGGACTGGAACGTCGACACCGGTTTGGCCGCAGGGTTCCAAGGAAAGGCCCAGATCGGTAAGGGCATGTGGGCCGCCCCCGACCTGATGGCGGACATGCTGGACCAAAAGATCGGCCATCCCCAGTCCGGCGCCAACTGCGCCTGGGTCCCGTCACCGACCGCCGCCACGCTGCACGCCACCCACTATCACCAGGTTGATGTTGTGGCCCGACAGGTCGGGTTGCAGGCGTCGATCGCCGCCAACGGCCCCCGGGCCACGGTTGATGATCTGCTGATGATTCCCGTGGCCGCCGAGACCAACTGGAGCGACGAGGAAATCCAGGCCGAGCTGGACAACAACGCCCAGGGCATTCTTGGATATGTCGTTCGCTGGGTCGACCAGGGAGTCGGTTGTTCCAAGGTCCCCGACATCAACGACGTTGGACTCATGGAAGACCGCGCAACCTGTCGGATCTCGTCACAGCACATGGCCAACTGGCTGCACCACGGCGTGGTCGACGACGCCCAGGTTGTCGCGACCATGCGGCGCATGGCCGAGGTCGTCGACCGCCAGAACGCCGATGACGATGCGTATAGGCCGATGGCCCCCGACTACAGCGGGCCCGCGTTTAAGGCGGCCTGTGACCTTGTGCTTTCCGGAGTGGAACAACCCTCCGGCTACACCGAACCGATTCTTCACGCCCAGCGCCTTGCTGCCAAGGAGCAACAGGGAGCGGGCTGACCGGCACGGTTTCTCGCCGGCCGATCCGAGACTGCGGCAGCGTCGCCGCCATACCTGAACCACCCTGCGGCGGACCCCGTACGCAGCGAAAGGCGGTAACGATGCTTGAAAAGCTACGAGGACTGCGAAAGTCAGCACCCTCTGAAGGTGATGATGACCCGTTCGTCGAGGCGCTGCGAGCGGCCCTTGGCCCCGACCGGGTGAAGTATGACGGTGCTCACCGGGCGCTGCTGAGCCACGACGCGTCGGTGTTCGACGGCGGCAACTCCGGCCCGGTCTGCTACCCGACCACCACCGCCGAGGTGCAGGCGGTGGTGCAACTTGCCAACGACTTTGAGCGCAACGTCGTGCCTCGGGGCGCGGGCACCGGCTTGGCGGGTGGCGCCATACCTCTCGGGGTGCCGGTGGTGGTTGCGGTCACCAGAATGAACCAGGTGCTCGAGGTCGACACCGTCAACCGGGTGGCCTGGGTGGAACCGGGCGTGGTCAACCTTGACCTGACAAAGCACTTGGCGCCGCTCGGTTTTCACTTTGCACCGGATCCGTCGAGCCAGCAGGTCTGCACCATTGGTGGCAACGTCGCAAACAACTCCGGCGGGCCCCACTGTCTGGCCTACGGCGTCACCAACGCTCACGTGGTGGCGCTGGAAGTGGTGCTGCCATCCGGTGAGGTGGCGATGCTTGGCGGGCTTGAAGTGGAACCGCAGGGATTCGACCTCCGCGGTGTTTTTGTCGGGAGCGAAGGAACCCTTGGCGTCGTCACCAAGGTGGCGGTGCGCATCACCAAGAACCGCCCTGAGGTCCGGACCCTGCTGCTGTCCTTCGATGAGATTCGCGACGCTGCAAACACCGTCAGCGATGTCATTGCCGCAGGCATTGTTCCAGCGGCGATGGAGGTCATGGACCAGCGGATCACCGAGGCCGTCGAGAACTATGTTCACGCCGGGTACCCCCTTGATGCTGGAGCGGTGCTGCTCGCCGAAGTCGACGGCCTCGCCGCCGGGGTGGACATCGACGCCGATCGGATCAGCGAAATCGGACGGGCAAACGGTGCCACCAACGTTCGCCTCGCAGGCAGCGAGCAGGAACGAGCGTTGCTGTGGAAGGGCCGCAAGACGGCCTTCGGCGCCATCGCTCAGATCGCCCCCGACTACTACCTGCACGACACCGTCGTTCCCCGCTCGGCCCTTGCCGACGTCCTGACCGAGATCTACGCCATCGCGGACCGACATGACCTGCTGGTGATGAACGTGTTTCACGCAGGCGACGGCAACCTGCACCCGCTGTTGATCTTCGACGGTCGTGACGAGGGTGTGCTCGACCGGGTGCATGCCGCCGGTGGTGAGATCATCACCGCGTCACTGGACGCCGGGGGAGTGCTCTCTGGGGAGCACGGCATCGGCGTCGAAAAGCAGAAGTTCATGGATCGGATGTTCACCGACGACGACCTGGACCACCAGAACCGACTCCGTCAGTCATTCGATCCCGGGTGTCGGACCAACCCCGGCAAGGTCATTCCGACCGGTCACAGTTGCGCAGACATTCAGGCGCTGCGATCAGTCCCGAAGGAGGTGTGGCTATGACCGCAACGCTCGCATCGAGCGATCCGGTGCTTGCCGACTTCGCGGCCGAGATCGGCGACAGCGGCCCCGTCGCAATCGCCGGGGCCAAGACCCGCTGGCAGCTTGGCGGGGAAAGCGCTGAGGGCACACGGACGCTGCAGGCCCCGACAGGCGTGGTCGACTATTCCCCGGACGAGATGACGGTGACGGTCAGGGCGGGCACCACGGTGGCGGAGCTCCACGCGGAGCTTGCGGCGAAAGGGCAACGCTCGGCTCTCCCGGAGCGGGGTGGCACGGTTGGCGGGGCGTTAGCGGTTGGCGAGAACGACATTCGCTCGCTTGGGCGGGGTTTGATCCGTACCTCGCTGCTACAGATCAGGTACGTGTCCGCCGAGGGGCGGATTGTCAGCAGCGGCGGGCCGACCGTCAAGAACGTCAGCGGCTTCGACCTGCCCCGGCTAATGGTCGGATCGCTCGGCACGCTCGGTCTGCTGGCCGAGGCCATCATCCGCACCAACCCGATACCGGCGGTCACCCGCTGGGTCTCGGCCCCAAAGGCCGATCCGCTCGCCGTGTATGACGCCCTGCTGGCCCCGGCCGCGGTGCTGTGGGACGGTGCCACAACGTGGGTCCAGCTCGAAGGTCACCAGCCCGATGTGGACGCCGAACACCGAGCGCTCGCGCCACACGGTACGTTCGGGGAAGTGCCGGTGAACGGCGACGGTCTTCCGGTCGAGCTGCCCGCACATCGTTGGTCGCTGGCCCCGGCCGAGCTACCGACGCTCGCTGCATCAACCGCTGACGGCGGTGCCGCCGAACCCGGACGTTTCGTTGCCGCCATCGGCCTCGGGCTGGTGTTTGCAGACAACCCGCAGCCGTTGCGAGCCCAGTCCGAACAGAACGCGGTGATCGCCGCCCGCCTCAAAGAGAATTTCGACCCGACCGGTCGGCTGAACCCCGGGCGCGATCCCGGGCAGAAGTAGCCGGGGAGAAAGCGAGCATCGCATGGATCTCAAGCTTGACGAAGATGCGCTGAACACCTGCGTGCAGTGTGGGCTGTGCCTCCCGCACTGTCCGACGTATCGGGTTACCGGAGACGAGACCATGTCTCCCCGAGGCCGCATCAAACTGATGCGGGAGGTCCAGGACAATGACGCTCCGGTGACCGCTGAGGTCCTCGATGCGTTCTCCTCCTGTGTGCAGTGTCGGGGCTGTGAGCCGGCCTGTCCGTCCGGGGTGCCATACGGACACCTGATGGAACAGACCAGGGAAACGTTGACCGAGGCCGGGGAGATGACCCCACTGTGGCAGCGTCTGGCCATGAAGCCCCTGGCCCATCCGAAGTTGCTGGCCATCGGCACCGCGTCGCTCGGGGTTGCGCAACGGCTGAAGATCCTGCCGGACCGGCTGGGAATCTCCGACGAGATCCCACTGCGTCAGGAACCGCTCGACGCCACCGGCAGCGACGTCTACCTGTTCACCGGATGCGTGATGGACGCGATGCAGCGTGACGTGCACCGGGCCGGGTTGGAAGTCCTCACCGCGGCGGGGTTTGGTGTGACGCCGACCAATGACCTCGCTCCGTGCTGCGGGGCGCTGCAGACCCATGCCGGTATGACCGGGGACGCTAGAACGCTGGCGACGGCAATGATGGGCGCCCTGGAACCTGACGTTCCGATCATCGTGGACTCCGCTGGCTGTGGCGCGGCGATGAAGGACTACGGCCATCTGCTCGGCACCGACGAAGCGAGGCGGTTCTCAGAGCGGGTCTACGACATTCACGAGTTCCTGGCCGAACACATGGACCGGCTCCTCGCCGCCGTACCCGATGTGCAGCCGCTGCAGCTTCGTGTCGCGGTGCAGGACCCATGTCACCTCCGCCACGTGCAACGGGTGCACGAGGCGACCAGAACCGTGTTGCGGCCGTTCGTGTCAGAGGTGGTCGAGCTTGACGACGACGGCCTGTGCTGTGGCGCCGGTGGTGCCTACTCCATCATGGAACCCGAATTGGCGGGCCAGATCAGGGACCGCAAGCTTGGCTCAATCGACCGGGCCGAGCCTGAAGTTGTCGCAAGTGCCAACCCTGGATGTTCCATGCACCTCGGGTCGGCGGGAGTGGCCACCAAGCACCCGATGGAGCTCGTTCACCAGGCGATCACCGCAGCTCGCTAAAGAGACCCCTGGCGGTTTCGGCGAGGACCTCAACCTCGCCGGAGGTGGGTTGTTCACCGGCCATGAACATGGCGGTCTGCAGCAGCGGGCCGTGGGCGTCGTGGGCCGCCATCTGCGCTGCGGTCACCGGTTGCACAACGTAGTGGATGTGGCCCGGCGTTCGGTCCGAATGGGACCACAGACAGTTGTACACCTGGTCCGCAGCGACCAGTTGTGACGCCACGTCGGACGCCTGCTGGAGGAGTGGACCGAGCTCTGCTGATTCTTCGGCTCGCAGGTCACCGACGGCGGTGACGTGCCGCTTCGGCTTCACGATCAACGTTGCGAGCCCAAGCGGTCCGACACAATGCTCTACCAGCCAGTGTGCCGTCTCGTGGATGAGGCCGCCGGGAAGGTCAATGCTGCCGTCGGCCAAACCACATGCCTCGCATCCATCCTGGCCGACGCCGTGATTGCGCTCGGTGTCGGCGGAGTCGACCGTGCCGCCGGAGCGCCAATAGGTGCCGTCGCCCCGGTCGAGGAACCGCTCGTCCACAAGGTAACGTCGGAGAGCGGCCACATCGCCGTCGAACGGCCGCAGGAGCTGATTGACCTCTCGCTCGGAGTAGTGGCGACCCGGTTCGAACTCCTGGGCGAGTCGGTCGAGCACGATAAGACGTTTCGAACGTTTCCGTGGCAGGTGGACGAGCGTGCCGTCGACGATCGACGCCGCCAGGACCTGCTCCGCCTCGGTCGCAGCGTTCTGTTCCATCTGTGCCGCACCCGATGCGGTTGCGGTGGAGGCGCTACTTCTGGCCGCCACCTTGAACAGCTCCTCGATAAGGATCACCGTCCCGTCCGATCCCTGCTCGGTCAGACCGGCGCCGTGTAGCCGCTCTAAAACGTCGACGACTTCGCGGGCCGACAGGCCTGTTCTGTCGACGATGTCACTGAGGTCTCCCGGGGAGGTGATCAGCGCGGCGATGACCCGTCGCCGTTCTGGTTCGGCCATCAATCCAATCAGTTTGTCCGCAGTCAGCACCTAAACAGTGTGCACCGGCCCGCCGGTCAACGCTCGGCAATAGCGTCGCTCGTGGCGATGTCGGTTCGCACGGTGCGCCGGTCGATCTTGCCGCTCGGGGTCAGCGGGAACCGGTCAACCTCTTCGAAGGCAGCCGGGAGGGCGTACATCGGGAGGCGAGCGGCAAGGGTTTGCCGCCAGCCATCCAAGCCAGCGTCTCCCGCCGCCACATAGCGGACGATGAGCTGGCTGTCGCCACCGTCGTTCAGCCGCACGCCGACAACCGCTTGTTCCACACCGAGGAGTGAGCCGACTGCGGCCTCGACGGTCTCCAACTCGATGCGGTTGCCACGAATCTTGATCTGGTTGTCGCTGCGGCCGTGATACAGCAGACACTGGTCCCGCTCCACCATGGCGGCGCCCATGCCGCCAACGCTGACAGGCTCGGCCGCCGTCGCATCAGCAGCCACCGTGGCACTACCTCGACCGGTCTCGGTCACAGCGGGGTCCGGTTGTCTACTCACGATGTCGCCGGTGCGATACCAGCGCTGCTGCTGGCCGTCGTTGCCGGTGAGGTACAGGATGCCGTTGTCATCAAGGTCCGGCCGCTCCCAGTAGCCGGCCATCATCGTCGCCGCTCGAACAAGAAGCCTGCCCTGTTCGGTGCCCACTACCGCTCTGTCGTCCTCGTCGACGATGGCAAGCTCGGCGTCGTGACACGCGTAGCCGATCGGCAGCGGTTGGTCGTCAGCGGGGGCCTCATCGAAGTGGTAGTAGGTGCACTGGTTGACCTCGGCGGGCCCGTAGACGTTGCTGAAGCGGGCGTGGGGCACGGTGGCGATGAGCTGCTTCAACGGCTCGGGAGGAAACACCTCGCCGGCGGGAAGCACCCACCGGACCGCCGACAGGTCGTGGTCGGCCAGGTTGCCCCTTGTCAGCAGCTGCTGGAACAGCGACGGGACGGTGTAGAGCGTGGTGCATCCCTGCTCAGCGATGTATTGGGCGAGGCTTGCCGGAAGCCGGAGGTACTGCTCGGGGATGAGCACAACCCGGGACGCGGCGGCCACCCCGGCCAGCACTTCGAAGGTTGACATGTCGAAGTGGAGCGGAGAGAAGTTGGCGACCCGGTCATCGGGCCCCAGGCCGTAGATCTCCGCCGACATTGTGGCGTAGCTCAGACCACTGCGATGGGTGTGGGAGATGCCCTTCGGGGTCCCGGTGGATCCGGAGGTGTACATGACGTAGGCCAGGTCGTCCCCGAGGCGATGGACCGGGGCCGTTGGGTCAAGCCCGGCCACCTCGTCCCACGACATCGACAAGACGGACTCGGGACCGGCCACCTCCACCGGCTCATCCAGGCCGATGACGGTTCGCAGATCCGAGCGGCCAGCGGCGGCGAGCACATCGATGAGCCGTGCCACACCGGGTCGGCGCAGCTCATGGGTCACCAGTGTGGCAATCCCACAATCGCCGACGATGGTGGCGATGGAGTCGGTCGGCGCCATCGGATCGATGGGGACGTAGGCCGCCCCGGCTCGTAAGATCCCGTGGATTGCGACAAGGGACTCAAGCGACTTGTGAACGTAGATGCCAACCCGGTCACCCGGTGCCACGCCGCTTGCGGTGAGGGCCGCGGCGAGCTGTCCTGTGCGGCGGTCCAGCTGTTCCCACGTGAGCTGCAGGTCGTCGCATGCGGCGGCGACGGCATCGGCGTGCTGTGCTGCGGCCTCGGGGACCAGGGTGGCGAGTGAGTATCGGTGGGTCATGGTGGTGTTCACCGGCGAATTGCCCGGCGGGAAGCGCATCTTTTGGCGGGTGAGTTACGAAGCTCTGAGAGAGGATCGGTATTCCGGTCGTAGAGTACGGAGAAATCGCTGACAAGCGATGGGAAGAGAACTCGCATATGAGCAACTTCGACGCCGCAGCCGCAATCGATGCACTTACCGATACTAATCATCCGGTGAAGCGGAAGACGGCAGAGTGGGCTGAGGAGTACCTGCACGACCCCAACCTGGCGGAACGAGACCAGGCGTGTGAGTTTTGGGCCGAGGGCTGGGCCCGAGCCACCGAGCGCGGGATCACCGGGGTTATGGTCGACCCGGCACACGGCGGGGCCGGGAATGACGTGTTTCACGCCCTGTTGACCTTCGAGGGACTGGGCTACGGCTGTCGAGATGCCGGGTTGCTGTTCGGGCTCAGCACCCAGGTGTGGACCATGCAGCCGCTCATCGAGCGGTTCGGTACCGACGCCCAGAAGCAGCGGTACCTGCCAGGGCTCTGCTCCGGCGACCTGCGGGCATCGTTCTGCATCACCGAGGCAGAGTCGGGCTCTGACAGCTTCACCATGGGCACCACATACGAGGTGGTCGAACACGACGGATCTGATGCCAGCTACGTCATTTCCGGGACCAAGTCCTACATCACCATGGCCCCGGAGGCCGACGTGTTCATCGTCTTCGCCACCAGCGACGCTGCGCTTGGCCAGTGGGGCGTGACCGTCTTTGTCATCGACAGCGACCATCCGGGTCTGTCGGTTGGCAAGAATCGACCGAAGATGGGGCTGCGGACCACCCCGTTTGCCGACGTCACCTTTGATCGCTGCGAGGTCGGCGCCGACCAGGTCCTCGGCACACCGGGATCGGGAGCCTCGATCTTTTCCGCGGCGATGGAAGCCGAACGGGCCTTCGTGCTCGCGGCTCAGATCGGGGCGATGGAGCGCCAGCTCGACGACGCGGTGGCCTACAGCCGGGAACGCATCCAGTTCGGTCAACCCATCGGCGAGTTTCAGGCGGTGTCTCACCGCCTGGCCGACATGAAGCTGCGCTACGACAACGCTCGGCTGCAGCTGTACCGGGCGGCCATTCTCGATGCACAGGGGCGCCCGTCGATGGAAGCGGCGGCCCTGGCCAAGATCCAGGCGAGCGAAGCGGCCGTCGCCTCGGCGATGGATGCCATCATGACTCACGGAGCCAGGGGCTACGTGACCGAGTTCGGGGTTGAACAGGACCTGCGCAACGTGGCCGGGGGAGTGGTGTACGGCGGTACCTCCGATGTGCAGCGAAACATCGTTGCCAGGATGCTCGGCCGCAAGTCACCGTCCTAACGACGGCAAGTCACCGTCCTAACGACGGCGTGTCCCCGTCCTAACGACGGCAAGTCACCGTCCTAACGACGGCGTGTCCCCGTCCTAGTG
>CAZSTV010000048.1:0-15540 GCA_964609665.1 uncultured Acidimicrobiaceae bacterium
GTGTACGGCGGAGGTGCGGTCGGCCTGATGGGCTTGATAGCGGACGAGGTCATGGCGGCCGGCGGCTCGGTCACCGGCATCATCCCCATGCCCCTCATGCCCAAAGAGGTCGCTCACCGTGGCATCACCTCTCTGGTTGAGGTGAGCACGATGCACGAGCGCAAGGCCATGATGATCGAACGGTCCGACGGCTTTATTGCGATGCCGGGCGGCTTCGGCACGCTTGAGGAAGTGGCCGAGGTGTTGACCTGGGCCCAGCTCGGGATTCACGCCAAACCCATCGGCCTGCTGAACGTTGATGGGTTCTACGACAGTCTTCTGACCTTCTTCGACCGCTGCATCGCCGACCAGGTGCTGAAGGCCAAGAACCGAGACCTGCTGATTGACCGGGCCGATGCCGCATCGCTGCTCGACGCAATGGCGGCCTATCAGCCGTCGTTCGAGCCAAAGTGGTTGGACCCGGGCAAAACGTTCTAGGTCGGTCCTTCTCGTGATCGACGGGACCATCAGTTGAATCCGTCCGGCACCGGGACCAGCCGCACGACGAAGCAGTTGCCGATGAGTAGCGGGGCGGGATCGACATAGATCTCCGACCCATCCGGCGCACCGGCGTCCTGCGGAACCCGCAGGGTGAGATGGAATCCAACCTCTGCGCTGCCGATGCGGTCGCCGGCGCGGACCGCATCGCCGACGGCGACGTCGGCTGAAACCAGGTACCCGTAGGTCACCTTGCGGGTCGGGCCATGTTGCACAACCACGAACCGGGTGCCGCCAACTTGGCCGGCGAACACCACGTCGCCCGCGGCGACCGCCGATACCTGGTCACCGGCAACCGTGTCATATTCGAGGCCCCGGTTGCCGGGGCCGAACGGGTTGGCCGGGGGACGAAATCCATCGATGACGGCGGCGGTGACGGGTGGCGCCCATGACGCATCGCAGCTCGGGCCAGCATCGATGCTGAGGTCGACATCGGCGGGTTCCGGTGGCAGCACCGAACGTCGGGCCGCTGGCATGACCAGTAGTGGTGTCAGTGCGGCGAGGGCGGCGACCAGACGTGCCGCACGGACGACGATACGCCGTCGGTGGTTGGCGGGCAGTGACGGGATCTGGCGTGCCATGAAGGTCCTCTCGGTGAAGCTTCCGAGGGGCCATAGGCTCCGAGCGCAGACGACGGTGGCGGCAAAGCCTGGCGCGGTCGAACTGCTGAGTTCGAGGGTAGCGGTCGCTGCATTGGGCGCGACCGGCTAATGCAGTTGGGCGTGCGCGGTCCGACCGAGACCAGACCGACGGTCGGCTCGGACCGGACCGGACCGGACCGAAAGAAGTGGTTAGACCGGTTCCCGGTCGACCGATGCCAGGCGCGAGCGCAGTTGGAGGACTGCCTTGGTATGGATCTGGCAGACCCGGCTCTCGGTGACACCGAGCACCCGGCCGATTTCGGCGAGGGTGAGGTTCTCGTAGTAGTAGAGCGTGAGGACGATCTTCTCTCGCTCGTTCATGCGGTTGATTGCGTCGGCAAGCAACTGCCGGGTCTCGACCCGCTCGTAGGTGCTGACCGGACCCTCTCGACGATCGGCGAGGGTGTCGCCGAAGGTGAGGCTCTCACTGCCGTTGAACGAGAGCATCTCGTCCAGTGCAACAACGCCGAGAGAACTGATCTGTTTGTAGATCCCGTTCAACTGGTCAGAGCTGATGTCCAGTTCGGTGGCGATCTCGGTGTCGGTCGGTGCCCGGTGAAGCTTCGATTCCAACTTCGCCATTGCCCGCTCCACGGACTTGGCCTTGGATCGAACCGACCGCGGCACCCAGTCGATGGCGCGAAGCTCGTCGAGCACCGCTCCCTTGATCCGAGAGATTGCGTAGGTTTCAAACTTGAAGCCCCGCTCCGGGTCGAACTTGGTGATGGCGTCGATCAAGCCGAACATGCCATAACTCACCAGATCGGACTGATCTACCGTTTGAGGAAGGCCTGCTGCAATCCTGCTGGCGACATATTTCACCAGAGGGGCGTAGTAGACGATCAGTTCGTCTCGATCTGCTTGCTTTCCGGAGCGCTTAAAACGCGTCCATACAGCATCGAGTTCGTTTGTAGTTTCAATTGCCACTGTTCCCGCCAAGGTCTGTGGATGGTCAGATGTGGTGGCGAGATCATCCGACTGCTCCGCCGGGAGGTCTCGCTCCCACTCTCCGTCGGTACTGGACCACATAAAGTGAGACGTACGATCGGAATCCTTGGCATGGAGGGGTGTGTCACCTCCTTCCGCACCATCTGAGCCGAGAGAACTGGCAGGAACTGTGTGGTCATGGTCGGAGCCGTCGACGTTCTCGCCTACGTCCGAGGCGGGCTCGGCATGCGTGCGAGGGCGAAAACCCAAAATGTCCAAATAGCGAGAACGTGCGGCGGCGGTCACGGCCGTTGAGGGTAGCGGAATGACCGCTCAGGGTGACCACTAGCGGTGAGAAACTGTGGAACCGTCAAGGTCCAGCAGGCCATCGGCAGCCATCCGCTGCACCGCAGCCGTCACCTCCATCACGTCACCACCGGTGCTTTGCACCAAGACATCGAGATGAACCGGGCCAGTGGCAACCTCTGCCATGATCAGCTGCTCCAGACCCGATAATGCAACGGGCGCCTCCTCCGACGGTCCCTGCGACGCCGGGGCAGCGCCGCCGACCGGCACGTCCAGGTGCCCAAGCACGTCGACGGCGTGGCGGACCGGCGCCGCTCCATCGACGAGCAACCCGTTTGTGCCGTCAGACGCCGGGCTCAACACCGAGCCGGGGACTGCGAATACCGGTTTGCCTCGGTCGACGGCTTCATCCACGGTAAGCAGCGCTCCTCCTCGGCCGTGAGACTCCACAATGACCACAGCGCTGCTCAATGAAGCGATCAGACGATTTCGGGCAGGGAACCGCCACCGCTGAGGGCGGGTGCCCGCCGGCGCTTCGCTGACGAGGAGTCCGTCCGACGAAACCTCATGCCACAGTTGGCGATTGCCTCCGGGATAGACCACGTCCAGCCCGGTCCCGACCACGCCGATGACTGGTCCGGCCGCCGCCAACGCTCCTCGATGGGCGGCACCGTCCACGCCGAGTGCCAGGCCGCTGACGACCGCCACCCCGGCGTCGGCCAGTCCTCGCCCGAGTTCAAAGGCGACCGACCGCCCAACCGAGGTGCAACGACGGGTTCCGACGACGCCAACTGAGACGCTTACCTCCAGCAGTGACACGTCTCCGGTGAAGAACAACAGCGCCGGTGGCTCCGGGTCATCGTGGAAGGGCCAGCGCGGATCATCGGGGGCCATCACACCGATGCCGAGACTCCGATGGCGCTCAACAAGCTCTTCCGGGTTGGTCTTGCGTAACTGGCTACTCCACTCCCCCACCATCTTCTTTGTGACGCCAGGCGGAGCGGGCCCGATATCGACGGGGAGCAACCCCTTCCGAAGCCGCTCGACAACAACTTCGGGCTCGGTGTGTTCCAGCAGCCAACGGGAACGGTTTGGTCCGAGGTTGGCGAGCTTGGCCAGAAGCAACCGGGCAACATGGTCAGCGGGCATCGTCGATCCGGATTCGGTCATGCTGCCACCCCCAGCACGGTCTTTGGAAGTGGGCGCAATGCCAGCGCAGCGCGAACGACATCGACATCGATCTGTGGGCCGTGTCCCTGGAGGTCGGCAACGGTGCGAGCGACCGTCCGCACCCGCCGCAGGCCGCGCCCGGTCAGTCGCCCCCGTTCAAGCTCGACCCGCAGTGCTGCGGCAGCATCGTCGGTCAACGGGGCGACCTCGTTCAGGCGGTTTGCCGGAAGCTCCGCGTTGCACCTCACCCCACGACCGGACGCTCGCTCTCGAGCATCGGCCACCCGGGCCGCCACCGTCTCGGTTGACTCCTCCGGTCCGCCGCCGAGCAGCACCGCAGGCGATGGCGGACGAACATCTACCCGCAAATCGAACCGGTCGAGCAGAGGCCCGGACAACCGACGGGCGTACCGGGCCCTGGCCGCATCACTACAGCGACACATCCCGTTGGACCCACCTTCGCCACAGGGGCAGGGGTTCATTGCCCCGACGAGCAGGAACCTGGCTGGCAGCGTCACCGCCCGAGCCGCCCGGCTGACCCGTACGACCCCTTCCTCAAGCGGTTGACGCAGTGCGTCGAGCACCGGTACCGAGAACTCGCCAAGCTCGTCAAGAAACAGAATGCCGTTGTGGGCACAGCTGATTTCGCCGGGCCTCATTGCCGCGGTGCCGCCACCGACGACCGCAACCATCGACGCGCCGTGGTGAGGAGAGCGAAACGGCGGACGGTCAACAAGGCCACCGGACGGGATGCGCAAACCTGCCGCCGAATGGACCCGGGTGGTTGCGAGCGCCTGCTCCCGCTCAAGCCCGGGCAGCAGATCAACCATGCGGGTTGCCAACATGGTTTTGCCCGCTCCGGGTGGACCGACCATCAACATGTGGTGGCCGCCCGCCGCCGAGACCTCCAGCGCCCAACGGGCCATGGGCTGTCCCCGCACCTCTGCGAGGTCACCACGACCAGACCAGCAACGCTCGGTTGGTTCGCTTGTCGGGCTGGCCACTGCCGGAAGTGGCGCCACCTCGTTCAACCCGTCCACTACGTGACATAGGTTTTCGACCGGCCGTACCTCCCCCGGCCGCACCACGGCGGCCTGGGCTGCACCGTGCTCCGGCACGAATACTTGACCTGCGGCAACAGCATCGGCCAGGGACACCAGCGCGGGCACTGGACGAACCGAGCCGTCAAGCCCGAGCTCTCCAATGGCACCGAAGCCGTCCAGCGCCTCCGGTTGGATCTGCCCGGAAGCGGCCAGGATGCCGAGCGCAATGGGCAAGTCCAAGGAGGCCCCTTGCTTGCGCAAACCCGTTGGGGCCAGGTTGATGGTGACGCGGCGGCTTGGCCACTTGAACCCACTGGACAGAATGGCAGCCCGCACCCGGTCCCTGGACTCCCGACAGGAAGCGTCCGGCAGCCCCACCAGGGTGTACCCCGGCAGACCGTTGCTGACATGCACCTCTACAGAAACCGAATGACCGTCCACTCCCTGGACGACCGACGACGCAATTGTTGCGAGCACTGCTCACTCCCCGAACTTCGAATGTTTGGGAAGGCCGAGGCCCACAAGGGTTGAACGCCACCACAA
This sequence comes from uncultured Acidimicrobiaceae bacterium, assembly GCA_964609665.1. Classification (GTDB taxonomy): domain Bacteria; phylum Actinomycetota; class Acidimicrobiia; order Acidimicrobiales; family SZUA-35; genus JAHELU01. The sequence goes on from CAZSTV010000048.1 coordinate 5,168, forward strand.
AAGGCGTCTGATCAACTATTCGAAAGGCTACCGATGGGCTGTGACAGCGACCGGCGCCGCGTCGAACATCACTGGAAGACGGTCAGGTCCCACTTGGGGCCGATGTGGCCGCAGCCCCCGCGACCGATGTCTACCCGACCGGGACAGTCGTCCTCATCCCCGGCGTCGTTGGCAGGTCCGTTGCCGCACTGGATGTCGTTGTAGATCGGTCGCCCTTGTGGCCCGGGGCCGTCGCCAATCTTCTCGCAGACCTCTCGAACCGTCTTCTTGCCAGCCGGTGTGTCCACCTCGATGGGGCCGATGTTGTGGTCGAACGTGGTGGCGCAGTAGCACTTCTGACCAACGGAGTAGCTGTCCTTCCAACCGTCGCCACCGGGGTTCCGTCCTCTGACCGAGATGATCTTCACGATGTCGGGATGGGCACCGGAAACCGTGCTCGTCGTGGCCGATGTCGTTGGAGTTGTTGCCGTTGGAGTTGTTGTCGTTGGAGTCGTTGCCGTCGCCCGGGTGGTGGACAATGCTGTGACGGTGGTGGACAGCGCTGTGGTCGGGGCAGCGGTAGTCGATACCGCAGCCGTCGTGGTCGGCTCGGTCGATGCGGTTGTGGACGCGATCGACGTTGTTGCGGACTCACTTGTCTCGACCGTGGCCTCGGTCGTCGAAACGGCGGTCGTCGTCGTGGAGCCTGTCGATGTCGGTGCGTCGACCCGTAGCGTTCCCGGCGCAGCCGCCTCATCTGGCGCCGCGGCATCGTCCGGAACTGCCGTGTCCTCTGAAACTGCGGCGCCCTCTGGCCCCGACACATCGCTCAACGTTGCTGGGTCGCCATCGGGCTCGGCGCTCGTCGTCCGGCAACCGGCAGCGCTTACCAACACAAACGACAAGATGAGCGCCACGCCAATGCGAACGGCACTACCTACGCCACAAGTACGACTACCCAGCACCTGTATCAACTTCCGCCATGGCAGAACTCTAGTCCGAGTCCGAAAGTGACGGACTACAGCACCTCACGGGTGTAGCGAACAACGGCGTCGATCTGTTCCTCGGTCAACCGATCGCCGTAGGCAGGCATGTTGTTCCGCCCATCACGGACCAGCTCGATCTGCGTTTCGATGTCGGCGAAGGTCTCGATCACTGCGCCCTCGCTCAGCTTGAGGCCAACCCCACCGTCACCGGCAGGACCGTGGCAGGACGCACAGTTGCGGGTGTAGACATCGCGACCCTCGATGAGGACCGGGTCATCGATGGTGACCTCAGGCGATTCGGCGACGCACCCGGTGACCAGCAACATCGCCCCGAGAAGTGCGATCAGGATTGTTCTCGTGATGGCAGAGACCGACATCTGCCGTTTGCTGGCCATACTGCTCCTATGGGTTTCGATCCGAATCGAAAGCATAGGTCTTCACCGTTCGATTTCTGGTTCGTGGGAGCGGCCTTTGTCGTGGTCATCGGTCTCGTGGTCTGGGCGGCGCTCGGATGACGAAAAAGGCACGTGGCCCGGCGGCCTACAGCGACAAAACGAAGCGTCACAAGCCGAAGTCTGCCAACGCTCAGTCCGCTTCCCAAAAGACCGGCTCTCAGAAGTCGAAGGCTAAGAAGGCCAAGGCGAAGAAGGCACGACCGAAGAAGAAGTCGGTGCCACGAGTCGCCGATCCTTCCGACACCGACGACGCAGAGGTTCGCTTCATTCAGCCCTACGAGGCGGTCAAGGTCTACCTCTGCCCAGGCTGCAACCGAGACATCCCCGTCGGGATGGGGCACATGGTGGCCATCCCGCCCGATGCCCCCGATCTACGCCGCCACTGGCACCGCGGCTGTTGGAACAATCGAGACTCCCGCTTCTGAACGCCTAGAAGCACTCCTGGTGAACGACAACGGTGCCCCTGGCGTCAACGTCGACAACATCAAAACGCAGCTCGTCGTAGTGCTGGCCGACCTGGCTGAGCCACCGGGTTGCCAGCAGCCGCAGCTTGCGCTGTTTGCGGTGACCCACCGCCTCCGCCCCAGACCCGAACCGCCCCGACGAGCGGGCCTTCACCTCGACGAACACCACGGCCGAGCCGTCGGTCACGACCAGGTCCAGCTCACCCTCGCTGCAGCGCCAGTTCTCATTCAGCACGCGGTACCCGTTGTGCAGATACCACTGTGCAGCACAGCCCTCGCCGAAACGACCAAACCGTCCGGCGTGGGTGTCGCCGCCCGGCCACGTCGGGCCGGCTGCTCCAGCGGATCGGGACACAGGGGTGTGTGACACAGCGGATCGAGAAACCGCCGTGCCCGAGCTTGGATGTTGTCTCTCGCTGCGGTTCGGTCTGGCGCTCATAACCAGAACGTAGTGGCGGCCAGTGACAGCCGACGCTGGGCCACCGACGGCCTACGTCGAGCGGAACTACAGCTCTCGCTCCGGCAACTCTTCGACGGTCACGCTTCTGACCGAGTTGATGGTGACCTTCTTCAAGAACCTCGACTGGCGGTACATGTCCCATACCCAGGCGTCGGAAAGTTCGTACTCGGTCATGTCTGCGCCAGGCTCGGACACCTTCTCCACCTTGTTCGCAAGGTAGGAGCGCCGGTCGGTTTCGACGACGTAGCGGAACATGCCGATGACGTCTCGGTACTCTCTGAAGAGCGCTAGCTCACTCTCGGCTTCGTATCGCTCGAGATCTTCGCTACTCATAACTATCGGATCACTCTGCGGCGTGCCGCACCGATCGACTTAGTTGTCGCGCTTCTCTTTGATCTTGGCAGCCTTACCAACCCGGTCACGCAGGTAGTAGAGCTTGGCCCGGCGCACGTCGCCACGGCTGACCCGCTCGATCTTTTCAATGACCGGTGAATGCAGCGGGAAGATGCGCTCCACGCCAACACCGAAGCTGATCTTGCGCACGGTGAAGGACTCACGGAGACCCTCACCCTTGCGGGCGATAACTACGCCCTGGAAGACCTGGACACGCTCACGGTTACCTTCGATGACCTTCACGTGGACTTTTACGTTGTCTCCAGGGGAGAACTCCGGCACGTCTTCTCGCAGTTGTGCCTGCTCAACGACTTCGGTGAGGTTCATTGGTCGATTCCTAGTTCGTATCAGATCAAACGCAGGCCAGAAAGGGCCCGAGTGGACTTATCTAGCCTATCGGTCCCGGGTCAGAGTCCGGCGCGGATCGGTCACCGAGCCCAAACTCGTCAAGAATCGACCGATCGGCGTCGCTGAGGCCGCCACGAGCGGCAATCAAATCTGGTCGGACCGCCAGCGTCCGCACCAGCGACTGGGCCAGCCGCCAGCGGTCGACCAGGGCGTGATTGCCAGAGCGCAGCACCTCGGGGATGTCCCAGTCCCGATACGACGCCGGACGGGTGTAATGGGGATACTCCAGGAGCCCATCGCTGAAAGACTCCTCAGCAACCGAATCCAGGTTGCCGAGCACACCCGGGACAAGCCGTCCGACCGCTTCAATCATCACCGCAGCCGCAACCTCGCCACCGGCAAGCACGTAGTCACCGATCGAGATCTCGTCATCGACCAGGTGATCTCGAATCCGTTCATCGATGCCTTCAAACCGGCCACAAAGAAGGGTGAATCCGTCTGCGGCCGCAAGTTCATGGGCGATCTGTTGAGTGAAGGGGCGCCCCGCCGGGGTCAGGTAGATGATCGGGCGAGGTGGTTCGACAGCTTCAACGGTGTCAAACACGGGTTCCGGCTTCATCACCATGCCCGCTCCCCCGCCGAAGGGGGCGTCATCGACCGAGCGATGCACGTCGGTGGCCGCATCGCGAATGTCGTGGACCCGAATATCGAGCACGCCGTCGCGTCTGGCCTTGCCGATGAGGCTGGCTGACGCAAAGCCCTCGACGACCTCGGGCAGGATGGTCAAGACGTCAATACGCACCGGACCGCTCCGTTTCAGCCGACCGGCTCGCCGGATTCGTCAATCTCGGTCAACAAGCCGAGCGGCACGTCAACGGTGACCGAGTTGGCGTCGTGGCTCTGGTAGAAGGTCAGCGGGACGAGGCGACCATCCCCCAGTTCCAGCAGGTCCGAGGCCGGGTTGTCAACCACCGACACCACCGGGCCGTGATCGTTGCCATCCTGGTCAACCAACGCAAGCCCGATGAGCTCATGCACAAAGGCGACCACTTCTGATGCGGCACCGTCGGCCTGTTCATCCGGGAGCGCGTCCGCAGGCAGTGGCGCGGCCTGCAAGGTCTTGCCGCGAAGTCGCTCAGCCGCATCGCGACCCTGGACGCCGTCGAACGTCATGAGCCACTTTGTCTTGTGGCGACGGGCGGACAGCACCGTTAACCACTCACCGTCAGCCCAAAACTCAGTGCCGACGGCCGTTCTGGCCTTCACCATGTTGGTGACAAGCCCAACAACGACCTCGCCTCGGAGGCCGTGTACCTTTTCGATCCGGCCGACCTCAAGAAGGTCGGCGCCGTCGCTATTCGACGAACTCAACCTCGGCCACCACGCCATCTTTGGCGGCAGCGGCACCGACGACCGTGCGGATGGCCGATGCGACGCGACCACGGCGACCGATAACCCGGCCCATGTCGTCAGCGTTCACCGAAACGTCGAGACGAACCCGATCTCCATCGGCGCTGGCCTCAATCGAGACGTCATCCGGCTCGCTCACGACGGAGCGACAGACCATCAAAAGCACCGCTTCGGCGCTTGGGGCTGGCGAATCGCTCATGCTCCGGCCGTGACGGTCTCGGCTTCTGCCGCTTCAGGGGCCGCAGCGGCAGCAGCCGCTTCGGCCTCGGCCTGTGCCTTGGCCTGCAGCTCTTCAACGCTGGTGCCGGCTTCAAACGCTTCCCAGGCACCGGAAACGGTGAGGATCTTCTTCACTCGCTCCGACGGCTGTGCGCCGTGGTTCAGCCAATGCACTGCCTTGGCGTTGTCGATCTTGATCTCCGAAGGCTCGGAGCGCGGGTTGTAGGTGCCGACGATCTCGATGAACCGACCATCTCGCGGTGAACGAGCATCGGCGGCGACGACTCGGTAAGTAGGTTGCTTTTTCTTGCCCATTCGCATTAGGCGCAGTCGCACGGCCACGTAATATCTCTTCTCTGCTTCTCGGCGCCGCAAGGGGCGGCTGGATCGAATTGTGCTCCGGGATGGCCGGAAGAAAACTCCGGCATTCGAGCAACATATGAGGCTACCCGGCAACCCTTCGGGTTGCACTGGTTTCGGCCTGGAGGCCGAAACCAGGGAACGCGGCCACCAACAGCCACAACGGATTGAACCCCTCAGAGCTGCACTCGTTTCGGCCCGGAGGCCGAAACCAGGGAACGCGGCCACCAACAGCCACAACGGATTGAACCCCTCAGAGCTGCACTCGTTTCGGCCCGGAGGCCGAAACCAGGGAACGTGGCTATCTCTAGCTAGAACGGATTTTGGCCCCTCAGGTAGCGCTGGCAGTCTCTAGCTAGGCCTCGAAACCGTCTAGTTCTTCGGCCATTCGCTCCAGATCGAGATCATCGATGCGATCGAGACCGGGGAGCATCAACGGCGCTTTCGTCGACTTTTGGCCCTTCGGCGTAGTCCGGCCGGTGGGCTGAACACCGCCCTTGGGAGTGGTCCGGCCGCCGGTTACCCGACCGCCCTTCTTCCCCTTCTTGCCTTTCTTATCCTTACGGCGGTTCTTCTTTGCCTTCTTCGTCCCCATGCCACCGAAGCGCTTCATCATCTTGCGCATCTCGCTGAACTGGGAAATGAGGCCTGCAACCTGCGTCGGGTTGGTACCCGAACCTGCGGCGATGCGGGCCCGACGAGACGTGTCAATCATGTCCGGGTCGGTCCGCTCGGCCATGGTCATCGACTTAATGATGGCCTCGATGCGACCAATTTCTTTGTCGTCGATCTCAACGTCACGGACCTCTTTCGGGAGACCCGGCAACATGCCGACCAGGTTGTTCAGCGGGCCCATCTTCTTGAGCTGCTGCATCTGCTCAAGGAAGTCGTCGAGGGTGAACTGGCCTTCGAGAAGCCGAGCTGCTGCCTCTTCGGCCTCTTCCTGTTCAAAGGTCTGCTCGGCCTTTTCGATGAGGGTGAGCACATCGCCCATGCCGAGGATTCGGCTGGCCATGCGGTCTGGATGGAACAGGTCGAAGTCTTCGAGCTTCTCGCCGGTTGCGGCGAAGGCGATCGGCCGTCCGACCACCTCTTTCACCGACAGCGCCGCACCACCACGAGCGTCGCCGTCGAGCTTGGTGAGAATGACACCGTCGAGTTCGAGCTTGTCGTGGAACGCTTCGGCGACGTTGACGGCATCCTGGCCGGTCATGGCGTCAACGACGAGGAAGGTGTAGTCCGGCGAGGTGACCTCGGAGATCTGACGGACCTCCTCCATCAGCGCCTCGTCGATGGCCAAACGACCAGCGGTGTCGACAATGACGACGTCACGGCCGGTGCTGCGAGCCTCATCGATGGCTTTGGCCGCCACCGAGACAGGGTCGGACGGGTCGCTGAAGACCGGTACTGAAATCTGATCGCCAAGGGTGCGGAGCTGCTCCACGGCGGCAGGCCGCTGAAGGTCGGCGCCGACGAGCAGCGGGTTGCGGCCCTGGCTCTTAAACCACTTGGCAAGCTTGGCCGAGCTGGTGGTCTTACCCGAGCCCTGGAGGCCGGCCATCATCACGACGGTTGGCGGCTTCGAGGCGTAGGTGATCTTGATGGTCTCGCCACCAAGGCTGGCGGTGAGTTCCTCGTTGACGATCTTGATGACCTGTTGGGCCGGGTTGAGGGCGCCGTGGACCTCTTCGCCAACGGCACGTTCCCTGATCCGGTTGCGCAGGTTCTTGACGACCGACAGGTTGACGTCGGCCTCGAGCAGGGCAACGCGAATCTCTCGCAGAACCTCTTCGACATCTTCGTCGGAGAGCTTCCCCTTCTTCCCAAGGCGGCTAAAGATGCCTTCGAATTTGTCTGTCAGTGATTCAAACATGCGGGTGCCTATTCTAGGACGGCTTTGACTCCGCCAAACACCACGAGATTGCTACTCGAACAGCGCGTCGACGAATTCGGCGGGGTCGAAGATCGACGGCAACCCTTCGGGTTGCTGCGATTTCGACTACTCGAACAGCGCGTCGACGAATTCGGCGGGGTCGAAATCGACGAGGTCGTTGACGCCTTCGCCGAGGCCGACGAGTTTCACCGGGATTCCAAGCTCGGACTCGATGGAGAAGACGATGCCGCCCTTGGCGGAGCCGTCGAGTTTGGTCAACACCACGCCGGTGACGTCCACAGCCTCGGTGAAAACCTTGGCCTGAGACATGCCGTTCTGGCCGGTGGTTGCATCCAGTACGAGCAGCACTTCGCTGACGTGGCCTGGCTCCTTTGCCGCCACCCGCCGCACCTTGGACAGCTCGTCCATCAGGTTTGACTTGTTGTGTAGACGACCGGCGGTATCGGCCAGGACAATGTTGCAGTCCCTGGCGGCAGCGGCGGCAACGCCGTCAAACACCACCGATGACGGATCGCCACCTTCATTGCCGCGGACAATCTCGGCCCCGGACCGCTCGGCCCACATGGTGAGCTGTTCGGCCGCGGCGGCTCGGAAGGTGTCACCGGCAGCCATCAGCGGCCTGTTGCCCTCATCGATGAGCCGCTTGCCGAGCTTGCCGATGGTGGTGGTCTTGCCGACGCCATTGACCCCGACGACCAGCCACACGTTGGTCTTGCCCTCGTCGATGCGCAGCGACCGGTCCTTGCCCTCGAGCTCGGCGTGCATGCGCTCCTTCAACAGCCCGAGCACCTGCTTGCCGTCTTCGGCCTTGACCTCTTTCGCCTTCTCCTGAACGTCGCCGATCAGCATCATGGCGGTGTTGATCCCGATGTCGGCTCGGACCAGCGCCTCTTCCAGATCTTCCCAGGCTTCTTCATCGACCCTGCTGAGCCCAACGAGGTCCCCGAGGTAGCCGGTGAACGCGCTGCGGGCCTTGCCGAGGCGGTCAAAGAACGAGGGCTTTGGCTCATCGACGGGCGCGGGCTCGGGCTCTTCGACGGCCGGGATGACGTCACCGTCGACCGGGGCGTCAACCGCCACATCTCCGTCTATGGCCCGATCGTCGATAGCGACGTCGGCGGGGCTTGTGGCGTCGACGTCGAGCGATGGGGTGCGCTCCAGCACATCGACGCCGGCACCGGCGTCCAGTTCGGCATCACGGCCCCGGCGCTGGACGGCGACGAACGCGCCGCCGACGGTCAACAGAACGGCACCGGCTATCAAAACGATCCAAAGAAGCGTCATCAGCTCGATTCTAATGGCCCCACGGCCCGTTGCTCCGGGGCCCGGGGACCCGCCAGTAGCGAGCCTGATTCAGGACCGGACTCAGGGCCAGAGTTGAGGGAAGAGACCCGGGCTCAGTAGCAGAATCTCGGGGCTCGCCGTACCTCAGCCGTCGTTGACGCCGAGCACCACGTCGATGGTCACGAGTTCCCCGTCCCTGATCAGTTCAAGGGTGACGGTGTCTCCCGCCTGGTTGGCAACGACAAGACCGGCCAGCTCGAAGAAGCCGGTGACCGGTGCGCCGTTCAGGCTGAGGACCCGGTCGCCAACGAGGAGACCTGCGCCTTCGGCGGCGGAATCCGGTGTGACTTCAATCAGCTCAACCCCGGCTTCACCACCCTCGGGTTCTGCGCCACGCACACCAAGGAAGCCAGGTTGAATGGGCTCACCGGCGATGAGCAGATCGGCGATGCGGAGCGCCGTGTCGATCGGGATGGCAAAGCCGACACCAACGTTGGTGTTGCCGGTGCCGTCGGTCTGGATGGAGGTGTTGATGCCAATGACCCGGCCCTGGCGGTCAGCGAGCGCACCACCGGAGTTGCCCGGGTTGATGGGGGCATCGGTCTGGATCATGGCAACGACGCTGCCCTCGATGTTCTGAATCGGCCGATCGACAGCGGAGACGATGCCGGCCGTGACCGACTGCTGCAGATCAAACGGGGAGCCGATGGCGATGGCGATCTGTCCGACCGACGCCTTTTGTCCGGTCGCCAACTGGGCGATCGGCAACTCCAGCCCCGGTCCTACCGAGACGACGGCAACGTCGGTCTTTTCATCAGACCCCATGACCTCGCCGCTGAGCACCCGACCATCTGCAAGCTTGACCCGAACCGATGAAGCGTCCTGCACCACGTGGTTGTTGGTCAGGATCAGGCCGTCATCGAAGATCACGCCAGACCCAAGACCGAACGTGGTCTCGATCTGGACAACCGCGGGACCGAGGGTGACCGCCACAAACGACGCCGGCTCATCCACGTCCGGCGGAACGAGCGGCACGGTTCCCGAATCCCTGGCGGGCCGTGGCACGGTGGTGGTCGGCGTCTCGGCCGCGGTGGCATCGGTTGTGGCACCGGCATCGAGGGACACCCCGTCAACGTCAGAGCCATTGGCTGGCGCAAGTTGTGCGGCCCCGAAGCCGGAAGCGGCAATCAGTCCACCGGCAATGAAGGACACCAGGGCACGCCATCCCCAGCGAGAACCTCTTCTGGCCTTCGGTTCGGCCTGGACCACCGGCACCTGGGTTGCGGGGCCGGTGGGAACGTTGCTCGGCGGGGCCACCGGCGGCAGGTAGCGGGTTGCGCCCGCTTCGGGAGCGGTCCTCACCGGCGGCGTGGCCGGGGTTGCGCCGAGTGGCGACCAGCCGGCTCCGCTGACAGAGGGAGGGGTTGTCGGTGCCTGTTGCCCCATGGACTGTTCCGGGGCAGCGGCCACCGCCCGCGTCTGCGTCACCGGCGGTTGCGGCAACTGCTGTGAGTGCGGTGACTGCTGTGGTTGCGGTAACTGCTGCGGCTGCGGTGACGGGAGTTGCTGCGGCGCTTGGAGTTGCGGTGACTGGGGCGGTTCAGGCGACCGCGGCAGCTGCGGTGCCTGCATCTCGGCGGTCAGGTCGGTGAATGGTGACGCCGAACGTGACGTGGGAGCGTCGCCGTCCACGCTGAGCAGTTCAGGTGAGCCCGCAACCTCGGGATCCCATTGCTCGGAGTCCCATTGATTGTCCGCCATGCTCAGCAGCCTCCGGTTCGTTCACTACACACTACTAAAAGCGACGCAGACGCCCTCATCCGGGCCGACCAGAATCGGCGGTCACGCTGGAAGCGGACAATCCGTGCCTCTGTCCGACAATCGGCACCTTGATGGTGAACGTTGAGCCGCCGGATGCGTTGGAGGCGACCGCAACGGTGCCGCCGTGGCGCTCGGAGATTTGGCGGACGATGCTGAGGCCGAGGCCGGTGCCACCGACGGATTCCGCACCTCGCCAAAACCGCTCGAACACCTTCTGCTTGTCGCCTTCGCTCAGACCCGGTCCTTCGTCGGCAACGGCAACGGCAACGTGATGGTCTCCGGGTTCAACCGAGACCGTTG